>DAOTTD010000202.1:0-6438 GCA_034438015.1 Ktedonobacteraceae bacterium | reverse complement strand
TACTTGCATCCAGGGCCAAGACCAGGCGCGGCTCGCTGGCTGGCCACCAGCTCAAGATCCAGCCCACTAAGGGCGCAAAGCAGGTGCTCACTTCCAGTTCTTGTCGTTTCGTCCCGCGCTTGTCTTTGGCCCCATAGCACCATTCGCGTAACCGCTGGACCAGGTTGGCCTCCGAACACCCTAATTGCACGGCCAGCGTAGCGCAGACTAGCGTGATGCCACACGATTTAGCCAACACCATTCCATAGCTCCACAGCGCGAGCACCGTCACTTGTGGCAGGCTCAAGTTGGGAAATGCACTTGACACCGTTTCTCTCCATTGTGATAATGGCTCTGGGTAAGACATGGCTTTCCTCCTGATACGATGAAAGTTTTCGTAGACTCTCTATCGTATCAGAATGGTTGGTCGTGTCGCTTCCTCTTCCACCCAAAAACCTACTGTTGAAAGGCTTGCCCCCATCCGGCCTGTCCGAAGGTCCTTTGACCAGGCATGATCGCGCTGGCCGAGCCGGATGGGGGCAAGCCCCATCCCTACTGAAGAGTTACTGAGAAAGTATTTTTTAGTCGGGGCCTTCTGAAGAAGTAATCTCTGAGAGCGCCTGTTGAGCCTGCTCAACGGTCTCCGCTAACAGCAGTTTGTCGATGACCGCGTTCAAGATGTCTATATCTTGAATGTGTTCTGTATGGTTTTGGGCCAGGCTACTCAACGTAGGAAAGCGTGTTTCTATAAGGCGCGCCAGAAGACGTTTTGATGCTTTCAGCTCTCCTTGCTCGACGCCCTGTTTGATGCCTTTCTCAAGACCCTGATCGATGCCTTTTTGTACCATCTCTTGATAAGACCAGGAACCCTCAAGCATGCTATGAAACATCTCAAACCTCCTTTTCAGCCATTGTTTGTCTGCTTCAGTATCGTAAACTAAACCTGCAAAAGCATATCCCAGTGCCAGAATATCTTCTTTGCCGGCCTGCCTCAGTCCATCAATCATTGCTGTCACTATGGCGTCTCGCGCTTCTACAGCACCCTTTGTAAGTGGTAACAATGGGAGTAAGCCCGCTAGCCGGGCCTGCAGTAATTCTTCAGGAAGAACTTCCCATAAGAAGATATTTTGATAGTTAAAGATATGAAGTACATCACCATTGGCTGCCTCCAATTGGTAGGGAGGCTCAACGATGTGCTCGTCTTTGCACAGGTAGAGTGCAAATGAATAAACAGGCAAGTGAGTAAGAAATGTGATGACACTATTATATTCCCACATACGCCTGCCCATTTTCTTGTCGTGATAGCGCTGAAATTCGACATGGACCACAATGTCTTCGCCATTTCGATTGGCTTTGCAGAGGTAGTCCGCAGTGACAGAGCGCACTCTCTGCTCATTCGTGATATCTGCCAGATAGCGGGTGTCTTTCAATAAAAAGGACAACAAATCTTGTGGATTGGCGCGTGCGAGCATTTTCATCAGATCATCCCATACATGTGCCATACCATACCAACCTCCCCGAAGTCTTCTATTCTCAGTATAGCACAGCCTTCAAATCTCTCGGTGTGTTAAGTGAACTTGTATGTTATAATAAGGACCGCCGTCAGGCAGAGTTTAAAGTGTAGAGGGAACGAAAACATGGATAAGAGCATGGTCGACGAGCGCGTCCTGCCGGTATTTCAGGCACCGCAACATCTGGACATCTATCATGTAAATTCGGCCCCGCGCGAAGTCCAGTTCACCGTTGCTACTCTTGTCGGACTCATCAACCGTCCGCAGCCGCGCGTCTATCTACCGACTAGGGCGAATGACGCATTCTGGCTCGACGCCGCCCTATCCTCCATTCCGCGAGACGTTTCTCCATTGGCGGGGGAAGATATTCTGCACGCACTTCTGACGGAATATCGTTCGCTTGTGCAGGGCCTGATCATCTACGATCCTACCTTGAGTGATAGCGTCAACATTGCAACGATGGTGGCGGGGCAGCGCGATGGTATTGTCGTGACGCCCGAGCAGGCGCAGGAGTTCCAGGAGGAACCATATAACCTGTCGATCCTCAGCGATCTGCGCGTCTATAAGTGGACCAATCGTCTGCAAGCTTACCGTTGGGCGAAGGACAATCTGTTCAGCGGCGCGGCACCACAGCTCGTCGCCGGACTGGACCCGGCGATTACGGTCGGGATACGACCCTTTCTGGTAGCCACGCGCGCCTTTATCTACTGGTTGGACCCGCTCGGCTTCCTGCCCGATTTCACGGCGGGGCTACTCTCGGAACGCTGCCTCATGCAACGAATACTCAATGCTTATGCTCCGGGCACCGGTCACTTCGGCTGGTTTATCCAGGAGGGAGCGGGCGTTGTTCTCACCTCGCACGCTGCCTTGCCGGTTTTTGCTTCCGACTACTTTTCAAACCTCGAAGTATGGGTAGGTGTGCAGCGGGCATCAGTTACGATGCCTGCTCCCCAGCAGGCGCATATTGCCGAACCTGGGAAGACCTATGTCTCATTCACCATGAGCGAGGGCGACAACTTGCAGTATATGCAGGAGCGCTTCCTCCAGCTCTGGCGAGATCCCATGCGCGGCGCTATTCCTGTCGGCTGGTCGATTGCGCCGGTGCTACTGCAAGCCGCGCCCGCCATGCTGGACTATTATGCGCGTACCGCGACTCCCAACGACGAATTTATCGCCGGCCCGAGCGGTATCGGGTATATGTATCCCTCGGACTGGCCGCGTGAGCAGTTTGCGACATTTCTTGAGAAGACCGGTCGCCTGATGCAGCGGTTGAACCTTACAACCCTGGAAGTGTTGGAGTCGAACTTTGGGCAGAACCTCGTGCTCTTCCTGCGCGCTTTACTGCAAGGCTCGGGCATGGCATTGATAGATCGAAATCTGCAACAACAGTATGCGCAGGAGCTACAATCCTATGGCGTGCGTGGCGTCCTGAGCGGTAGTGGCCAGACAAACGCCAGCTACACCCTCTTCTCAGGCGTTCCCGTCTATCAAAACCTCGGCCTCGCAACCACCGTCGATGAAGCCATCTCTATGATCAAGACGGGGGCCGCAGCCTATTCAGGGCGTCCTGTATTGCTAAATACCTATGTACTGGCCTGGAAGATGGGACCGTCCGAACTCAAGCAGGTGATCAACCAGCTCGGCAGCGAGTATGAGGCTGTCACGCCTGGTACATTGCTGACAATGCTGGTGTGAAGCGGTCAGCGCTGTGCCAGGGCCAGGCGTATGCCAAAGGCGATCAGGACTGTGCCAGTTACCGCCTCCAGGCCGCGTCGTACCGACGAGCGCGTCACGAAGACGCGCACGCGCCCCAGGAAGATCGCCACAAGCGAGAGCCAGAGCACGCCCAGCGCAAAATGGATAGCCGCCAGCAGAAGCGATTTAGCCAGCACCGGATCGCCCCTGTGCATAAACTGTGGGAGGAAGGCGAGGTAGAAGATCGCCACTTTGGGATTGAGTATATTCGACAGCAGCCCCTCCCTGAACGACCTCAATGCACCGGCTTTCTGCTGCACAGAAGGTTGCCCATGTGTGGCAGCTTCTCCAGCTCTCGCGTGTCGGTGGGCACGTAACAACTGCCAGAGGGAGCGCAGGCCGAGGAAGATCAGATAGCACGCGCCAACGAACTTCACCACCTCGAAAGCGGTGGCCGAGCGCACCAGAATGAAGGAGAGACCGAGGGCGGAGAGCGTAGCGTGCACGAACAGGCCGGAGCAGATGCCCAGCGTCGTCATAATACCGGCCCGCGAGTCGCGCGCAAGGACATTACGCATAACGAGCATGGTATCTGCACCAGGGGTAATCGTCAGGACCAGAGCGACGCCAATAAATGTAAGGATCTGGGGGTCGAACATGCGTGCCTCATCTTTCTCTCTACACAAAATCCCAGAGAAGAAAGTTTCAGACATTTTATTCTGGACCCTCTTCTCTGGGGACTCTGCTTGTCTCTGTTTCTGGCTGGATCTTAGCCGCGCAAGCGATCCAGGACGGGTGGCTGGCGCAATTTCGCGAGCGCACCGGCCTCGATCTGGCGTACGCGTTCGCGGGTGATCCCCAGTTCGCGACCGACCTGTTCAAGGGGATGTGCCTGGCTATTGCCAAGGCCGAAGCGCAACTGCAGAACGAGCTGCTCACGTGGGGTCAGAACTGACTCCAGCACGTGTTGTACTTCATCCTTCAGGGTCTGGGTGGTTGCGAGATCTTCGGGCGAAGCGGATTCCGTATCGGCCAGTACATCGCCCAGTTCCTGCTCCTCATCTTCGCCGACCGGCAATTCCAGGGAGACGGGAGCTCCTGGAGCAGCCTGTAGCTCGGTCATACGAATGGGGTCCAGGCCGGTAGCCTCGGCCAATTCAAGTTCCGTTGGTTCGCGCCCCAACTCCTGCAGCAAGCGTTGGCGTTCGCGGCGGATGCGGTTCAGGGCGGTATTCACATACACAGGTAAGCGGATCGTGCGACCTTTATCGGCCACTGCGCGACTGATCGCCTGGCGAATCCACCAGGTAGCGTGTGTGGAGAAACGATGACCCCGGCGCCAGTCGTAGCGCTGGACGGCCCTGATCAGCCCGATATTGCCTTCTTGAATCAGATCGAGGAGGGTCAGGCCGCGCCCTACGTAGCGTTTAGCGATACTCACAACGAGGCGAAGGTTAGCCAGGATAAACTGTTTCATCGCATCGCGATCGCCGGCCTCAATGCGTTGGGCGAGTTCGATCTCGCGTTCGTGCGTAATCATCGGTACGCGCCCGATCTCACGCAGGTACGTCATCACAGCATCGGACTCTCCTGCATCGGCGGCATTGACAGCATTCTCGTCCTGGTCCTCTGAACGGCGTCGACGCATAGCAGAGCGGCGAACGGGATGTTCTTCCTCAGTCGCAATTGTGGGAAGGGTCAGCACCGAATCGGCCTCCATTTCAGGTGGATTGGAGAGTGGGGCCAGGGCCTCGTGCAGATCGTGTATCTCCTCCATCTCCAGCGGTCCGGTTTCCAGATCAAGAGGTCCCGTCTCTAGACCGTTGAGGTCTTCTTCTAGCTCTTGATCGTTCTTTTCGGGTGACTCCTCCGCGTCATCCTCAGATGTATAGTCAAGGTCTTTCTTAAGGAACTTTTCAACAAGGTCGAATGGTTCCTCATCGCGACCTTTCTGTTCTTGTGACTTGTTTATGGTAAGCGTTGTTCCCGTCATGGCACGCTCTAAGTCTATCATTGTGCGCCTCCATGAAAAGTAATATCCTAAGCAGCAAGATATATCGTTAGTCGGTCTGGTCCTACACTCAGGGAAAGCGAGCCTTCTTTGTTCGGACCAATTTGTCCGAGTGCCGAGTGGGAGGATATCAATGACGTGCATCCTGTCTCTACTAGTAGAAACACAGCCAGGTCGGAAATTATTCCTCTTCCAATTATAACGCAACTCTCTCTTTCATTCTAGTCCCCTGGACATGTTTTTGGCATGCCTTCGGAAACATCCGTGTATACAAACCGCCTTTTCACTTTTATACGTTTGACACCTCCTTAAAGTGGCAAAGAATCGGGGCTTTCCTTGATGCCGGGTAGAGGCACCCGTTTTGCCTCGATGCGCAAGTCTAATGCCGCCCGTGTCGCCCTCATCCGTAGGAGCATGCGTATCAATCGATAGGTGAGATAGATAGCGACAAGCAGGGCCAGGATGAGCAACGAAACCATGCCAAGAACGTCGCCGAGAGCCTCCCAACTCGCGCCAAATATATATCCCAGCACCAGTGGAATAATGGCGGCGCATACTTCTCCACACATATCATAAAGCAAAAAACGGTGATAAGGGTAGACCGCTGCTCCTGCCAGAAGGTTGATAGTTCCACCCAGGGCCGAGACGATGGAACGGCTCAGGAAGATGGCCAGGCCACCACGCTTTTCAAAATAGATGTGAGCGCGCTGCAAGCTTTGTTGCGAGATCGGATTGAACCGTCCTGGGTGGCCCAGCCAGGCCAGAATCCGTGTGCCGACGGAGCGCCCCAGGAGGTATCCGATCTGGTCTCCGCTGGTCGAAGCCGTCACCGCTATCACTCCTAATAATAAGACGTTGAAATCCCCCAATGCAGCAAAAGCGCCAGCCGCCAGGAGTATAAAACTGACGGGTAGGGGAATACCAATAGCCGCCACAAAGATGATGAGCCACAGGGCCGGATAGCCGTATTGCTGCACCCAGGTGATCAGGTATGGAAGCAATAGGTTCATAGCGTTTCCCTCCCTGGTGGCATCTGTCTGGCCCCTGGCGACGGGGATGGAGATTGTAGAGGGTGTTTTTTACGGTAATTGGTAATGACTCCCTGCACCTGACTGTGTCCAGTCTAGGATATCCTAGACAGAGGAAAGTGAGACATCAAAAGGATTGATATCATGGAGAAGAAAACCTATACCGCCGATTTCAAAATGAAGGCAGTGCTGGAGAGCTTGCAGAGAGAGACAC
>DAOTTD010000201.1:0-8871 GCA_034438015.1 Ktedonobacteraceae bacterium | reverse complement strand
TCGACTGTTGCAGCCAAATCTTCACGTGGAGGCTTCAACTGCAGAAGTGCGTCTGCCTGAGTATTCAGGGTTGCCTCCTGTTGATGAAGCTGGCTTATCTGCCGATTGAGTCCAGCGATTGCCCCAGCATTTTCTGCCTGTGCTTCACGTAAATCGGAAATGGCTTGTTCCAGATCACGGATATGTTGCTGCACAACGGGAATGGATTGCGTATCAATCGCTGCATCGGCAATTTGATGGAGCCATGCCAAAGACAAAATTCGTGCTTTCTGACGAAGAGTTTCCATGAGTTACTTCTCCTTTTCACGTACATTTTTTGATCATTGCTTAGCAATCAGATGAGCAACACCTCTATGCCAGGTGTTCGAAGACTAATGCCTGCCTATACCCCCTTTCAATGTGCCGAATGCGTCGTCTGCTATTGACCTGACCACGTTGATTCTGAGGAGTAGCCTGGTCGGGAAATGGACCGATACCCCTCGGGAGGACCTTGTGTTGTTAGCTGTTGAAAATCAATCTGTTCGTGGGGGTTTCTCTCCAGCCTTTGAACAGCAGTTTCAGCCGCATTCAGTAGGTACTGAGGTTCTTGCGCTTCGTTGTAAACCTCTTGATAGTCACATTGCATCTGCGCATAGTGCTCCAGCTGTAATGTCTTACTGTCAGGATTTGTAGCAGGATTCCCCAGCAGGTTACCTAAGCGCTCCTGTACTCTACTTGCTTTCTCCTTTGCGGCTTCAAACAAACCACTTAATTGAGTTGCTGCGACTTCAGGGATAAGTGCCAGGAGAACTTCAATTCGGGGCGACAAATCTCCTATCTGCCTACTCAATAGGCTGATTGCATTCACTGCCGCTTGCTTCGCCTGTATAGCACTCTCCCGAGCATTTGTTGCCACTGCCACTGCCCGTCGTCGTCGAACGAACACAACTGCCAGGACTCCTGCTGCACCTAAGGCAACCAGAACTGCTAGCGTCATCCAAATCCAGGTGTAGTCGGGGCTAAGCTTCTTCTGAACCTGCTTGAGAAGGTCAATGGTGGCCTGGGTATAGTTGCCATTAGTAAATTCGGAGCGGATGCTGAGAGTCATCTGCTGGAAATCAGCAGCGGTCATCTTTGTGCTAAAATTACTCCCCAAATGGAGAAATGGCTCATTGCCTTTCGCCAAGATGAGAACCATGAAGTTTGGCCCTCCCCAGTTAGGGCATTTAGACTGTATATAGTAAAAGTAGTTCCTCAAACTGCTACCAACAAGTTTATTTTGGCTTACAGTAACCACCCGCGTATCTGCCTGAAGGGAATCATTAATTGCCTTAGCCTGATTTACTATATCTACGATCCGACTTCCAAACAATTGGGCATCGTCGGAGACAGTGTCGCCGCATGATCCGGATGGCATCACTTGTTGCGCATGCGCAGTCTGCGCTTGCAGGCCAAAAAACGTAAGCGCTAACATTACAAAAAGTACGACGAAAAGAGGTAACCGCTTGAGAATTGTCATCATCTGTTCTCCTCTTTATCTTTCCCCTTCTTTCCCTATGCTGATTCATACCATTCATTGTGAGAAAACTCTTCACGCCACAGGATAGCAATTTGGTCAAGCATCACCTATGGATGAAATTGTTGGCAAATTGGATTTTCCAGTTTGGACACATTGATATGATAACTCAGAAGGATGCTCGTTTTTGAATTCGCCAAGAGGACCGCCAGACGCATACGCTGCTCCTTTGTGCTTTGTCCACCGTGACGTGCAGAGTCCTCAGGGTTTCGGGAAAGCTTCGGCCCGGCATCTTTCTGTCTCTCTTGATGTAAAGCCTCTGTCAACCATCCGCCCCTTCAGTGTAGCAGAAATGAACGTCCCAGTCTAGATCGGTTCAAAGGACTGAGGCCTGACACCCTGGTCAGCCTTTCATTTCATGTTACCCGCAATGGTTGTCTTTGTTGACGAATCTTCCAGAGCAGGTAGGCAATGCCGAAGAGATTCATCACGATTCCTACCCAGAGCAACGGCGTTTTGTAGGCGTTGAGAAACAGCGCGATACCGGACAGTCCAATGATAGCAAACACATCAGTCAGGTGATGGGCGCAGCAAGCGAGCATTGCGATAGTACTGGTCCCGGTGCTAACAGTCACGCCACCCGCCATTGCATGCAGGTGCATGCGCCGCAGGTATGTGTAGAGACCTATCTGCGTGCCAAATCCGGCGATGATCGCGCTGACGAACCAGAAATCGTCGAGAAGTTGCTCAGTTGCATGCCCCCATCCCTGAGCAAGTGTAATGGTACCCAGGTAGAAGACGAGCAAGCCTGAAGCTGCGAGCAATCCAAAGGTAAGTGGTCGCCATAGCGACTGATATCCTGGCTTCTGTCGTTGTAGTGCTCTATCGGTCTTTACAGTGTCCATCGAAAGCTCCTCGTCGGTACATCGCTTACGTTACGGATCGTCAGTTCAATGCTCTTTGTCGTTGCTCCAATGACGGGGGTTCCATCGGCAAATGTTGCCGGGAAGGAGAGCGTACCCTTGCGATGGTGCCCACCAGTTGGTGCATTCCAGGCTACAGGTTGTACCTCCTGCCCTTTGTCATTGCGTAATACTGCTAGTTGCCGCAGATTGTAGCTATCAAGGTCCACGGCGTGGGTATCCATCTCGACCGCGAAGACCGGTCCGGCGGCACGTCCCTGCCAGGTGACGATAATAGTGACCTGGCCTCCTGCGTTCGTCCGGGTCATTGCGTCAGATGGCGTCGTGGTCGTAGAGCCGTTTGCGTTTCCGGACGCGCCTCCATTGCTGCGCGCCCAGAGGATGAGTCCCAGGATCACCAGGAGTGCGACGAGCAAAATGAGGAATGCAGGTCTACCCCTCACTGCTCTCTGTCTCTTTGCCTGTCCTTTCATCATTCTCTCTTCCTTTTCTTTCCATCCATCATGTCTGGTCGCCCTCTTTTCACTTCCTAGTCTCGCATGCTGTGCTGAGGTTCTCGTGAGTGCTACCTGATGGCTGGCTGAGTATATGGCGGATGATGCTTCTGTCGTGCTAGAAATACTAGCAACAGAGGATGTTCTATGGTATAGAAACATTACATGGATAGAGAAACGCTGAAAATGAGAGCCGAGACGAACGATATTAAAGAGGAGTAACTGAAGAGATGAAGACTCTCACACTACCTGTCAAGGGCATGAATTTCGCCGGATGCGCTCCGGAGATTGAGAAAAGCCTCAGCAAGCATGATGCCATCGAGCATGTGGATGCAAGCTATGTCTCGCAGACCGTTACGGTCAGGTATGATGAGACGAAACTGAGCGAAGCTCAACTCCAGGCGTTGGTCAACGACTGCGGCTTCCTCTGCGGAGAACCGCTGACGGAAAGTGGTCAGGTCGATCACCAGAAGGATATGCAGCACGCCGGCACGCCTCTGATGGCTGAAAAGCGCGCACAGCCAGCAATGGATCAGCGCGCTCACGCCGGGATGGGGGGCATGGAACACGATATGAGCGAACCCGCTCTGGCGAAGGCGATGGAAGCTGATATGCGCACGCGCTTCCTCGTTTCCCTTGTGTTGACGATCCCCATCGTGCTCTACTCACCACTGGGCATCAATGTGTTCAAGATACACCTGCCCACCCCCTTCGGCATCAGCCCGAACTGGGTGCTGCTTGTCCTGGCGACGCCTGTCGTCTGGTGGGGTGGCTGGATCTTCCACTCAGGAACCTGGCGTGCGTTGCGTAACCGCGCGTTAAATATGAACGTCCTGGTCAGCCTGGGGGTGCTGGTGGCCTATTTCTTCAGCGTTTTCGTGACCTTCTTTGCGCCTCGGGTTGAGACGAGCTACGACGCGGCGGCGATGCTGGTCACGTTTGTGCTGTTTGGTCATTGGATGGAGATGCGCAGCCGTCGTGGCACCTCTGATGCTCTCAATGCTCTGCTACGCCTGGCTCCTTCGCAGGCAAATGTGATTGAAGCGGATGGAGAAATCCGCACCGTACCGGTCGAGCAGGTACAGGTCAATACGCTGCTCTTGCTACGCCCTGGCGAGAAGGTGCCTGTGGATGGCGTTATCATGGAAGGCGAAAGTTCGATCGATGAGAGCATGGTGACGGGAGAAAGTCTCCCGGTGAGCAAACAGGTGGGCGATGAGGTCATTGGAGGAACGGTCAACGGTTCCGGCTCACTGCGCTTCAAAGCGACCAGGGTAGGCAGTGAGACCGCACTGGCTCAGATTGTCCAACTGGTGCAGACGGCCCAGAACTCCAAAGCGCCGGCACAGCGTCTCGCGGACCGGGCGGCGGAATGGCTTGTCCTGGCAGCGGTCTCTGCCGGTGTGCTGACCTTCCTGATCTGGTTTTTTGTCATTGGACAAACCGCCCTGTTTGCACTTACATTGGCAGTGACCGCAGTCGTGATTGCCTGTCCTGATGCGCTCGGCCTGGCAACACCAACGGCGGTAGCGGTTGGGACGGGTATTGGGGCCAGGAATGGAATACTGATTAAGAATGCAACGGCCCTGGAACAGGCCTCCAAGATCCAGGCCATCATCTTTGACAAGACCGGCACCTTGACCGAAGGGAAACCGTCGGTGACCGATACCATCCTGTTCGCCGCCGGGAAAACGCAGGGACTGGATGAAATGAAGCTCCTCCAGGTGGCAGCGACGACAGAAGCGGACTCGGAACATCCCCTCGCCGGGGCTATCGTCCAGGGGGCAAAAGACCACCAGCTGGCGATCTTACCATACCGCCAGTTCCAGGCGATTGCTGGTGGGGGCGTGCAGGCCCTCGTAGAGGACCGGACCATACTGGTGGGAACGGCCAGACTCCTGGCTGAGCACGCTATTCAGTTGACGGCACAGGAACAGGAACACCTCGCGGCATTGCAGGCACAGGGAAAAACCGTCATGGCCGTCGCCATGAATGGTCAGGCGGTGGGGTTGATCGCAGTTGCCGACCGTGTGCGGGCAACATCGCGCGAGGCCATTTCTGAGCTGCAAGCCCTGGGCATCCAGGTCGCCATGCTCACCGGTGATAACCGGCGCACGGCGGAGGCGGTCGGGCGCGACCTGGGTATCGCCAGGGTCTTTGCTGAAGTGTTGCCCGCCGACAAAGCGCAGTACGTCAAAAAATTGCAAGGCGAGGGGCTGTTTACCGCAATGGTAGGAGACGGTGTAAACGATGCACCTGCTCTGGCCCAGGCGGACCTGGGCATCGCGATTGGCGCAGGCACCGGCGTCGCTGTTGAGACCGCCGAGATCGTGTTGATGCGCAGCGATCCGGTGGACGTGCTGGCGGCCATTCGGCTCTCAAAGGCCACGGTGAGGAAGATGAAGCAAAACCTTTTCTGGGCAGCGATCTATAATGTCATCGCTATCCCTGTCGCGGCTGGTGCGCTCTATCCCCTGGGCATTCTCCTCGTTCCAGAGGTAGGTGCGCTGGCGATGAGCGCCAGTTCGATTACGGTCGCGACCAACGCGGTGCTGCTGAAGGGCGCGGAAAAGCATCTGCGAGAAGCGTGATGAGACCAGAGCCGGTGAAACTCAGCCATCCATCAGCATACCCACAGGTGACACTCAAATTGTCATGTCATACTCGGTAGCAAAGAGAGAGGCATATCGTAGCGAGTGATAGGAAACTGACCTCTCCTCATAAATCAGAGAGAATTGAGGAGAGGTCAGATACAAAAAGCGCGGTATCGCTTTTCTATAATCCTAACTTGTAGGGGCGCACTATCCATTTTTTGTAGTTTCTCTGTCATTCATGGGTGATTGTGGTGGTGATGAGAGAAATATGCGCGATGCTGTGACTGATTTGTGAATATACTGCCCCATACTTGCTTTGAAGAAACATCCGTGATATTGATGATCATTGGTGAAATCTCACCGTCCTCACGCGATAGAGCAGAGTATGGATGATAGCAAGGAGAAGAGCGTTATGTTTACGACGATTCTTGTTCTACTTGATGGCTTTGTATAGGCAGAGAAAATATTACCAGTGACAGTGTGCATTACACGTTATAGTGGAGAAAGCTGGTGTTGATTCGAGCAGTCAGCCTGGCAATAGAATAGTAGCCTGCTGTGATGACGCTTGATCCCTCTATCGCCCAGAGGGGTAGATGCGGAACGGGTAGAAGTGGCACAGCACTTGCGGCAGGTGGCGGCATCGGAGCTGCTGGCTGGCATTACTGTAGAAACTGACGCGCATTACGGTCCTGCTGCTCCAACGATCCTGGCAGAAGCGACAGCCCATACTGTTGACCTTATCGTCATGGGGGTCATGGATATACGGGCATTACCCGTTGGATGCTGGGGAGCATTGCCGAGAAAGTCATACGCTCTGCGCCTATCCCCGTCCTTGTGTGGCGTGTAGCTGCTGCATTTCCACAGACCAGTGTCTCTTACATAGAGTCTCCATTACGTGTCCTTGTCCCGTTTGATGGGTCTGCCTACGCCGATGCAGCACTGGAACCAAAGGGACTCTTCTCTCGCAAGAATTGTGAAACCACCAGTCGTGGATCAGCGTAATGAAATGTATGCCTACAAACTCGAAGGGGCATCAATCAAGCGAAGCAGTTTCTCACCCGTATCACAGAGCTCATCCGTGAAGGGTCTATGGTTCCGACCATTGCCCAAAAACAGCTCATGGTGAATTGGTCTGTTGCGCTCGATCAAGATGTCGCGGGAGCGTTGGTACAGTTAGCGGAAAACGGTGAGAATATGGAAGGGCTGGTGCATTTGGTGGTTGCTCCATGATTGCGATAGCAACTCATGGCCGAAGCGGTCTCCAGCTCTGGACGATGGGAAGTATCACCGAACGCGTGCTGCATACCATCAGGCTTCCTCTCTTGATTGTGCGTCCAATAGAAACGACCGACAACAAGCCAGAAGCGCCCAGAGAAAAGTTGAGCGTTTTGTAGAGGAGAAAGGAAGAATACTGAATGTCATGTCGTCCTCCCGCAAGACAGGGTCAGGTTCTGCTCGATATGCATGATCTCACCAGTATCGCCGGGATTTCGCAGCACGAGGCCACTCAGAGGCTGGCCCAGGAAGGCTACAACGAGCTTCCTACCACCAGAGGACATCAGTTCCTCGCTCTCTTGCTCGATATCATACGTGAACCGATGTTCCTGCTGCTCATTGCGGGCGGGGTCATCTATCTGTTCCTGGGCGATGTGCGCGAAGCTCTGGTGTTACTCGGTTCGATCTTCGTGATTATCGGCATCACGTTCTATCAAGAGCAGAGGACCGAGCGGGCGCTAGACGCTCTGCGTGACCTCTCCAGCCCTCGTGCTCTGGTGATCCGCGATGGTGAACAGAGGCGCATCGCAGGGCGCGAGGTGGTACGCGGTGACCTCGTCATCCTGGCTGAAGGTGACCGTGTGCCCGCTGATGGCATCCTCCTTTGGAACAACCACCTGTCTGTTGACGAATCGATGCTCACCGGGGAGTCCGTGCCCGTCCGCAAAACGGCCAGTGAAGGTGATGCCACTATGACCGGCATGGGCCGTCCTGGAGGCGATGATCTGCCCTTCGTCTTTTCGGGAACATTGGTGACACAGGGGCAAGGGCTAGCCCGTATCCTGGCAACGGGATCACAGACGGAACTGGGCAAGATCGGCAAGGCCCTGCAAACCATCGAGCCAGAAGAGACGAGCTTACAGCGTGAAACGGGGAGGCTTGTGCGCATTCTTGCTCTTGAAGGCCTGGCGCTCTGTATACTGGCAGTCCTATTATACGGGCTGCTGCGCGGACACTGGCTGGATGGCCTGCTGGCGGGCATTACGCTGGCGATGTCGCTGCTGCCAGAGGAGTTTCCGGTGGTGCTTACGATCTTCCTGGCCCTGGGTGCCTGGCGGATTGCCCAGCGACGAGTGCTGACGCGCCGTATGCCAGCTATTGAGACACTGGGATCGGCAACCGTGCTCTGCGTTGACAAGACGGGAACGCTCACGCTCAATCGTATGTCGGTCACATGCCTGTTCGCGCATGGCGTTTTCTATGATCTTGGCGAGCACGAAGAGCAACCGTTGCCGGAGACCTTTCATGAAGTCGCAGAGTTTAGTATGCTCGCCAGCCAGCAAGACCCGTTCGACCCGATGGAAAAGGCGTTACGCCAACTGGGCGAGCGCATCCTGGCCCACACGGAACACATCCATCGCGATTGGACGTTAACACGCGAATACCCCCTCTCACCGGCCCTGCTGGCCCTCTCGCATGTCTGGAAATCACCTGACGACGAGGAGGCATACATTATCGCAGCCAAGGGAGCGCCCGAAGCCATTCTGGATCTCTGCCACCTGGACGAGCAGGAGCGCGCAACACTGATGCATGCGGGGAGTCGCATGGCAAACGACGGTCTGCGTGTCCTGGGCGTCGCCAGAGCGTCCTTCAAACAGAGCATTGCTCTGCCGAGTGAGCAGCACGACTTTGCCTTCTCGTTCCTGGGCTTTGTTGGCCTGGCGGACCCCGTGCGTCCGAAGGTAGCTGACGCAGTCAAAGAATGCGATACGGCGGGCATACGCGTCGTCATGATCACCGGTGACTATCCTGCCACCGCGCAGCAGATTGCGCGACAGATTGGCCTGGACGAGGCATGCCTGCCAGGTGGATTACGACCACTTGGCGCAATCAGCTTGCGTGATACCCTGCGCCCCGAGGCCCGCGAAACGCTGGCGCAATTTGTTGCGCTGGGGGTTCAGATCAAAATTATCTCCGGCGATCATCCCCAGACAGTCGTTGCGCTGGCAAAACAAGTGGGCCTGGACGATACTGTTCAGATTTGACCTCTCTGTTATACTCAGGCCATGATGACGGAAGAGCAGATAGGCTATCTCAACGAAAAACTGAATCACGTGTTGGCAGAACTGAGTCAGACGCAAGAAGAACTG
>DAOTTD010000200.1:0-15898 GCA_034438015.1 Ktedonobacteraceae bacterium | reverse complement strand
TTGCCGAAGCACATGGGTCAGATGTGCTTCGGCGGTGAGAGCCTCGTCGCTGTAAGCCGAACCGAGACTCTCGGTAGTAGTATTGCTGCACGAGAGTCGCATGTCAAGCACAGAAGGAGCTTGAAGCATGTTGAACGATGCAAGCGTTAGTACCAATGTCCCATTGATCGACATCCAAAGCGTAGCGTTCGCCAAGCAGTACGAGCATGGCGTATGGTGGAGCATGTATGGTGACGAGCAAGACAAGGGGCCAGTTGCCGTGAGCTACCTCGTGACCAACCTCAAACACTACGCCGAATGTGATTACTTCGGCAAGAACGACCTGTATTATCTGCATCACCTCGGTTTCTTTCTCGGTATCTATCACGGGGGGATCTTATCGCCACACACAGGCCAGCTTCGTCCCGAAGTGACAACGCTTGCTCACCTGGATCATCGGGATGCCAGGCGAGGGTATCGCGCCGGGAGAGCGTTCTACTTTGTCGATGCAGAACCCCACGAACGGAGGTTTACTGAGAGTTCCCTGATCGAACGGCTCCGCGAGAGCGTCGGTGAGATGGCCTCCTGGCAAGATGATGATGGCACCTGGTTCTTTTCGGTGGGGTGTTTCCTGGGTGAACTCAGTGGGCAACTCTTCCCCATGACCCCGGCAGAGCAAAAGGTGTACCTGCCACAGCGCCAACGGCTAGAGCAAGCCCGCCAACGGCACATACCAGCTCTGGAGCCATTACGTAGCGCGATCTTACACGAGGTATAGAGCTTGCCAGAACGTATGCAGGAATGAGAACGATAAGTATCAACCGACAAGGGCTTTGCCAGTTCCATCCCTCCCAAGGAAAGAGACGATGAAACAGCGCCAGCGTTACCAGAGACAGGACACACCGCAACGGGTTACCAAAGCCGTGACCCATATCCGTTTGATCGAGGCTAATCCTGGGAAGCTGGCTGCCCTCGATACCCTGGCTCCGGTCTATCTGGCGCTTTGCCAACACTATGTCACCCTGTTCTGCAGCGAGGCACAGCCTGACAAGTTTCATCCCCCTGTCTTTCCTACCCCCTTATCAGAGCGCTGGCACCGCGTAGCGATCCAGCAAGCCGCAGGCATTGCGCAATCGTGGAGAACCAATCGCGCCAATGCCTATCAAGGCTATCTCGACGACCTCTCGGAGTACCAGGAGCACCAGGTTGATGGCACGCTGGACGCGCAGACCGAAGAACTAACCTGGAAGGAATGGGACGTTCCCACGCTCCACCAGACCTGCATTCAGGCCAATGTCAATGTCGTTGTGCTCGAACCTGCGCAAGACTCCACCTTTGACTACTGGTTGAAGATCAGCACCCTGGAATTCCGCAAACCGTTGCTCGTGCCGGTCAGGCTGGCTAACTACCATCACCAGGCGCTTGAGGGGAAGACTATCAACACCAGTGTGACCCTTAATAAGCGTAGCGATGAATGGTGGTTGACATTGAGCTACGATGAGATGGTTCCTATCCAGACCCAACCCTCGGCCCCGGTGGTCGGCGTGGATGTGGGCATTGCCAACTTTGTCACGACCAGTACTGGCAAGCACTACGGCACCTTTCACGGCAAACTACGTGAGCGACAGAAGCGCGACCGGGAGAAGCGAAGGCGCAAGGCGAAGCTGCGCAAGTGCCTGGAAAAGAAGGGGGTGGAGAAGCTTCCTTCCACCAGCAGCAAAAGCGGACAGCGCCTCATCCGTCACGTGCGGCAGGAGATCAACCGCGCCGTCAATCTCTGCTTTGCCGAGCATCCCGAGGCACAGTTTGCCTATGAACAGCTTTCGGTTGCCACGATGAAGCACAAAGCCAGAGCCATGAATGCCTATATGCGCGCTTCCAATCTCGCACACGTCCCCAAGCAGATCGCCTGGAACGCCGCCAAACGAGGCATACAAGCGACCAGGGTCAAAAGCGCCTATTCGTCACAAGAGTGTAGCATGTGCCACAATGTAGACAGAGCTAACCGACCAGATCAGCAAACGTTTTGCTGTCAGGTCTGTGGCTATCAAGTGCATGCTGATGTGAATGCTGCGACCAACATTGAGCATCGATGGGGAGACGACGAGTTACGTGCTTGCAAAGATGGAAAAGCCATCAAAGCCTTGCTGCTGCAGCGACACGAGGAGTGGAAGCAGCAAAACGGTTGGCCGTAGTCCAACCGCCCGCCTAGTTCGTTCGTCAACAGGCGTAGGTTAAGGCGAAGGTGTGGGCAGATGTCCTATTTGTCCAGATTTGTAGCAACTATTGTTTTGCCGGTCTAATCATCCTCTATCGTAAGCATTTTTACCAAAAAGCGCACAGAAACGTCGACGATAATGAGGTTGAGGAAGGCTTTTCCCACTTTCCCAATCGATTCATGTCCTGAAAATGCCCCTCATCTGTCCACACAATGCCCCACGAGCGCGGTTCTTTTCGCGCGCATTTAAAGGTATCTTGTAAATAGCAATGAAGCAGAAGAAAGTGTTAAAAAGGCACTATAAGGCATAAATAAAAAGGAAAGCTTTACCCAGGTCCGCTCTATGCTACCAGATTAATAGTGTAACAAAAGCGGTACGGATAGTGCAAGCTTAGGCTGTTTTACCCCCAGTGCACATACAACAAAAAAGAGGAGAAGACCCCATGGCTACAGATTTCGAACGACGTGTTGCAGGACGCGATCTCTATGCGGAGGCGACCTGGCAGGACCTCTACGCGGCGCTACGACCGCTGGCGAAGAGTATCGTCTATGCCTTTCGCGTGCCCGCCTGGTGCGGTCAGGAGAGCGACATTGCCGAAGATATCGTGCAGGAGACGGTACGTAAATTGATGGAGCGCGCGCTGAAGGCCGAACGTCATGAAGCGCTGCCCATCTACGCCCTCAAGCCTATGGTGCGGGTCATAGCGTACAACTATGGAAAAGACATGCGACGCCGTGATCAGCGCCTCAGCCGCCTCCCCGAGGGAGAAGATGCCGTAGAGCAGCAGCCGTATATACAGGACGATATGGTGAGCACGGAAGACCGGGCAACCGAGAACGTCTATCGCGAAGCGCTCTTCACTGAACTCGCGCTGGAGATCGCAAACTTTCCCGCGAAACAACGCCAGGCGTTGCTGATCGACCTCGCGCACCACATGAGCTTTGAGCGCCAGCCAACGCCGTTGCAGAGAGCGTTCCTCAAGGCGGGCATTCGGTTGCAGGAGTACCAGCACCGGCTGCCGGTCACTAACGATGAACGCAACAAGTACACCTCGCTCCTCGCTCACGCGTACAAACGCATCTCGACGCTCGCCTGTGCGCAGGAGTACTCTTCTGTCGAACATAGCGAAAGGGAGGCCATGCTGACAAGGTAAGAGGCAATCAAATATCCCGCGCCCACACGTTCTCTTAACGAAATGGTTTTTCTTCGCTCGCTCCTGAGCGCAGGCGTTCCAGCTCCCCGGCAGTCGGAACCGCCGCCGTCCCCGTCAGAGCGGTGGTTGAGAGGCCACCACAGATCGAGCCGCAGTGGAGAGCATCCAGGAGAGAATAGCCCTTCAGGATGCCGTAAATGAAACCGCCATCGAAGGCATCGCCGGCTCCGGTGGTATCGACAACCTCTTTATCCAGAGGATGGGCGGCACAATGCGTCAATTGCTCTCGCCGGCAGGCAACCACGCCACCCGGACCGACCGTCACGACAACGGTCGGGACATAGGTAGCTAGAACGCAGGCAGCATCTTCTGGCGTCTCGGCGCCCGTGATCTTCAACGCCTCCGCGCAGTTGGGCATAAAAAAGTCAGCATACCTGATGATTGGATAGACATCCTTCGGATTGCAGCCCACATCAAGGAAGATTGTGGAGCCCGACGCCTTCATGATCGCGAGAAAAGGCAGTAGCAGGGGATGGGCATACATAAAAAGCGCGCCGAAATCATAGTGCTCAAAGAGTGCCTGCATGGCGGCTGTATCGTCGGACGGCAACCTGGGCGCGACGTTACTATAGGAGACGAAGCCGCGCTCGCCCTCGTAGGGGAGGCTTACGCTGACCGAAAACAACGCCCGATCGCGCAAGGTGATAAACTCACGACTGATGCCGGCACTATCGATCCGTTCGAGCATGTACCGGCTGAAGAAGTCGTTGCCCAGTTCGCACATCAGGCCCACGCGCAGGCCCAGGCGGCTGAGGGTTGCAGCGGTATTAAAGGTATTGCCAACCCCCACGGAGAGATCGGCGCAGTACATATCGATGCCCAGACACGGCCAGTGTGGCAGTCCGCCAAACACAATATCGACGCAAGGAGTACCGATCACCAGCACATCGAAGTACGGCTTCGTCAACTCAATGCTCCTTTCCCGGTATCCGTCACTTTTTATCGTAGGGGCCTGCCTTGCGCGGGCCCTGCGCGCGGGCGGAGAATGGCTCCCAGGGTCCGCGCAAGGCATGTGCAAGCGGCAGCTAGGACCGGGCAGAAGAGTAACTCTTTTTGCCATCGAAGTTGTACAGGTTTTCGATTTTAATGAAATCGAAGCCGGCTTCATCGATGCGCTGGAGCAGAGCTATAACCTGACTGTGGCGGATCGGTTCGCTCGGATTTGAGGACATAAAGCGGCAGCGCCAGTGATCGATGCAGAACGTGTCGCCCACATTATCCGGCCACACCCTGGCTCCGCGATTGGTAATCATCAGCAGTTCCAGACCATCACCGCTGACGCGCTTGAAGTGCTCACCCAGTTCCCTGGGGGTACCATTGTGCCAATCGAGGAAGACATCTACGCCCATAAGGTCCTTCTTCTCGGCCTTGTGGTTGTACGGCGTCACGTGCTCGTTGGTGATATGCTGCGGCGACGAACTGTAGTTCACGGCCTTCAACTGCTCAGGCTGCTGACCGAGACGGGCGACGACCGCTGCCGAGAACTCTTTCGTCCCCACCTTTTCCTTACTTATGCCAGGCTTGAAGATATCGTAGGTATGAATGCCATCTTCGAGCGTGCGCAACCACGCATTATGCACCAATGTCGCCACATCCGGCTGACCAATATGTACCAGCATCATCACCGCACCGAGCAGGAGCCCCGAGGGATTGGCAATATTCTGGCCTGCGCGACGAGGGGCGGACCCGTGAATAGCCTCGAACATAGCGCAATGGTCGCCAATATTGGCCGATCCGGCCAGGCCAACCGAACCGGCAAGCTGAGCTGCCACATCGGAGAGGATATCGCCGTAAAGGTTGGGCAGGACCACCACATCAAACGCTTCGGGCGTATCTGCCAGTTTGGCTGAGCCGATGTCCACAATCCATGTCTCATTTTCAATATCGGAATATTCTTCCGCCACCTCGTTGAACACCCTGTGAAAGAGACCATCGGTTAATTTCATGATATTATCTTTGATGAAACAGGTCACTTTTCTACGACCATGGCTTCTAGCGTACTCAAAGGCATAGCGCACAATCTTTTCACTGCCAGGTCGACTGATCAGTTTGAGGCTCTGCACCATATCGTGAGTCTGACGATACTCGATGCCCGTGTAAAGATCCTCTTCATTTTCGCGGATAATAACCACGTCCATTTTAGGATGTTTGGTATCTACAAAAGGGTAATAGGCAACGCAAGGTCGGACGTTCGCGTAGAGCTCGAAGGTCACGCGCACGGTGACGTTCAGGCTTTTGTAGCCACCGCCCTGTGGAGTGGTAATGGGAGCCTTGAGAAATACCTTGGTACGGCGCAGCGACTCCCACGCGCTCGGCTCAATGCCGGCGCTGATGCCGCGCAGGTAGACCTTCTCGCCCACTTCGATCGGTTCGATATCAATGTGGGCGCCCGCAGTTTTAATGATATCGAGGGTTGCTTCCATGATCTCCGGGCCAATCCCGTCGCCATACGCAACCGTAATTGGTACATTCTGTGTCATAAATTGCCTCCGCAAGTTACTGCTCAAATCGTTGAAATTGTTCTGTTCTCAGTGTAGCATAGGACGGCCTCTACACACAAATTCCTCTTGTTTAGGAGCACTATAGTCAAGCGAATGTGATAAGATAATCCTGGCAATCATACATGCATCTGATACTGAGGAATGTCGTGACAGGAGAAGATGCTCTATGCATAATTCTGATACACAGATGGCCTTACGTTATCACAACTACACAAATCACCCGCAGAAGAGTCTCAGAAACCTTTTATGGAGACTGGACTGGTCGAACCGTCCCATTCCCTATAAAATTTATACGTCACTGGAGCCGATTGCACTGCCGACTGATCTGGCGCCATCTCCTGTTTCAGCACTTGACGCCATTGCTTCTACCGGTCCCACAGCCGATGGAGAGCAGGTCCCCGATCTGCAAACGCTGGCTCGGCTCTGTTTTTTCTCGAATGGAGTGACGAAACATTTGCGGAGCGCCTCAGGTGGCAGGCTGTCTGTACGGGCGGCTGCCTGCACGGGAGCGCTCTTCCATATCGAACTATACATCGTATGTGGCGATCTTCCAGGACTGGCGGCGGGCGTATATCATTTCTCGGCGCACGATAATAGCTTGCGGCAGTTGCGCGCCGGTGATTTCCGGCAGGTGCTCGTGCAGGCCAGCGCCAACGAATCATCCCTGGCAACGGCACCCGTTATCATGATTCATACCAGCACATTCTGGCGCAATGCCTGGAAATACCAGGAACGAGCTTACCGTCATGCCTTCTGGGACGATGGGACTATTCTCGCCAATCTCCTGGCAGTCGCCAGCGCCAGACAATTGCCAGCGAAGATTGTAATGGGTTTTGTTGATGAGACGGTCAACCAGTTGCTGGCGATCGATGGACTGGGCGAGGCAGCGATTAATCTTGTCGCGCTGGGTCATACTGAGCAGCCAATACCACAGGCGCCTGAGGTTGCGCAACTGCATCTCCCGACAGCGCTGCTCTCGCGCCAGGTGATAGACTTTCTTTTGATTGAGGAGATGCATAGCTCAAGCTCACTTTTCTCCACTGACGAGGTAGTGGCGTGGCGCGGTTATCCTCCGGCACACGAGTTATTCAAAACCCATAGAGAACTTATCCTATTGCGACCAATGGAGACATCGCTGGATACGCCGATTGAAACGGTGATACGCAAGAGGGGTTCAACCAGGCAGTTCGCGCGCACACCGATCAGCTTTGAGCAGCTTTCGACCATGCTTATACGCTCTACACGTGGTATTGCCGCCGATAGTCTTGATCCTACGGGCAGGTTGCTCAGTGACGCGTATCTCATTGTGACTGCGGTCGATGGACTCTCGCCGGGGATATATGTGCTCCACCGGGAACAACAGGCAGTCGAATTATTGAAGGGCGGCGAGTTCAGAAAACAGGCGGAATACCTGGCATTCAGGCAGGATCTGGGCGGTGATGCAGCGGTCAACATCTATTTCATGGTTGATCTGAAAGCGGCGCTGGCAAGATTCGGCAACCGTGGATACCGTCTCGCGCAACTTGAGGCAGCGATTATAGCGGGTAAGCTCTACCTGGCAGCCTATGCGCTCGGTCTGGGTGCAACCGGATTGACATTTTACGATGACGACGTGACGGCATTTTTCTCGCCACACGCAGAGGGGAAGAGCGTGATGTTTTTACTCGCACTGGGACATCCGCTTAAACGTGTGAAAGAGTGATAACTGTCATATTCGGGCTCTCCATCTTGTAGAGAGCCCGAGTATAACAAAATTTAAGGAAAAGCTAACTGTTACAAGATTACTCGTCCCGCTTCCGTCCCAATCGTGGTCGTTCGCCGGGCTTCGGCTCCAGCGTAGGATACTCCTCGATCAGGCGCAGGGCTTCGGCGAGGGCGCGCTGCAACTGCGGGTCGATGTTGCTCTTGTAGTCCTGCGGCGCGATATCGACCTCGATATCGGGATCGGTGCCGTAGTTCTCGACGTTCCAGCCCACATCCTTGAACCAGAAAGAGTATTCGGGCTGCGTGGTGACGGTGCCATCGACCAGGCGATGACTGGGGCTAATACCGATGACCCCACCCCATGTGCGCTTGCCGATCAGCGGTCCCAGACCCATCAGCTTGAAGCTGTGGCTGAAGATGTCGCCATCGGAGCCTGCCTGCTCGTTGGTCAGGGCCACCATCGGCCCGCGTGGGGACTCGGGCGGATACGGCTCCGGTTCGCCCCAGCGCGAGAAGTCGTAGCCAAGGCGACGACGCCCCAGTTTCTCCAGGAGCAGACCCGAGACATGCCCACCACCGTTCCAGCGCACATCGACGAGCAGCGCAGGGTAGTCGTATTCGGCCAGGTAGCTACGATGGAACTCGGCATACCCATTGCTGCTCATGTCAGGAATGTGGATATAGCCGACGCGTCCGCCAGATTGCTCATGCACAGTACGCCGGTTGCTCTCGACCCACTCGCGATAGCGGGTCGTGCGTTCCTCTGCGATGGCCTTGACGGAGAAGACGCGCGTCTCCTTCGTCTCGGCATCCTCGATCGTGAGCTGCACTTCGTTGCCGGCCTGATTCACGAGCAATTCCTGTGGACTACGTTCGGGCGTGACACGCTGCCCATTGATCGCCAGCACGGCATCGTTCACCGCAACGTCCAGTCCTGGCCCTGTCAGCGGCGAGGTCGCACGCGTCTCGGCGGGGTCGCCCTTGATGATGCGCGCGATCCGGTAGCGACGGTTCTCGGCGTCGTATGTCCAATCGACGCCCAGGAAGCCCTGGCGATAGTGCGGGCCGTGACGATACTCGCCACCACCCTCGTAGGCATGAGACGTTCCCAACTCGCCTTGCAACTCCCAGAGCAGATCTGAGAGTTCCGAGCGCGAACTGATGCGCTCAACCAGCGGCGCGTAGAGCGCGTAGACGGCATCCCAGTCGATGCCGGACATATCCTCCGTCCAGAACTGCTCGCGCTGCAAACGCCAGGCCTCGGCAAACATCTGCCTCCACTCGGCAGCGGGTTGCACCGAGACTTTGACGCGACCCAGGTCGAGCCACCCGGTCTCGCGACTGGCCTTCTCACCGCTCTCCAATTTTGACGACTTGTCGCCCGCCTTCATGACACGTAAGCGATGGTGCACGTTATAGATCAGCGTCTTGCTGTCGCGCGAGAGATCGAAGCTGCTCACACCATCGATCAGGCGCTCGCTCTTGTAGGTTTCGAAGTCGTAGGACTCGACGACGCCCCTGGGATCGTGAGAGCCGGAAGGATCATGGATCATGCCCTCGATCGGATGCGAGAGGAAGAGCGCCTTCCCTTTGATGCCGGCTATCTTTCTATAACGGGCCTCGCCAACCGGAAACGCCAGCACGCGCTCGCTGATCCCTTCCAGATCAATGGTAATCGGCTCAGGCTTATCGTCGCCTTCCTCTTTGCCATTCTCCTCCTTTTCTCCTTCAGCCGCTGTCTCCTCTTCCTTCTTTTCGTCCTCTGGCTCTCCCGTTTTCTCCTTCTCGTCTTTCTCGTCTTTCTCCTTCTCGTCCTTTTCCTTGCTCTCAGGAGACTTCGGCACGGGGATAAAGGGGGAGAGCTGGTCGCGTTGCAGCAGAATCACGTAGGGCTTCACAGCGCGTGGAAAGCTGAGGTCGAAGTGAATACTGTCATAGACCGGATTGAACACCCGCGTCCCCAGGAAGTAGAGGAACTTGCCTCCGGGGTCGAACGCGGGCGCAACATCGTGCAGAATAGGCTCCGTTACCTGGTGCGTCTCGCCGCTCTCCACATGGCACAACTTGATGGCGGACTTCTGTTGAGAAAGCGCAAAGCCATACGCCAGCCAGCGTCCATCCGGCGACCACGAGACACCGTCGATACGGCTCGCCGTACTGCGATCAAGCACGCGTGCGGTCTCGGACTCCAGATCAACCACGATCAATTCATAGCGATGATTGGTGATCGCAACCACATCATCGGTCGGCGACACGCTTACGGTGATGGCGCGCCCAAACTCGATCTCGCGCAGCAGTTTCGGCTCACTGGCATCCTCGGGATTGAAGACCACCAGCGTCTCTCGGCCCGGTGCATCGTTGATCGCCACCATACGCAGGCCGTCGTTGAGCCACTCCAGGAAACGATAGCGCACCCCGTCCACTTCGCCGTGTTGCAGGACCGGACCCTCCCAGTTGCCCATCGAGAACGCCTTCCCCCGCGTCGTCAGCGCAACGGCGTAGCCGTTGGGATGGAGCGCGTGGGTATCAAGATAGCTGCCAGCGTAGACAAACTTGCGATTGCGCTGCGTGCGCAGACTGGGCAACGTTACCTCAAGGTGACTCACGTTGGCACGCGCCGGATCAAACAGGTAGAGATCGGCGCCAGCATGATAGACCAGCCGTTCTCCATCACTAGAAAGATGGCGCGCGTAGAAATCTTGATGATCGGTATGCTGGCGCACGTCCTCGCCGGTGGGAGTGCACGAATAGAGGTTGCCAATCCCATCATGATCAGAGAGAAAGTAGATACGCTCACCAACCCAGCACGGACTCGTGATATTCCCATTCAGCCGCAGAAGGCGTTCAAACGTCCCGCTTCCGATGGGATCACACCAGAGATGCCCGGCAGTGCCCCCACGATAGCGCTTCCAGCGCGAAAACTCGTTGGTGTTGCGACCAATGACAACGCCTCCCTGTGGCCCGAATGAGATGGCGTTGGCCATGCCCACCGGAACCTGGCGCGGCTGTCCACCCGTCGGCTTTATTGCGTAGATAACATCGAAACGTCCCGTAAACTGAGAGGCATTACTTGCGTACAGGATCTCATCGCTACCCGGAGTCCAGCCGACCACGCGGCAATTCCCCGCTTGAAACGTCAGGCGTTGCGCTGGACCACCCTCCGCCGGCATGACGTAAACTTCACTCGGACCCTCTTCGCGCCCGACAAACGCCAGCCACTCACCATCCGGCGAAAAACGCGGATGGCTCACCTCGCCGACGCTTGCGGTCAGGCGCTCCGCCCGTCCCCCACCACTTGCTACCAACCAGAGATCATCCTCGGATACAAACACGATGCGATCCTGGAAGATGTGTGGGTAGCGTACATAGCCTTGAGATGACATAATTTCTCCTTTATTGGCTATTCAGAGGTATAGGTATATGTACGCAGGCGCACACTGTATACACTATACATTGAATATTAGAGGCGTAGAAACGAACCTATTACAGACAACGTGTATTATATCACAGCCATAGAGGGGATGTCGAGCAGCAGAAAACGTAATTTGACCAATTACCAGTATTGCGCTATACGCACAATGAATATAACTATGCCAATGAGATGAGAGAGGCATATTCTCTTCTAGAACGTAAAAAAAGCTCTTGAGGAGCTATTGTATGTCCTTCAAGAGCCGCTTGCTTCTGTTTTAGTCATCATAATGCGACATAAGACATGTTCCTTTCTTGAACTGGCGTAAGCTTTCCCACTTTAACGCACTACTACACGACATGTCTAACTAACATCAGTACGTCATTAAATAAGATTCGCAGTGTAACGGCAGCTTCCGCTCCGGCATGCTTTTCTGTCTATGCGCATTTCAGCATCATCTGTACACCCGAAGTATACAAGGAAACAGGGCTACAGGCGGCCTTTTCTTCTCATATTTCGGTGTGGGTAGGGTCGTATGAACACACACAACACATCCTGTATTGAGGCAAAGTGCGAAGAGGAGCTAGTGAGGACGCCACAAAATCTATGGATGAGCGCCACCAGAGATTTCTATGTCGGAGCCAATAACTGAACGCAGCACGCGCTACTGGCTCGCAGCGCTCCCAGGGCGAGCACAAGGGTCAATACCATTCACGTAACGATGTCGGCAGGAGGGACAAGGGGTGGCGGCGCGGCAGGGAGGGGGCCTTGCGCTTGTCCTCTCGCCTGCGCCAGAACTCCTGAAGTGAGATGTATTGAGCACAAGGGTCGCCCTGCAGGCTGCGCCATCACGTTTTTTCGTTGCCTTAACTTGATGCTGCATTATGGGGGTCGCGCTCACGACACGGTTACTGCCGTGACTCCCGACGTAGTGCCAACGAAGACATGGCTGCCAGACACCGTAGGAGTCGCAAAGGGCGGCAGGGTCGTATTCAGATTGAGCTGTGTGCGCACGGCACCGGTATCGACGTTGAGCGCATAAAGGGTACCGCCGGAGGCGAGGCTGTAGAGGGTGTGGCCCTCGATAACGGGCGGCATCGTGACGTGTGAAGGCGCTCGCCAGCCCATCGTCATATGGGCATCGGAGCTGACCTGGACCTGCCGGATGCCGTCGCTGCAAGGCACGAAGATCTCCAGACCAATGGTAGCCGTTCCGCCCATAGCAGAGCCCTGGCAGACATTCAAGGTCTCGATCTGTCCGCCCACTCCGCCAAGCGCGTTCGCATGCAACAGGTAAGCGAAACCGGATTTGCCCTCGATGAAGATCAGGCCGCCGGGCAGAGGCGTCGGCCCCATAGAGCCGAGGTCCTTATCATCGCTATTGTCCTGCGGCCACTGCGTAGGCGCAAAACCATCCTCCAGTTTCAGCGTCGGCGACAGGCGCAGGACGGAATCGCTATGGTCCCAGTTGCCACTCGTTGACGCGCCATTACCCACGGCGACATAGATGTTACCTGTATCATCTACGGTGGGGCCGGAAGGTCCCCAGATGCCACCTTCGCGCGCGGTCGGAATCTGGTAGGAGTAGAGCGCGCCACGCCCATCGGTACGCGAGGCCAGGACGCGCCCGATATAGTCGGAACAATCGCCGGCAAGCCCACCATAGGCAAAGTAGACCATCCCATTGGAGAGGGCCAACGCCGCACGCTGTTGATAGGCGCGCGCGTCCATGCCCGCCACATCAGCCGAGCGCCGCACGCGCAACTTGCCATTGGTGATATCCACGCCGACCAGGATATGTGCAGGCCCACTCACCTCGGCAATCGCGAAGACCAGGCCGATTGATGGATCATAGATGGGCGTTCCCGTGATGCCCAGCGGATCGATATCGCCGCAGGGCAGCGTCGATTGAGGAACAGGCGTCCCCACATGCGTGCGCCACTGGATCTTCCCCGTCTTCGCGTCGAGGGAATAGAGCGAGTCCCCCTCGGTCACGACGAGGATACGGTTGCCCACCACCAGCGGCTCCGCGTACACGGCCCCGTCGAGTTGCGCCTTCCATGCCTGCGTCAGTTGCTGCGCATCGGTTCCACTCGGCAGATAGCCGGTACGCGAGTTATCGTGGTGATATGTAGTCCAGTTGCTCAAAGGCGTGGAGGACGCTTTGGACCCGCTACTCGCGGTAGGCGATCCTGCGCCGGGCGACAGCGTCATCGGCGTAATGGCAGCCGGGTTCGTTGTGGCCCGACCTCCACAACCACTGAGTACGATCAGCAGCGCGCATCCCCCCAACAGCGGCAATGCAAAGGCGCGTTTTCCGTAGCGCGCACTCCACGCGTGCTGAAGTGCAAAGGCAAGCAGCAGAGCACTACATAGCAACAAAATCATCGCATAAAAAATAAAAGGCATCTTCCAGACCTCCTCGCAAAGTTCACAGTATATTATCATACTGTAAGGAGTTTTGCGTATCTTTCAACCTTACAGCCGTATGCATCCGCTAAAAATACTATTGTTGTACACGTGGGTAGAGAGGATATTTTGCAGGGAAAGAGCTTCGTGGGTTCAAATCCCGCCGCCCAGACTTTCCCTTTAACAGGGGACATCATCCAATAATCCCGACAGGCAAACGGCGTTGTTACAGCAGTTACTACTCCTTCGTTCTAGTAATGTATGCTTAGTTGTCGCTCTAACGGAAGGGATTTCCTGGTGGGAGGAAATAATGCAACAGAAGACTTTGCATTGCGGACAATGTAGGGCGTTGCCCTTTGCAAAAACCTGACCCCTGGCGGCATCCTTTATTGACCTCGCGCCCTAAACGGGCTAGAATACGGTTGTAGGTACACCCCATGTACTGGCGCCAAAACGACCTGATTCTCTTTTGCTTGAGCAATGGGAAGCGGAGAGTAAGAGCAGCAAGAAAGAATATGAGAAGATAAGGATGCATGCACTACACTATTATAATAGCAGAGAAAGTGCTAAAATAGAGAGAATATATCTGTTGGAGGGGGAACGATGAGAACGCTCGTCGACAACCGTGAAGCGCTCGCCATGGTCCAGCAACTGCTGGCGAACCCGTCGCGCTTCTCCGCCTGGCTGGCCGCCGATCCTGAACGGCTCTTTTCACCACATGGCATACGGGCGCGTCATCCGCTGGCGCGCTTCCTGTCGGCGTCGGGAGTGCCGCTGATCTTCCAGAGTGGGGAGCGTCTGTACGTGGGAATGACCCCTATCGATCTACCATCGTGGGCACAGCATCTCTCTATTCCTGACGATCGTGCCTTTCTGGCGAGATACCTGCTCTTCAGACTACAGGAAAGCGCTTAGAGGCTCAAGAAAGGATGAGCTTGTGGCGGATGTCGCGGGAGCGGGCTCCCAGGGTGACCGCGAGGGTCGCCCGTACAAGAAGACGCGCAGGGGCTCAACTTATCCGCGTTCTCGTACGGGCGACCCTCGCGGTCGCCCTGCAGGTGGCTCGACAGTACAAACTCAGCACGATCTACGAGACTTCACGCGGCCTCGCCTCCACATGGTCGTGTTCCTCTCCGGCGCTATGGCTGTGCGTATGCTGACCGGTGCGCGAAAAAGGCACTTTCTTGTGATGATCGACGATGATATGGGTGATCTCCTCGATTTTATCCGGCGACCACTGGGCAAAATGGTCCCAGGCGCTCGTCTGCCAGTCATCTACGGTCCTGGTAGTGGGAATCCAGGGAGGCAGGCTCACCAGCAGATGATCGGACAGGGCATGCACAAAGGGTTCGTAGATGCGGCGCATATCGGTGAGGCGCTGCTCGGCGTCCTCTTCATGCCGCAGATGCAGTCCCACCTCGGCCAGCGAGTCGCGCAGGCGCACAAACTCCTCGGGGGGAAGACGCGACTCCTTGGGATTCATTGGCGGCGTGCCGAAGATCTGCGCCAGGTCGACGGCGGCGTGGCGCGCCATCGCGAAGGTGAAGCGCGCTATCGGCATATTCACCTCCTCAATGCCAACGATCAGCAGGGCACAGGTATCCAGGATGGTCGTGAGGGCCGCCAGCCAGGATTGACGCTCGTGCTGGGAGCGATAGTACATCAGGACAGGGTTGGAGAGGTGGCTCTCCAGCACCTGCGCGCTCCAGATCTCCCAGCTCTTGAGGTAATCGGGTAGCCCATCGAGATTCTGCTGGCGCGAATGGCGACGTAACAATTCTGAGGCGCTGGACGGGGAGCCCGCGCGCGCATCGAGCAGGGAGATATCGGTCTCACGGCGCGAAAACGCCTGGTAGATCACCGGTACGTAGCCGATGATGAGAGCCAGAAAGCCGAAGCCCGTGCCAGCCTCTACTACAGCGAGAATCCTTCCCAGGCCGGAGAGCGGTGCGACATCCCCGAAGCCCAGCGTGATAAACGTCACTCCACTCAGGTAGAGATCAGTTCCAAACGTAGTAATTTTCTCCGGCGAGATCATGGGCGTCATGATTCCCCATTGCAGCAACGCGTAGCCAAAAACTATAAGGGTCGCCCAGATGATAAGCAACATGAGCAGCGAAAGTGGACCAAAGTACCCCAGGTAATACTCGCGCCGGGTGCCCGGACGCATCTTCCGTCCGATCGCAGACCACGCTATCCAGGTGGAGAAGTAGAACATGTTGGAAAGCCTGAAACGCCGCGAGACCTTGCGCGGAAGGATGACCGTCTCAAAGCCGTCCTGCAGCGTTCCAATAACCATAATCAAGCTGACGACGATAGCAACAATTCTCATGGGCATTCTCCTCTGAAAAAGTCCTTCCCCACTGGTTGAGGTGAGAAATTATCCAGCCTGAGCCAGTGGTTGTACGCTCACTTGATTTCCCAGGCGCTCCAATTGACGCACTAAGCGTTTCTCCATCAGTTC
>DAOTTD010000199.1:0-5287 GCA_034438015.1 Ktedonobacteraceae bacterium | reverse complement strand
GGAGCGGAAGTGAGAATGATTCATTACAAATCGCACTGCAAAGCGGCTTAGACGAAAAGACTACTCGATCCACCATGCAAATCCTCCTCAAGCGGGATTTAGTCCTGGGTGAGAAGAGCAGATATCGCATTGCGACGCCGATCTTTTGTGAGTGGGTAGAACGAAATAGCTAACGCTGAAATGTTTGGCGAAAGAAGTCTTTGATGCATCTTCCTTATTTCTGATGATTGAACAAATAGAGCTGGCGTTCTCTAATAGGAGACCATGATAATGGCAGACGACACTGAACAGCAGCCGATACGTCAGCCGCCACGACGAGAGATTTCTCGACGCCCAGTTGTGGTCGGTCTGATAGGACTGGCGGTAGTAGAGGCTGTGGCGGGTGGTATAACCTGGAAAGTGCTCTCTCAGGGACTGCACAAAATTGCTCTTGTTTTCGCCCCCCCTGTTCCTACCTCTATATCCCCTGGAACGACTCTTTACACCTACAGGGGCCATTCTGGTGGAGTAAATGCGGTAAAGTGGTCTCCCGATGGCAAGAGAATTGTTTCTGGATCAGATGACCAGACGGTGCAAGTGTGGGATCCCACTACTGGTCGCCGTGCCTTGATCTATCGAAGTCAAACAGGAAGAGTGCTTACTGTGACATGTTCGCCAGATGGCAAGCACATTGCTTCAGCAGGTAGTACATCGCCGTCTGCTCTGCCCCCCCGTCGTAACGGGTCTTGTCCCGACAAGTGGACCGCCGGCTGGTGGAACTACAGTGACCATCAACGGCTCTGGTTTCACGGGAGCGACAGGCGTTTCGTTCGGCTCAACAGCAGCTACCATCGTCAACGTAGAGAGCGATAGTCAGCTCACGGCAACCAGCCCTGCTGGGAACGGAACGGTAGATGTGACGGTGACCACCCCAAACGGGACTTCACAGACGAGCAGCGCGGATCTGTTCACTTATACTCTTCCTCCATCTCCCGTCGTGTCGAGTCTCGATCCATTCACGTACGCCTCTCCTCCACCAATACCTATTGATACACCAGTGCCAACACCACTTCCAGCACCGATTCTCCCCTTTGTAGAAGTATGGGATGCCACTACAGGAAAGACTGTCCTCATTTACAAAGGGCACACTAAGGCAGTCAATAGCGTGGCCTGGTCGCCAGATAGGACACGCATCGCCTCTGGAAGCAGCGATAAGACAGTGCAGGTCTGGGATGCTACTACAGGGAGGACCACCCTCACCTACGGAGAGCACGCTGATGCAGTCCCTAGCGTGGTCTGGTCGCCAGATGGCAAATATATCGCTTCTGGCAGCAGCGATGCGACGGTGCGGGTCTGGGATGCTACTACAGGGAGGGCCATCCTCATCTACAAAGGGCATGTTAGTGCAGTCAATAGCGTGGCCTGGTCGCCAGATGGGATGCGCATTGCCTCGGCCGGTCGTGATACAACAGTTCAAGTATGGAAAGCGATCTAAAACGAGGAGAATTATCAGTGGCTTCTCCCCTTGACCCGCATATGACACAACATGTAAGGAATAGGCGTGTTGCTTGTTAAAGCGCAATCATTTATGAGGGCAAATCTCTTTCCCAAATCGGGGTTTTTTCGGCACTTGGCTGTCAAATTGGCTGTCTGGGCATGAATGGAAAGAAGAGAAGGTAAGCGTAAAGTGCTCTCCAAAGAGGTGCCAGATCAACAGGGTTGCCAGTGGGATAGTGGTACTATGTACACTATGTACCTTGTTGAAACGTATATAATAGTGTTATACTCTCAAAGAGAAAGATTTTGTACAACCCACCGCTGCCATTCATTCCACCACGGCCTTAGACGTTAGTGAGAACGTCGCCAATGGGAGATCTGCAGTGGGTCCGGGTAAAGGAGGTGAGGGACATGGACGCTGGCCCTAGTCATAGTAGGTATATGGTTAGCGTATGCCTGCTTTTGGGACCATTCTGCTCCTCATCGAGTCCTGGATCACTGCTCTGTTGATCCTCGCGGCGTTTCACCGCCGTCTTACTCGATGAGCATACATTATCCTCATTGATGGAGCCGATGTCGAGTAAGAATTTTCCCGCCTGCCAGTAAGTCCTTTCCTGCTCTTGCAGCGTCCCCTGTGCGAACTGCGCGTGTCTTTGTGACGCCTGTTAACCCCTGTTGATAGCGCTTCACGCGACTATGCATTGTTCGCTGTAACGTATGTTACGCAGGGCGACGAGTTTTCCACTTGTTCACACTGTTTGTGGATAAGTGTGTGACTTTTATTACTCTCGAAAGGCGGTGATACCATGATTTTTCTGAGCTCTCTGCTGCGTCGCAGCGTTTATGATCTTGAAAATCATCGTGTGGGTGGCGTTCGTGATGTGTGCGTAACCCTCAATGAAACTTTTCCTGAGATCACTGCCCTGGTGGTACACTCCACACCGGGGGGCGATACTATTATTCCCTGGTCCCAGGTGCGGAATATAGAAGAAAATCCTATTCATCTTACTGTCAATCAAGCACAGATCACGCCCTATATGCCTCAAGCTGATGAACTGCTGCTGCGCCGCGATATCCTGGATAAGCAGATTGTGGATACGCAGGGATTTCGTGTGGTGAAAGTGAACGATCTGAAGCTGGTGCAGATTAAGCATACTGCTCGTCTGCTGGGGGTGGATATCAGCTTTAGTGGCTTGCTGCGTCGCCTGGGCGTACAGCCTGCGGTGGATGCGCTAAGCCGTGTCACGCCCGTGCAGCTTGCGGAGCGCACGATCACCTGGAATTATGTTGAGCCTATTCAGGTTGTCAGGACGAGTGGTGCGACAGGTCAGCTCGCGCTGGCCGGCGCTGGTGCAACGGCGGGCGCGGTCGGCGTTGTGCCACAGGTGCAGCTGAATGTGAGCCACAACAAACTGGCTGAGCTGCGCCCCGCCGATATCGCGGATATCCTGGAGCAGCTCGACATCGAGGACGCCGGCGCGGTATTGGATCACCTGGATACTGAGACCGCCGCCGATACGCTCAACGAGGTCGAGTATCCGCTACAATCCGAACTATTGACCGAGCTGGGGCCAGAACGCGCCTCCGACCTGCTCGAAAGGCTTCCACCCGACGATGCGGCGGATATTCTGTCCGAGATGTCGCGCGAGGGCGCTGAGCGCCTGCTGAGCTTGATGCCTGCGGACGAGGCGCAGCCGATCCGTGATCTGCTGCGTTACGAAGGTGAGACAGCGGGCGGCATTATGACCAACGAGATCCTGGCTCTTACGCAGGACGCTACGGTCGAGGATGCCCTGGCCTACCTGCGCCAGCACTCGGCCCACCTGGAGATGGTCTACTATCTCTATATTACGGATGAAGAGAATCACCTGGTGGGCGTGGTCTCACTGCGCCAGCTTCTAACCGCCGAACCCACAACGCGCATGCAAGACCTCATGGACCGCGATGTCATCAAGGTCCAGGTCGATACCGACCAGGAAGAGGTGGCGCACGTCATCTCGAAATACGATCTGCTCGGCGTTCCCGTGGTCGATGCTGATAACCGCCTGGTAGGTATGATCACGGTGGATGACGTAATCGACGTGATCCGCGAAGAGCAGGCCGAAGATTTCTCTGAGATCGCGGGCACCGATGTCGAGGAGAGCGAGGAGGAGGAGCATTTCTCGTGGGGAACAGCTCTGCGTCGCTTCTCCTGGCTGGCGGTGAATGTGGTGGCGGGCTTCATCCTGGCGGTGATTATCTCGCGCGTCTTCAATCCCATTCTCTACACGAATATCGCCCTGGCATCCCTGGCTCCTGTCGGCGTCGGCTCGCGGGTGGCGCTTAATGCGGTGATCTGCCTGATCCCTATGTTGCTGCTCGCCAGTGGCAGTACCGGTTCGCAGGCCCTGGGCATCGCCGGCTGGCAACTGCGCACGAAGAGCGGCAGAGATTTCTGGCGCGGCATCTTCAGCGAACTGCAGATCGGTACCGTTGGAGGAGTGCTGGCAAGCATCCAGGTCGCCCTGCTCGCCTGGCTGCTCTTCCACTCGTGGCTGCTCAGCCTGTCCGTAGCGGTAGGGTTTGGCTTGACCGTGTTAGCGGCGGCTTTGTGTGGACTCATGCTGCCAAATCTCTTCGATCGGCTACGCCTGCGCGGCAGCCTGATGACGGCGCCGTTGCTCGATCCGGTCATCGCCATAATCAGCTTGAGCGTCTTCTTCATTATTGCGCTCAACCTTATCGACCGTTTGCCTATATAGTAGATAATTAAGAGGAATGTGTTTCCCAACCAACTCTCTCAATACTGTGATTTCAGGAGCGAGAAAAGTGCCGCATTCTATGCTACACTTTTGGTAAGACTGTTAAACATACATTGCTTCTAGGCGAGAGAAGCACGTGAGGCAGCATCGTTTACGGAACATGCTATTTTACATGAGAGTACGTCCCAGGTAGAGGTCATTGCTCAAGAAAAGGGGCTTCGGCGGCAAGGATGTTGCCAGGGAACGTCTGTGCACAATCTTGCTATGGAGGAAGGAAAGTGGAATGACAACACAGGATACGTCAAAAACACAAACGCTCGCGCCATTCTACAAGGGTTGGGATGCCTACCAGGATCGCCTGGTACAAGCCGTTGCCCCGCTTAACGACGAACAACTCGGTCTGAAGATGGCACCACACCTGCGCTCGATAGGCAGGCTGGCAGGCCGCATCATCGGAACGCGCGTCTGGTGGCTCCAGGAGATTCTGATCGAGGGCGGCCCAGAATTGGAGACCTTTTATGACTGGGGCGACGATGATGGGCCAGAGGTGAACGCCTCCGATCTCGTCAATGGCCTGCAGGTGACCTGGCATGTTATACAGAACGCTCTAGCGCGTTGGACTCCCGAGAGCCTCGACGAGCGCTTCTTTGTTCATTATCGTCATGAGTACGTCTCGCGCCAGTGGATCATCTGGCATCTCATCGAGCACGATCTCCATTACGGCTGCGAACTCTCACTCGCCCTGATGACCCACGGCCTGGACTCTACTGATATCTAACACCCGTATAAGCTCAGCACTGTTACATGGTGCTGGCCTACTTTTCAAATTGTCCGGTGCCTGGTCAACGACGACCAGACACCGGGCGCCTTTCTCTGTCTGTGCAGACGGTAAATTTGAAAAGCCCTGGAAAATTGCAAAAAAGGTATTGACGAAAACCCGGCTTTGGTATATACTGCCAGTGTCGTTAAGAGCAAACATTCCTCGATAGCTCAACGGTAGAGCAATCGGCTGTTAACCGATGGGTTACAGGTTCGAATCCTGTTCGAGGAGCCGAAACCGCCTGGGAAGC
>DAOTTD010000198.1:0-29602 GCA_034438015.1 Ktedonobacteraceae bacterium | reverse complement strand
TGACGGGAGCGATCAAGCTGCCGGAGGGCGTGGAGATGGTGATCCCAGGAGACAACATCGAGATGACGGTGGAGCTGATCCAGCCGGTGGCGATGGAAGAGGGCGTCAAGTTCGCCATTCGTGAGGGTGGACGCACCGTCGGCGCTGGCATCTGCATCAAAGTGCTGAGCTAAAAGGATTCAGGGGCCAGAAATTGAAGATTTCTGGCCCCTGCTACATCCGTATCAGGAGTTAAAGATATGGCTACGGGAACGAAACAGCGCATCCGTATTCGCTTAAAAGCGTATGATCACCGCATTCTTGATCAATCGGCGATGCAGATCGTGGATACCGCGCAACAGACCGGCGCACGCGTCTCAGGACCGGTGCCGCTGCCCACGGAGATCGGCAAATATACCGTCATGAAGTCTCCGTTTATCGATAAGGATGCCCGCGAACAGTTCGAGATTCGGACGCACAAGCGGCTGATTGATATCATCGATCCGACGAATAAGACTGTCGAGGCTCTCACACGTTTGAATCTGCCCGCAGGCGTGGATATTGAGATCAAACTGTAGAATGTCGGGAGGCTTGCTCGCAAGAACAGGTTCCTACCGTTTGACACTCTACAGGGAGGAGAGGAAAAGATATGCTGAATGCATTATTGGGCAGGAAGGTTGGCATGACCCAGGTGTTCGGGGCTAACGGGATCGCTATTCCGGTCACCGTCATAGAAGTCGGCCCCTGCGTCGTGACACAGATCAAGACCGCTGCCCGCGATGGCTACGAGGCCGTCCAGATTGGTTTTGAACAGGCAACAACAAAGCACACGCCACGTCCCGAACTGGGGCATCTTGGACATCGCCTGCCGTTATTGAAGGCGCAGCGCAAGCGTTTGCAGGCGCATCAGCAAGAGCAACGCAAGGCGAAAGGCGAGGATGAGGCAGCCGAAGAGACGTCAACAACCGAGAAGCCGGACAAGCAGATTCAGAAGCTGCTCAAGGTGCAGGAAAACCGCCAGCGCCGTCCGGGACCAGAGCTTGGTCCATTCAAAGTACTGCGCGAAGTCGGATTGCAAGACGGCACCACAACCGAGAAGATAGAGCTGGGCGCACAATTTGATGCCGGCCTGTTCAGGAATGGCGAGTCGGTTGACATCGTTGGGACCTCCAAAGGTAAGGGTTTCCAGGGTGGCGTCAAGCGGCACGGCTTTAGCGGCGGACCCAAGACGCACGGTCAGTCGGATCGCCTGCGCGCTCCCGGTTCGATTGGTTCTGGCACGACGCCGGGCCGCGTCCTCAAGGGAACGCGTATGGCTGGTCAAATGGGGAATGCGCGCATAACGGCGAAGAAACTGCAAGTAATTCAAGCTGATCCTGAGCGCAATCTGCTGGTGGTGAAGGGTTCGGTACCTGGTGCCAATGGCGGCTTGCTCATGATTAAGAAGCATGTGATGAGGTAACCGAAATGCCCTCGACTACAGTGTATAACATGGCCGGAGAGGCCATAGATCAGCTCGAACTGAGCGAGCAGGTGTTCGGAGTCATTCCTAACGTGGCTGTTTTGCACCAGGTTGTCACCGCACAACTGGTGAATCGCCGCCAGGGAAACGCCTCGACCAAGACTCGCAGCGAAGTATCGGGCGGTAACAGTAAACCATATAAGCAAAAAGGAACGGGTCGCGCACGCCAGGGAAGCACGCGTTCGCCCCAGTTTCGTCACGGTGGTACCGTCTTCGGGCCGAGGCCACACAGGTATCATCACGATGTGCCTAAGAAGATGCGCCGCCTGGCGATCCGTTCGGCGTTGTCTGACAAGGTTGCCAACGACAGCCTGATCATTCTCGACAACCTGACATTGGAAGTGCCACGCACCAAAGATATGTTGAACATTCTGGCTAAGCTGCCGGCCAGCGAAGGCAAGCGTGTATTGATATTGCTGCCGCAGCGCGACGAGAACGTCATCTACTCTGCGCGCAACATACCGACCGCCAAAGTGCAGCATGTCTCCTCGATCAACGTCGTGGAGCTGCTGAAGCACGATTATCTCATCATGCCTGTGAGCACCGTGCGCTGGATCGAACTGGTATTTGGTGAGGGCCTGAGCGCAGACGAGGCGAGCGAGCGCCTCGCCGAAGTCGTTGCAGTAGTCGTCACGCCAGACGCGACCGAGGCAGCGGAAACATCGGATGAAGTTACGTCAACAGAGTCGGATAGCGAAGCGTAGGCGAGGAGGAGAAACTGTGGAGATCACAGAAATACTGCGCCAGGGTATCATCACCGAAGAATCGGTGAGGCTGCAAGGGCTAAATAAATACACCTTTAAGGTAGCGTTGACCGCAACGAAGGTCGATGTCCGCCGCGCGGTCGAGACACTATTCCATGTGAATGTGGTTTCGGTCAACACCATACGTATGCCCGGCAAGGCAAAAATGATCAGGCGGCGTGGGTCCGCTCCTCGACCTGTAGTGGCCCGCGAGTGGAAAAAGGCGATTGTCACTATCCGTGAAGGGCAGACAATCGACGCATTGAAGGCGTGAGGGATTAGAAGATGCCAATTAGACAGTATCGACCAACGTCTCCTGGGCGTCGCGGCATGTCTGTTTCGACATTCGAGGAGATTACCAAAACAAGGCCAGAGAAATCGCTGACCGTTCGGCTGAAAAAGCATGCCGGGCGCAACAATCAGGGAAAGATCACAACGCGCCATCGTGGTGGTGGTGCCAAGCGTGCTTATCGCCTGATCGATTTCAAGCGCAACAAGCTGGGCGTTCCAGCCAGGGTGGCGGCGATCGAATATGATCCGAACCGTTCGTCGCGCATCGCCCTCCTGCATTACCTGGATGGCGAGAAGCGTTACATTCTGGCACCGGTGGGCCTGAAGGTCGGAGATCAGGTGGTGGCCGGACCGGAAGCAGACATCAAGCCAGGTAATGCCCTGCCATTGAAAAACATACCGACCGGCACAACCATTCACAACGTAGAGCTGCAGCGTGGTCGCGGCGGTCAGATTGTGCGCAGCGCAGGCGTCGGCGCGCAACTGATGGCGAAAGAAGGGAACTACGCGCTGCTGCGTCTGCCTTCTGGTGAGCAGCGTAACGTGCACATCCTCTGCATGGCGACCATCGGGCAGGTAGGCAATGTTGACCATGAGAATCAGAGCATCGGTAAGGCCGGGCGTTCTCGTCACATGGGTCGTCGCCCTACCGTTCGTGGATCGGTGATGAACCCGCGCGACCATCCTCATGGTGGTGGTGAGGGACGGGCGCCAATCGGAGGCAAGCCGCAGACGCCCTGGGGCAAGCCCGCGCTTGGTTACAAGACGCGTAACAACAAGAGGACCGATCGCTTCATTGTCCGACGGCGTAATGCGGGCAGGAGGAGGAAGTAATGTCGCGCTCAAGGAAAAAAGGGCCATACATTCATGAGTCACTCAGGAAAAAAGTACTGGTCATGAGGCGCAGCGGCGATCGCCGTCTCATCAAAACGTGGTCGCGCGCCTCGATGATCTTCCCCGAGATGGTGGGTATGACCATCGGAGTGCACAACGGGAAGACGCATGTCCCTATCTATATCACTGAGAACATGGTGGGCCATAAATTAGGAGAGTTCGCCCCCACACGGCATTTCCGTGGTCACGCGGGTGGCAAGAGCGAAAGGACCACTTCGGTACGATAGTGGAGAGAGGGCACTACCTTGCATTCAGATGAGCGCGGAGCGCTAGACGCGCAGGCGTCGTTTCTGAATGAATAGAGAGGACAAAGATGCAAGTCAGAGCTATTGCAAAAAACATCGGCATTTCGCCGCGCAAGATGCGACTGGTCACCAATGCTGTGAAAGGGCTTCGGGTAAATGAGGCTCTGGCTATTCTTCAATTCTTGCCGAATGCAGGTGCCACGCCCGTAAGTAAGGTTGTGGCATCGGCGGCAGCGAACGCAGAGAATAACTATAATCTCGATCCAGATGACCTGTACATTCTCAATATCGTCGCGGATGACTCGTTTCGGATCAAGCGTGTAAAGCCACGGTCTCATGGTCGTGCGGCCCGTATTTTGCGCCGTTTCTGTCATGTAACCGTGATCGTCTCGGATGATCCAGCCGACGCTGGTCGTTAGAGGCCATAGGAAGGAGGGCACCTTTGGGACACAAAGTGAATCCCACTGGGTTCAGGCTCGGCGTCGTTAAGGGCTGGCAATCTCGCTGGTATGCCGAGCGTGACTACAAAGACATACTGGCGGAAGATTTTTTGATCCGCAAGCTGATCAATAAAGAGCTGGCCAACGCCTCGGTGTCGAAGATCGAGATCGAGCGCGCCGCTACCAATCAGGTACTGGTGAAGATCCATACAGCCAGGCCGGGTATCGTTATCGGCAAGAGCGGTGAGAAGGTTGAGCGCCTCAGAGCCATGCTCGAGGCGAGGACCAGGAAGCGCGTCCGTATGGATATCATCGAGATCCGCCAGCCTGAGCTCGATGCATACCTGGTTGGTCGTAGTATTGCAGAGCAGTTGGAGAAGCGCGTCTCGTTCCGTCGTGCGATGAAGCAGGCGGTGCAAAAGTCGATGCGTGCCAATGCAAAGGGCATCAAGATTATCGTTGGTGGGCGCCTGGGCGGAGCTGAGATCGCGCGCACAGAGAAAGAGGTCGAGGGGAAGGTTCCTCTGCAGACGCTCCGGGCCGATATCGATTACGGTCTGTCCGAGGCACACACGACCTTTGGCGTCATTGGCATCAAAGTATGGATCTACCGGGGAGATATTCTTCCCAACAAGCGCCGCGAAGGTGTCGAGGCGCAGCCGGAGAATGTCGCGCAGCCCACATTTGCTCCTCGTGAAGGGGGCGACCGCCGGGGCGGTGATCGTCGTCGTCAGGATGGAGGAGATCGTGGTCAGCGAGGTGACAGAGGAGATCGTGGTCAGCGTCCGCAAGGAGACCGACCGCGTGGGGACCGGGGTCCTCGTCCACAGGGCGAGAGCAGGCCACCGCGTCCGCAGGGAGATCGTCCGCCGCGTCCGCAAGGAGAGCGCGTGGAGCGTGGGCCGCGTCCGCAAGGAGACCGACCACAAGGAGATCGTCCGCCACGTCCGCCACGCCCACAGGGCGAGAACAGGCCACCGCGTCCGCAAGGAGAGCGCGGAGAGCGTGGGCCACGTCCTGAGCCGACTCCGCCAGCCCAGGCGCCAGCGGCGGACATAGCCCCTGCAACCCAGGCGACACCACCGGCTGCACCAACGACTGACACCGCTCAGAGCGAGTAGTAGAGGGAGAGTTAAGCCATGTTACTGGCACCGTCACGTACAAAGTATCGCCGCCAGCATCGCGGTCGCATGAAGGGAGAGGCCCATCGTGGCAGCACTCTTGCTTTCGGCGACTTCGGCCTGCAAGCCCTGGAGCCATGCTGGATGGAGGCGCGTCAGATCGAGGCGGCCCGTATTGCGCTCACCCGCTTTATGAAGCGTGGTGGTAAGGTATGGATCCGCGTCTTCCCTGACAAACCGATCACCGCAAAACCCGCCGAGACCCGTATGGGTAGTGGCAAAGGCGCTGTCGACCACTGGGTAGCAGTCGTCAAGCCGGGACGTATCGTCTTCGAGATCGGTGGCGTGAGCGAGGAGATCGCTAAAGAAGCCGTTCGTCTGGCCGGGCACAAGCTACCCGTGAAGACCCGTTTTATTACAAGAGGGGAGGCGGAGAGTGTCGAAGCTTAATGAGCGCCGTAAGGAGATCGCCGGCATGACCGAGGGCGAGGCCCAGAGGGAACTGAAGGACCTGCGGTTGAAGCTATTCAATCTCCGTTTGCAGCAGCAGCGTGGTGAAGTCAAGAACAACCGCGTGTTTACACAGACGCGCAAAGATATTGCGCGCTTGCTGCACCATATAAATCAGTTGGAGCGTGAATAATGACGCAGCAGAACACAACCACGCCGGGCGCCGATACTGCACCTGCTAAGAGCCGACGCCAGCAAAAGGTCGGGCGCGTGGTCAGCAATAAAATGAATAAGACGATCGTAGTCGTCGTAGAAACATTAAAGAAGCATCGTATCTATAAACGTACTTATAGGCAGTCAAAGCGTTTCTATGCCCATGATGAAGAGAATACCTGTCAGATTGGCGATACGGTTCGTATCGAAGAGAGCCGCCCGCTGAGCAAAATGAAACGCTGGACTCTGGTTGAAATCGTAAAGCGCGGCAGTGGTATTGTGCCAGTTGAAGAAGTGCTGGCTGATGTCGATCCTGATCTGACGTCATCCGAAGAAGAAACGGCAGAATAAGGGAGAAAAAAGCAATGATTCAGCCACAGACACGTCTGAAGGTCGCCGATAATACCGGCGCAAAAGAAATTATGTGTATTCGCGTGATGAGCGGGTCCGCCAAGCGGTATGCGGAGATCGGCGATGTGATCAAAGCTTCTGTGAAGCAGGCCGCACCCAACGGCCAGGTCAAGAAGGGCGAGGTCGTGAACGCCGTGGTGGTGCGCGTGGCGAAGGAATATGCGCGTCCCGACGGGTCGCACATTCGCTTCGATGAGAACGCCGCCGTCATCATCGCCGCTGGCAACAACCCGCGTGGCACGCGTATCTTTGGACCGGTGGCCCGCGAACTGCGCGAGCGCAACTTTATGAAAATCATCTCGCTTGCGCCTGAAGTGCTTTAACTGAGGTAGAAGATGGCAACAAAAGTAAAAGAAAAGAAGCCTCTCCACCTTGCCAAGATGAACATCAAGAAGGGTGACACCGTTTTGATCATCACCGGCAAGGATCGGGGGAAGGAAGGGACGGTCTCGCGGGCGCTGCCACAGGTCAACAAGGTGATCGTTGAGGGCCTGAACATTGTCAAGAAGCATGTTCGTCCTCAAGGCCAGACCCGGCAGGGTGGCGTAATCGAGAAGGCAATGCCGATCCATGTCTCGAACGTCATGCTCAAATGCACCGAGTGCGGCCAGCCCACGCGCGTCGCGCACGATCGCCGTCCCATCGGAGCCGATCAGAAGATGCGCCCGGTACGCGTGTGTAAGAAGTGTCAAAAGGTCATCGAAGATCGGATGAGGAGTAGTTAAATGACATCACGCTTGAAAGAGAAATATCGTCAAGATGTCGTCTCTGGCCTGCAAAAGGAGTTTAACTACAAGAATCCAATGCAGGTGCCCACGATTAACAAAGTTGTCGTGAATATCGGCATGGGCGAGGTCATCCAGAACGCCAAGGCGATGGATGCCGCCGTATCCGATCTGGCGACTATCACCGGGCAGCGTCCCGTGATCACACGTGCCAGGCGCTCCGTCGCGGCCTTCAAGCTGCGTGAAGGAATGCAGATCGGCTGTATGGTCACGCTACGTGGTGAGCGGATGTACCAGTTCCTGGACAAGCTGATAAACGTCGCGCTGCCGCGTCTGCGTGACTTCCAGGGCGTCTCGCCGGAGGCATTCGACGGTCGCGGTAACTATACACTAGGTTTACGCGAGCAACTGGTCTTCCCAGAGATCGACTATGATAAGGTCGACAAGATACGAGGCATGGAAGTAAGTGTTGTTACAACGGCTCGCACTGATGAAGAAGGGCGAAGGCTGCTTGCGCTGATGGGCATGCCTTTCAAGAAGTAACGCTGGAGGACAAGATGGCAAAAACTTCAATGATTGTAAAGTCGCAGCGCAAGCCTCGCTTTAAGGTGCAGCAGCACAATCGCTGTCAGGTTTGTGGGCGGCCACGTGCGTATATGCGCAAGTTTGGCCTGTGTCGCATCTGCTTCCGCGAACGTGCATTGCGTGGTGAGCTGCCCGGTGTGACAAAGTCGAGCTGGTAGTAGTCGCGAAGAAAGGACACAGAGACGGGACGCCAGGTCGAAGATGTTTCGAAACCCGCGCCTGCGCTCTCTGTGATTGTGGAGGATAATCCATGAATATGACTGATCCCATTGCGGATATGCTCACGCGCATTCGTAATGCGGCTACAGCACGGCACACTCGCGTACTGATTCCGGCGTCGAAAATGAAGCTGGCGATCGCGCGTGTGCTTAAAGAAGAAGGTTACGTCAAGGATATCGAGGTCCTGAAAGATAATCCGCAGGGAACGATCCGTCTCACGCTGCGTTATGTAGACAAGAAGCCAGTGGTGACGCAGTTGAAGCGTGTGAGCAAGCCCGGCCTGCGCGTCTACACGAAGAAGGCCGTTATCCCGCGCGTTCGCGGCGGTCTGGGTATAGCTATTCTTTCGACACCGAAGGGCCTGATGACGGGCAGCAGCGCCTATCACCAGGGGCTGGGTGGCGAAGTTATCTGTTACGTCTGGTAGAGGGAGGTATTGTATGTCTCGTATTGGGCGCGCTCCAATCACAGTGCCACCCAAAGTACAGGTGAACTGGACCGAGGAAAATGTGGTAACTGTCAAGGGGCCTAAAGGAGAGCTTTCCTCTCGGATCGATCCCGATCTGACGCTGAAGCTCGAAGATGGTCAACTGCAGGTGACCCGCCCCTCGGACAGCAAGGAGCATAGGTCAAAGCATGGCCTCTATCGCACGCTCGTCAACAACATGGTTGTCGGTGTGACGAATGGATACACCAGGCAGTTGGAGATTCACGGTGTAGGATATCGTGCCGCTAAGGTAGGCAACAACCTGATCATCCAGGTAGGATATTCGCACCCGGTGGAGGTTCAGCCTCCTCCTGGCATCACCTTCACAGTCGATGGCGTTGATGCTGCAACCAAGGCGACAAAATTAAGCGTCAGCGGTATCGACAAGCAGCTCGTGGGCGAGGTGGCGGCCACTATTCGTCGCGTACGCAAGCCAGAGCCATACAAGGGCAAGGGCATTCGCTATGCCGGCGAGAAGATCCGCCGCAAGGCTGGTAAAGCTGGTAAAGTCGGCGGTAAGAAGAAGTAAAACAGGCTTATTGATATCAGGGAAGCGTGCAGATAAGGGACAGGAATGAGAGACGTAGTGCCGACCACGTCTCTCCAGGGTTCTTCTCAAATACGTCTATCCCAGGTAACGAAAGGGGAGCCGTGAAACACACATCTCTGTGTGTTCTTCACGCCAATAGTTATGATCAAGCGATTTCATGCAAACAAGGCGCGGCTGCGGCGGCACCAGCGGATGAGACGCCACTTAGAGGGCTCACAGGCACGTCCACGCCTGAATGTATTCCGCAGTGGACATCATATCTATGCACAGGTCATAGACGATACCACGGGCCAGACGCTGGCAGCCGCTTCATCACTGGATGAGAGCCTGCGCGACTTTAAACCCGTTGTCAAAGAGACTGCCACGCAGCCGAACGTCGAGCAGGTTGAAGAGGCCCCGGCAGCCGTAGAAGTTGCCGCCTCGGCGGCCCCGACCAGGGGCAAGGGCGCCAGGGCTGAGAAGCAGCAGGCCCCGAAGCCCCAGGCAAAAGGCGGTCAGCAGCAGAAAGGCGGCCAGCAAAGAGGCGGTGCTCAGGCACAGCCCAAAACGATTCTGCCCGCCGCTCAGAAGGGTTCAAACAAAACACCCGTTGAAGCTCTTGCTGCCATTGCCTCTAACCGGAAAGTCGCGGTTGCACGCGAAGTTGGCAAGCTTGTAGCTCAACGCGCGAAAGAAAAGGGCGTAAAGCAGGTTGTCTTTGATCGTGGTGGCTACGCCTATCATGGACGGATTGCCTCACTGGCTGAAGGCGCTCGCGAGGTTGGTCTGGATTTCTAAAGCCACGCTTTTCCTGCGCGCAATCGCGCAAGCGATAGAGACGCATGGATAAGAGAATGTGAAGACAGGAAGAATATGGCAAGAATAGATGCTTCAAAACTAAACCTTGAGGAGACCGTGGTTGAAGTCAGCCGTGTCTCTAAGGTAGTCAAAGGTGGCCGTCGCTTTAGCATTCGCGCCCTGGTGGTTGTTGGTGATCACAATGGCTATGTCGGCTATGGCTTTGGTAAGGCCAGTGAGTACACAGAGGCCATTCGTAAGGGCGTAGAGGATGCCAAGAAGCACCTGATCCAGGTGCCGCTCTCCGGCACGACCATCCCCTACCAGGTGACGACGACCTTCGGGGCCTCCGAAGTTCTCCTGAAGCCCGCCGCTCCTGGTACCGGCGTCATCGCCGGTGGCGCTGTGCGCGCGGTTATGGAGTCAGTGGGAGTCCGCGATATCTTAACGAAGACCCTGGGTAGCACGAATAAAGCGAATACGGTGCAGGCGTGCTTGCAGGCGCTGCGCGATCTGCGCTCGCCCGAAGCCGAGGCGGTGCGGCGCGGCAAGACCGTGGTGGAACTTCTGGGCAAGAAGCGCGCGGAGCAGCTCGTGGTCGCCGCTGCCTCAGCTGCTGAGCAGGCTGCCGCTGCCCGTGCGGCCCGCGAAGAGGAGGCCCGTGAGAGCAGGGCCATTTCTGGGCGCGGCAGGGGCGGTGATCGTCGCGGCGGCGATCGTGGAGATCGCCGTGGCGGCGGTGGCGAGCGCCGCGATAGGAGATAGACAATGGCAAGAGTACGTGTAAAATGGGTAAAGAGCTCGATCGGCTACCCAAAAGACCAGAAAGCAACCATTCGAGCGCTTGGACTGCGCAAGCTTCAGCAGACGGTTGAGCTTGACGATCAGCCCGCAGTGCGCGGCATGATCCGCAAAGTGATTCACCTGGTTCAGGTGGAGGAGGCTGTAAGTGAAACTCTCTGATTTGCGACCAGCTCCTGGTTCGCACAAGCATGAAAGACGCGTGGGCCGTGGTCACGGCTCCGGTCGTGGCAAGACCGCTGGCCGTGGCACAAAGGGCCAGAAGGCGCGTTCGGGCGGAAAGATTCATCGCGCGTTTAACGGTGGTCAGACGCGCCTGTCCAAGCGGTTGCCATTTATGCGTGGCCTGGGCAATAGCAATACCCCTTTCCGCGACGAGTATACTATTGTCAACGTGCTCGATCTCGACGTGTTCGAGGCTGGCGCGCAGGTAAAGCCCGAAGATCTGGCGAGTAGCGGTTTGATGACGGCGGCGCAGGGACGCGGCCTGGTCAAGGTGCTGGGCGATGGCGAGATCGATCGCGCGCTGACCGTGCATGCTCATAAGTTTTCGCAGAGCGCGCGGGCGAAGATCGAGGCTGCCGGCGGCGCTGTCGAGATTATTCCGGTCAAGGTTTACGAAAAGACCAAACGGCGTAAAGAAGACAAGCCAAAAACTGAGGCAGCGGGACGACAGGGCTAATGGGATGCCAGGGTTTAACCCCCCTGGCGTCTTGCGCGTATAGTGTGTATAACCGGAACGCATGTTTTTGTTGCTTTTAGAAGGAGGCTCCCATGTGGGAACGCCTGCGCAGTATCTGGACAGTTCCCGATCTACGCAATAAAATTCTCTTTACGCTGGGAATTCTGCTGGTCTTCCGCGTCCTCTCGCACATTCCTGTGCCGTTGACGTCGGCGGAGCAGACTGCTCTGCGTAACCTGTTTACCACGAACCAGGGTCAGAACATTGGTCAACTGCTCGGACTATTGGATGTCTTTTCTGGTGGGTCTCTACAGTACTTCTCTATCGTCGCGATGTCGGTCTACCCGTACATCACAGCAACCATTGTGATGCAGCTCCTGCAGCCGATCATCCCAGCCTTGCAGAACCTGGCATCTCAGGGCGAGGCTGGACGGCTCCGTTTCAGTCAGATTACACGTATCATCGCTGTGCCGCTGGCTTTCTTGCAGGCTTTTGGGCAGTGCGCTCTCTTCCAGAAGGAAGGTGTGCTGACGAACTTCAGCGTTATTGATCCGCAGTACGCGCTGGGGAGCTGGGCGATTCTCATTACGCTGACGGCTGGGACGATGATTCTGGTCTGGCTTGGTGAGTTAATCACTGAACACGGTATCGGGAACGGTATCTCGATCATCATCTTTGGTGGTATTGTCAGTCGCCTGCCATCGTTTGTGCAGCAAGGCTACGTATCCGCAACGACGGGCAGCGGAACCGGTGGAGGTATTATCAGTATCGCAGTGTTCCTGATTGTCGGCCTGATCACAATTATCGGCATTGTATATGTTTACCAGGGTCAGCGTCGTGTGCCGGTGCAGTATCCGACGAAACGTATGGTTGGTCGTGGTATGCTTGTAGGCTCGGCCCAGACGACCTATATTCCGATACAGGTCAATAGCGCGGGCATGATACCATTGATCTTTGCACAGTCGATGCTGTTGTTCCCGGCGGTCATCTCGCAGTACCTATCGACGAGCACTACACCCTGGCTGAAGGATGCTGCCCAATGGGCAGGGACATATCTCGTCAATACCTCGCAGTGGTGGTACTGGCTGATGTACTTCGCACTGGTGGTGGCCTTCACCTACTTCTATGCGTATGTCGTGTGGCAGCAGCAGAATATTCCTGAGAACTTGCAGAAGCAGGGTGCGTTTATTCCGGGCTACCGTCCAGGTGAACCAACCAATAAGTACTTGACGAATATTCTGAATCGCGTCACGCTTGCCGGGGCGTTGTTCCTGGGCATTGTCTCCATCCTGCCGTATGTCGCTCGTGTGGGTGGCAACCAGTTGTTGAGCGCGGCTTCGGTGCTGATCGCGGTCGGCGTTGTACTGGATACCGTCAGGCAACTTGAATCGCAGATGGTGATGCGCAACTACTCTGGATTTCTGTCTTAGGCTGGGGGCCAGCGGTGGGCTGTTTTCGCTGCCTCTCCCGCATACGTACGTCCCATTGCAGGGACGTGCCTACGCACTTCTATAGGAGGTAAGACGTGGATATTGTCCTGATCGGCGCACAGGGTTCGGGGAAGGGAACGCAGTCCGAGAAGCTTTCTCAGTCTCTCGGCATCTGCCACGTTGCTAGTGGAGATCTGTTCCGTGAGGAACTTGACAAAAAGACTGAGTTGGGCCAACAGGCCGGAGAATACCTGGACCGTGGGGAACTGGTTCCCGATGATATCACGGTACCTATGGTTCTAAGGCGTATCAGGGAGACAGATTGCGCCAGGGGTGTGCTATTGGATGGCTTTCCGCGTACAATAGCACAGGCTCAGGTCCTGGATGCGGGCTTGCAGGAAATGGGTCGCTCGATTACCCGTGCGCTTTACTTGAAGGTTCCGCGTGAGGCCCTTCTGCACCGGCTCTCGGGCAGGTATATCTGCCGCGCCCATCAGCACGTGTACAACATCTATACAGATCCGCCGAAGGTAGCCGGCATCTGCGACCTCGACGGAAGCGAACTCTACCAGCGGCCAGACGACCGTAGCGAGGTGATCCAAAAACGGCTGGATATCTTTTTTAACGAGACTATTCGCCTGCTCGACTACTATCGCAACGTCGGCAAACTGGTCGAAGTGGATGGGGAGCAGAGTATCGAGCAGGTGCAGGCGAGTCTTATGCAGGCGGTTAAAAGTAAATGATTGCTAACTCTTCAGGTTCCGCTCTTCTCAGTAGGGATGGGGCTTGCCCCCATCCTGCCTGAGGAGCGCGTACCAGCTTGGGAGCGGCGTTGCGGGACCAGGATGGGGGCAAGCCCCATCCCTACTGATGAGCGGCATGGTCCTCTACGGGAACCGAGAAAATATCATGGCGCCTATTATAAAGTCGCGGGAAGAGCGCGAAAAGATACGCGAGACCGGGCATATCGTGGCAGAGATACTGGCGGAGCTGCGTAGTGCCGTACGTCCGGGTCTCACAACTGGCGATATCGATAAAATGGCGGCGGAGGCTTTACAGCGTTTCGGGGCGAAGTCTAGCTCTTTGGGCTATCATGGTTATCCAGCTTTGCTCTGTACGTCTATAAACGAAGAAGTCGTCCATGGTATCCCTGGTGAGCGCGTGCTCAAAGAGGGCGATGTCATCACGCTTGACTTTGCGGCAAGCTACAAAGGATGGCACGCTGACTCCGCCATTACGGTTCCGGTGGGGACGGTTGCGCCCGAGGTGCAGCGCCTGTTGAAAGTAACTGAGGACGCGCTCTATCGCGGCATCGCGGCGGCGCGCGCAGGCAATCGGCTGCTGGATATAGCGCGCGCCGTGCAGCATGAAGTAGAGGCGGCGGGTTTCTCCGTCGTACGTCACTATGGTGGGCATGGCGTCGGTCGCAGCATGCACGAGGATCCGCAGGTGCTCAACTATGTCGAGGCCGGCGATCCAGGGTACATGCTCAGGCTCAAACCAGGCATGGTGATCGCCATCGAGCCGATGGTGATCATGGGCGCGAAGGATACGAAGGTTCTGGAGGACGACTGGACCGTCGTCTCCACCGACGGGACCTATAGCGCTCACTTCGAGCACACTGTGGCAATTACCGAAGGCGACGCTGATATTCTGACGCTTCAGTAGCGGGGAGGAGAATTTGGTACTTATGGCCAATTGCCTCTCGACTTTTATCGGAATGTATGCTATAATTCGTAGTTGGCTGCAGGAGTAACAACTGCTGCCATTTTGTACTTTTTGAATATATATGAGAAGACATCTTGCTACACAGTGAGATAGTTTGAACTCGAATACCGGATGACATCTAGCCGGGTGAAAGGCTGGATGGGATCTGTAACTGCACTACTGCTTTGCGCGTTGCCGAATAGCTGCCAGGTAACGTGCATCCTTGCAAGCTAAGAGTGCAGAGGATACAAGAATTAGTCCCGCGCCAGGGAAAGGATGCTATGCCAAAAAAGGATGAAATTGAAGTCGAAGGAAGAGTAGTAGAGGCTCTCCCAAATGCCATGTTTAAAGTTGAGATCGACGAGCAACACGAGGTTCTGGCAGTCCTCTCAGGACGTATCCGCATGAATTTTGTGCGCATCGTACCGGGTGACAAGGTGAAAGTTGTGCTGTCCCCTTATGACCTGACACGAGGGCGTATTACATGGCGTGTGAAGGCGTAATCGGAAGCATCCTTCATTATTCCTTTTCTTCTAACCGGCGTCTTTTTAATGGAAACAGGTCAGGCAAGAGGGAGTGAGCGCCCGAGGGGGCGTTCGGCTTCTATGTGTCTTTATCTTGATTTTTACACTTTAGCAAGTGAGATGTGAGGAGGGCAAGTCATGAAAGTGCGCGCCTCAGTGAAACCGCGTTGCGATCATTGTAAGATAATCCGCCGCAATCGTGTGGTGATGGTCATCTGTAGCAAGGACCCGAAGCACAAACAGAGACAAGGTTAATAGGCTGTTTCGAGTTTCAAGTTTCAAGCGAGAAGAGCGGAATTGAAACTCGGAGCTCGAAGCTGGAGGGAAACATGGCAAGAATCGCAGGTGTTGATATCCCACGCGAGAAGCGTGTGGAGATTTCGCTGCGCTACATTTATGGAATCGGGCTGACAACGAGCCGCAAGATTCTTGAGCGAACACGCATCAATCCAGATACGCGCGTGAAGGATCTGACTGAAGAGCAGGTCAACCGCTTACGTGAAGTGATAGACCGCGAATACAAGGTCGAGGGTGATCTGCGCCGCGAGGTTGATGGCAATATCCGGCGGTTGATCGAGATCGGCTGCTATCGTGGTATACGCCATCGTCGCAACCTTCCAGTGCGCGGTCAGCGAACACGTACCAATGCACGTACACGTCGTGGGCCAAAGAGAACGGTAGCCGGTAAGAAGAAGGCGGCTGCGAAGAAGTAACGCCGGGAGGTAATTGTCGAACATGGCAGATAAGAAGAAACCAACGGGTAAGGTCAGGCGGCGTGAGCGTAAATCGGTGCCGCGTGGTCAGGCTCATATTCAGGCAACTTTCAACAATACAATTGTGACGCTCACCGATCCCAATGGGAACGTACTGTCCTGGGGCAGTGCCGGTGGGCAAGGCTTCAAGGGCTCACGTAAGAGTACTCCATACGCGGCACAGGTGACTGCTGAGTCGGCGGCGCGCAAGGCTATGGACCATGGCCTGCGCCAGGTGGATGTCTTCGTCAAGGGTCCTGGCTCTGGGCGTGAGGCGGCGATTCGCTCGTTGCAGAGCTCTGGTCTCTCGGTCACTTCGATTACTGATGTTACACCTATTCCGCACAATGGATGCAGACCGCCGAAGAGGCGTCGTGTATAGCGTGGGGTAAATCACGCTGTGCGTGGAGGAGGAATTTTCTAGATGGCACGTTATACCGGACCCGTCTGCAAGTTGTGCAGGCGTGAGGGGGTAAAGCTTTTCTTAAAAGGCGACAAGTGTATGACAAAGTGCACACTTGAGCGCCGCAATACGCGTCCCGGACAACATGGCGGCGGTCGTGTGCGCAAAGAGTCCGGTTATGCAAAGCAGTTACGCGAGAAGCAGCGCGTACGCCGCACATATGGCGTTTTAGAGCGTCAGTTCACCAAACATTTCGGCGCCGCCGCGCGCCGGCCTGGCAAGACCAGCGAGAATCTGCTGCAGATCCTGGAGATGCGCCTGGATAACCTGGTGTATCGCTTAGGCTTCGCCGATTCGCGTGCCCAGGCTCGCCAGCTTGTCAATCATGGACATTTTGCCGTCAATGGCCGCAAGACGGATATTCCCTCATTTATTGCGAAGCCAAACGATGTGATCTCTGTACGCGAGCGCAGCAAGGGCCTGGAGTACTTTAAGACCCGCGCATTGATTCTGGCTCAAAAAGGTGTTCCCGCCTGGTTGCGCCTGGATATCAATGAGTTGAATGGCCGCGTTGTGACCATACCCTCGCGCGCGGATCTTGAGTTGCCCTTTGATGAGCAGATGGTGGTTGAATACTACCAGCGTTAAGCGAAGAACTCTTGGACTACCTGCGTTTCTGGCCTCCGACTCTCTGGCAATGGCAGGCCCAATGAGCGATCAGGCTATTGAAACGAAAAGGAAAGGCAGGTCAGAACCTTGCTAGATATTACTCTGCCTCGCATTAAAAATACAAAGACACAGGGAAATTATGCGAGTTATGATATTGAGCCATTAGAGGCGGGGTATGGAATGACCCTGGGCAATGCGCTGCGGCGCGTGTTGCTGTCATCGCTGCCCGGCGCTGCGGTGACCTCTATTCGGATCGAGGGCGTGCAACACGAATTTCAGGATATCCCCAATGTCAAAGAGGATGTGACCGATATCGTGTTGAATGTGAAGAAACTGCGCTTGCGCAGCTTCTCGGATCATGCCGTCTCTATGCGTCTGGAGGTCTCCGGCGAGCGCGAGGTGACGGCGGCGGATATCATCGCCCCCAGTACTGTGGAGATCGTGAACCCTGATCTCTACATTGCGACGCTTGATAATGAAAATGCTCATCTCGATATGGAGCTGGTTGTTGAGGCTGGTAGAGGCTACGTTCCTGCCGACTCGAAAGAAGATCAGCCCATTGGGGTTATCCCGGTCGATGCCATCTACACGCCCGTGCAAAAGGCGAATTATACCGTCGAGCATACCCGCGTGGGGCAGATGACGAACTTTGACAAAATTGTTCTCGATATTACGACGGATGGAACGATCTCGCCTGATGAGGCACTGCGTCAAAGCGCAGATATTCTGGTGCGCCACTTTACTCTGCTCGCCAACTATCGCGCTTCCTTGCCCGAGCCCGAAAAGGCTCCACTGAGCAGCCTGCCCATCCCGCCGAAGATCTACGATACACCTATCGAAGAGCTGGACCTCTCCGTTCGCGCCTATAACTGCCTGAAACGTAGTAACATTACGAAGGTAGGTCAGGTGCTTTCGATGAATGAGGAAGATCTGCTCGGTGTGCGTAACTTTGGCGAGAAGAGCTTGCAGGAGCTACGCGAGCGCTTGCTTGCACGCAACTTCCTGCCTAATCCGCGTACCAGCACTGTCGGAGCCGATATGGACGGCGACCACGAAATGGAGGATTAAGTTGAGGCACCGAATTGCCGGCAACCGGATGAATATGCCTGAGCCGCGTCGCCGTTCTGCGCGGCGTAATCTCATGGCTGGCCTGATCCGGTATGATCGCATACAAACCACCGAGGCACGCGCCGCTGCGATCCGTGGCGAGGTTGAAAAGCTGATAGATACAGCAGTGAAGGGCCATGCCGCTGCTCAGAGGCACCTGACTTCTGTCGTTGCCGATACGGAGAAGGCCGCGCAGATTCTGGCTTTCGCCCGTCGCGGTCGCTTCTCTCTGAAGAAGAGAGTTGAGTCGAACGAGGTACGTGCGGAGCAGATGAAAGCCCCTCTGACCGACAAGGGCCGCAAGTTCCTTGAAGATAAGCTCAAGGCTCGTCGCGAGGAACTGCTGCGCATCTTCTCTAACGAAGATGAGGCCGAGCGCGCTCTGGAGGCCGCGTACCAGGCGATGGTGATCGAGCTCCACGCCCGCCGTACGATTTTGAGCGCACTGCCCGACGAGCTGGTGGTGAAGAAGATGTTCGAGGAGCTGGCCCCTCGGTACGCTAATCGTCCCGGCGGCTATACGCGCATCACCAAGATCGGGCGCCGCAAGGGCGATGCTGCCCCGATTGCGCAGATCGCTCTCGTGTAGTTTCAGGTTATGAATATCGCGTGCGGTATTGAGTATGATGGCACCGATTACCACGGCTTCCAACGCCAGCCCGATCGCCACGGTGCGACGGTGCAGGGGACACTGGAAGCGGCAATTGCTCGCATCTCCGGTGAGTCGGTGGCGGTGAATGGGGCGGGTCGCACAGACGCGGGGGTACATGCGAGCGGTCAGGTGATAAACTTTAAGACGCAATCGCATCTGACGATCCAGGTCTGGCAACGAGCTCTGAATGCTATCCTACCCGGTACTGTGGCGGTCCGTTGGGCAAGCGAGGCTCCTGAACGGTTTCACGCCCGCTTTAGCGCGTCGAGTCGCTCCTATCGCTACACGATCTGGAATGAGAGCGCACCGACCGCTTTGAGGGCGCGCTATACATATCATTGCCCTCACGCATTGGATGTGGATCTGATGCAGGCGGCGTGTCAGTCATTACTGGGACGCAAGGACTTCGGGGCCTTCGGGCACAGTCCCGACGATAGGAGAAGACCAGGGACGCATCATTGTATTCGTACAATGCTTGAGGCACGTTGCGAACGTCAGGATGCACTCATTTATTATGATTTCACTGCGGACGCCTTTCTCACGGGGATGGTTCGTAGAATGGTTGGCACACTGCTGCTGGTAGGACAGAAGCGTCTCTGTCTTGATGATTTTGCTGGTATCGTGCAACGTGCGGAGAAGACGCACCCTGGTTCAGCGGCCCCATCGCATGGGCTGTGTCTGGTACGGGTTGATTATACTGAGAAGTTTGGAGTTACAAACAATGATAAAGACATATAGCGCCAAGGCCGCTGATCTGCACCCCCAATGGTATGTCATCGACGCCGAGGGTCAGGTTCTGGGCCGCCTGGCATCGCAGATCGCGCAGATCTTGCGCGGGAAGCACAAGCCTACGTTCACTCCCCATATGAATAGCGGTGATTTTGTGATCGTGGTCAATGCCGATAAGATCGCTGTTACGGGCAATCGTCTGGATCAGAAGGTCTACTACCGCCATTCGCAGTATCCCGGTGGCCTGAAGAAGACGACCCTGCGTCAGACCCTGGAAGGGAAGCATCCAGAGCGCGCATTGCAGCACGCGGTACGTGGCATGGTGATGCACAACCGCCTGGGGAAAGATATTATGGGACGCCTGAAGATCTATGCCGGCCCAACGCATCCACACCAGGCGCAGCAGCCGGTTGTCTGGACGGGACCGGAGGCTTTGTTGAAGTCAAGCAAGGCGAAGTAAAGAAGAGGAGTATCTACCTTGGCCGAGACCATCAAAGGTGAGTATTACTATGGTATGGGACGGCGCAAGACGGCTGTAGCCCGTGTGCGCCTCTTCCCCAATGGTGATGGTAGCATCACTGTTAATGGCAAAAGCGTCCAGTCGTATTTTGGGACGCGCGATACGCATATGGCGACGATTGCCTCGCCGTTACGCGTGCTCGATCTGGGCAACAACTACACGTTGACCGCGCGCGTCGTCGGAGGTGGCACAACCGGCCAGGCGGGCGCGATTCGTCACGCTCTGGCGCGCGCCCTGGTGCGCATGAACCCCGATTTCAAGGCGGCCCTGCGCAAGGCAGGCTACCTGACGCGCGATCCACGCATGAAGGAACGCAAGAAGCCAGGTCTGAAGCGCGCTCGTAAGGCTCCACAGTACACGAAGCGCTAATCTGTTGCCCTGCTTTTTTTATGATATGCAAAAACGAACGCAACTCTGACAGGACGAATACTGAACAGGGTCGCGTTTGCTTTGTATCTCTGGTTATATGGCAGCTTTCTTCTCCCCTCAATTTGTCTTCTATGCCGCAGTATCGTCGCCTCTCTGTTCCGTATGAAGAGTTAATCCTACGCTTTTGTTATGATTTTTCATCCATTGCTCATAATCCAGAAAACCCTCCTCTCCTGGCAAAAGGACAAAGTGTCCTTTCAATAACGTTCTGCGCAATTTTGTATCTCCTCTAATCCTGAGTTGATAAATGGGAAAAAGTTCATCGCACGTATAACCAATACGTTGTGCTTGACCACAGACTTTCATGGGAGTCTCACGAAAAGCAACTGGAAGGATACGAAAAGAGCTACTTTCTGTAACTTGACAGGTAAGAACGGCAACATAGGTTGATACTTGCTGTTGGTCCATCTTTGGCCATCTCCCTTTTTGTTCTATTTTGTTGTTTTCATTCTTGCTCCTTAGAAGGAAGTGAGTATCATCTTTACAAAAGCTTTAAGCGGAGCATGATCTGTCAGATTTAGGCACTTCTTAGAGCGGGAGGAGTGCTTATATGATTTGGCATGCGCTGCGATTTGCGTGCTACTAGTTTGGCCTTCACTTGTTGCTTACAAGCTGGACATATGGTTGATGACCAATTGTCAGGGAATAGCACGTCAGGATGCCTATGAGCCCAACACCAAATGCAGTGCTCTTGGGCATAGCTTGCTTCATTCTTATCTTGATAGTTGTTTGAGCGGTGCATCATCTTTCTCCTTTCTAACCTGATAGACAAGAAGCCAAAGGATAGATCCTCTGGCCTCTTGAGCACTATTTTCCTTGTGAAAGAGATGGAGGTTCACTATCATGCCCAAACAAGCTCTTAAGCATGAGGAGTAGACCAGCAAGCGTGGTCATTCCTGCCCCTGCAGTTGGATTAATGATTATAAGAATAACTAAGGCGGCGAAGCCAACAATAATGACGATCTGGACCCAGATGTTGAGGGAGGCAAACCACTCCTGGGTAGTCTGACGATTTGTGGGATGAGAACCCTTCATTATATCTCTCCTTTTCCTGTAGGTGAGAAAACTGTTTATACGCACTGTGATCTGCGAGCGGAATGGAGAGATCTGCCTTGGAATTGAGGTGTTGACCCTTAACAAGACGTTGCCTCGTTTTCTAATGTGATATTCTTGTAACAGAGGGTCACTTTGTGTTACTATAAGAGAAACAAGCATAGGGACAGAAACCTCCTGTCCACGTGCAAAAATAAGAGGGTAAGTAGATTGTACATCCCATGTCGGTGCGCTTGTATCTTGGTAGGACGGAAGCAGCATCGAGAATGTCGTCTGGTTGCTCTCTTTTTTTGTCGTGTCTGTCTCAATCACGGCGGCATATCGTTATGCTTATGAGAAGTATAAATGCCCTTATATAATTTATCAAGAGGGAATTTGGCTTTTTGGGCCTGGAATACAATTATTAATCGAAATCTAAAGTTCAGTTAATCTAACAAGTCAGAGGAACTCCTAATGTTGTTTGACATAGCTTCAGGAGCCAACTAGGAAAGCAAGCAAGTAACTCTCATCGTGTGTTCTTTCGATCACTTACTAAGTTTTTCAATCAGTTTTTAAGATTCGTAGGCAGACTCTAAGGTTGAGGTATTGTAAGCGTAGGTGGAACTTAGAATTGAGATCCTTAAGGTATACAACAACGAATGCAACCCGGCTCAATATTTATCATGGCAGGGCCGCGTTCGTTGTTCTCTCTGGTTATACGGCAGCTTTCACCTCTCAACATTATACCGGAACGCTCTTCCTCTCCCTGGCTACCGCCTCAAGCTTCTTCATCTCCTTGCGATATATCCGTGGATTAATGAGCGGAACAACGATACGCTCGACGATACCCATGAGACCTGGACTTGCATTCAATGTAGTGGAGATCTCGACGTGAGAGCGCTCTCCATTGTCCAGCGGCGTGACGGTAAAGGTCGTGGCAAGCTTTTGAGAAGAGTCGATGTCTTGCTCGATCAGCACGTGTCCTGGTTCCGGCTCGCTGACACGCTGGTAAAGGGTTCGCTCTACGCCTAAAGCTTTCATTTTGAAGCGGATGATAGTGCCCGCACCATAGCCCCCTTGCTCGACCTGCAAGTCATAAAAGTTCTCTTCCGGGATTATAGCCGGGTGCCCTTGACGATAATCCGCAATAGTAGCGTAAACCTCCGCTGACGGCGCATCCAGTACGGAGGCTGCCTTCACTTTGATCTGTCCCATGAAAATCTTCCTTTCCCGTTTTCCGAGCAATAACTTATCAGGTATCTCTTCAGGACTTATCAGCGCCAAAGGCGCTTCACAGGCCCGTTTGTGTGGGTGGTGGGGTTGCCGGCTTCTGGCCGGCAACCCCACCACCCACACAAACATAGGTGAGCCGCCGCAGGCGGCGAGAGCACCTGAATAGACACGCCTGCTTATGAGGATAGCTATGTTTTTCTGTCATATGACTTCAAGACATATTCCTCTTTTAATGATAATGGAGTACAATGCACTTTGTCAAGGGTTTATATGACGGGAAGTCATATTGCTCAATGAGATTTTGAGAAGTAATCAAGGGGGACGAATATGGAACGGCCAGAAGCCTATCCGATCACCTATGGTATCCTGGGCCTGCTGGCTTTCTGGGGACCTTTATCGGGCTATGATGTTAAGCGTTTATTCGATCATACCCTGGCGCCAATGTGGGGCGCGGCGCATAGCCAGATCTACAAAGAACTGCGACGCATGCAGGATCTTGGTTGGGTAGATATGGAGCGCGAGGAGCAGGAGTCGCGGCCCGATCGTAAGGTTTATGTTATTACGGATAAGGGGAGTGAGGCGTTGCGCAAGTGGCAGGGGCAGCCGCCTGAAGTGTTTCAGATACGTGATGAGTTGTTGCTCAAAGTGTTGTTCGGCTCCTTTGCTGCTCCTGGCGACCTGGCACAGAATCTACGCGCAGGCGCCGCTGAGCACGAGATGCGCCTGCTTGCATATCAACAGAATGCTCAATTTATTCCGGCGCGAGGAGAGTTTCAGCGCGGAGATAGACGCCATAATCCCTACGCGGCTGGAGGCGAGGCCGATCCCTATTTTGATCTGATCGTACGGTTTGCCATCGAGTTTGAAAAGGTCTATCTGCGCTGGCTGTACGAGGCGCTGGAGTTTGTCGAGAAGAGCGAGCTGAATGATGCAGATGTGAAAAGAGGTTCGGAGTAGCCGAACCTCTAGTTATTCTGAACCTCTCGTACTATTTATGTCAGTCTGCTGAAGTGTGCTGCGGCACCTCCGCCTCCGCGTGCACAGGCGTACACCACTCCTTGTATTCAGCACGCTTCCCGCGTACAACGTCGAAGTAGAGTGCCTGCAACTGACCAGCAACTGGCCCGATGGTGCCGTCGCCGATGGGACAGTGATCGATGCTGACGACGGGCGCGACCTGGGCACCGGTTCCGCAGAGGAAGATTTCGTCAGCGGTGTAGAGCTCGGTGCGGTCTACCGTACGTTCGCGGGTGATGCGATTGAGTTCGCGATGGGCGAGCTGGATAACTGTTTCGCGGGTGATGCCCAGAAGAATGTTCTCCGTGGCGGAGGGCGTCACAAGCTCGCCATTGATGGCTAGAAAAATGTTTTCCGCGCTGCCCTCAGAGACGTGACCCTCATGGGTGAGCATGATAGCTTCGTCATAGCCATTTTGCAACGCCTCGGTCTTAGCGAACGCGGCGTTGACGTAGCCACCGATGATCTTGGCACGCGCCGGCAGGGCGTTGTCGTCGATGCGTCGCCAGGATGAGACTCCGCAGCGTAATCCGGTCATTTCAACATAATTGCCCATCGGCTCCGCAGTCAAGATAAAATGATCCTCCAGGTCGTGGAGGCGGACTCCAATGACCGTATCGCCCTTATAAACGACTGGCCGCAGGTACACGTCTTCTCGTTGACCGTTGCGCCTGACCAGTTCTACGCTGATGTCGATCAACTCGTCGATCGTGTAGGGGAGCTTCATGTGCAGAATCTTGCAGGAGCGCAGCAAGCGCTCGTAGTGTTCACGGAGGCGGAACAGGTAGACCTGCTGATCTTGCTCGTTCCAATAGCCGCGAATGCCTTCGAAGCAGCCCGTACCGTACGCGAAGCCATGCGTGCGTACGGAAATGACGCCTTTTTCAGTGGGTATGAACTCGCCGTTCATAAAGAGTTCTTTTGTTTTCATCTTTTGTGAGTAATAAGCGGCATCGTTGCTACTTATCTTTTCCTCCTTCTTCTGGTCTCCAGGTTTCTACTCTCTAAGACATTTGGGAGCAGTACTACAAACAGGTTTATAGTCGACTTTGTGTCAATGATATCACAAAATCTTTTTGCCCAGCGCCGAAAGTGTCAGCTCGACGGCGAGCTGAGCGGTTGCGTTCTCACGGTCCAGAATAGAGTTGACCTCGACGACATCCATTGAGACGAGCTGATGCGTGTCGGCGATCATCTCCATGGCGAGGTGGGCCTCGCGGTAGCTCAGGCCGCCGCGCACGGGCGTTCCGACGCCCGGAGCCTCGCGTGGGTCGAGCGCGTCCATGTCCAGGCTGAGGTGAATGGGATTATCGTGCTGTCCCGCGATCACGGTGGCCTGCCCCATCACGTCTGAGATACCTTTGCGATCGATATCGGACATAGTGAAGACGTGAATGTGGTGTTTGCGCAACAATTTCTGCTCCTCAACATCGATATCGCGCGCACCGACGATCACGATATGGGCCGGATTGAGCTTAGGGGACCAACCACCAATTCCGGTGAGTCGGTTATCGCCCAGCCCTGCCAGGGCGGATAGAACCATGCCGTGAATATTGCCAGAAGGCGAGGTCTCTCCGATGTTGAAATCGGGGTGGGCGTCGATCCAGATGACCCCCAATGGCCTGTGGATGCGTGCAACCCCGCTGATCGAGCCGAGCGCGATGCTGTGATCACCGCCCAGGATAAGCGGGAACTCGCCCTCCTGCAGCGTTGTGGTGACGATACCTTCGAGCTCCTCTGACGTCTGTACGATTGTGTCAAGGTATTTGAGCCTGGGATTGCCCTGCGACTGGCTTTCCGGCTGGGGGATAACGATGTTTCCTATGTCATGGACTGCGTAACCGAGCTGGCGCAGGCGATCGCTGAGTCCAGCATAGCGAATGGCGCTGGGACCGATATCGACGCCCCTGCGATCCGCGCCTAAGTCCATAGGCGCGCCAATGATACGTATCTGCATACATTGCCCTCTTGTTCTTCGTTGTTTGTGAGAGCCATTTCCTCGTTCGACGTATATCAATGCGTAGAGAATTTATTCTCCTGGCTATGATATACTTCTAATCACACCTTGGCAAGACTTTATGGATCTTGCCAGCTCTTCAGCGCCTTTAGAAAGCGAGGCTCCTCATGCATCATCGTCTGTGGCACCTGCGCCCAGGTCGTTTCTTGCTCATAACGATAGGATTTAGCTGCTTATTGCTCGCTGCGTGCGGAGGCGGCACATCAGCAACAACCAGTGGCACGCCAGCGACGAAGCAGGTTCTGACCTTCCCGAACGTCGGTATCTCCGATATCGCTACGCTCGATCCCGCCCAGGGGCCTGATGCAAACTCGGGCATCGCGGTAAATATGATATATAGTGGATTGGTGCGGGCCGATAAAAACCTGAATGTGATTCCAGACCAGGCGACCTGGCAGGTATCGAACAATAATAAAGTCTACACCTTTACGCTCAAGCCAGGCATCACATTCTCGGATGGTACTCCTGTAACTGCGCAGACGTATGTGTATACCTGGACGCGCGCGCTGCTCCCATCTGTTGCTTCGCCTGTTGCATCCCTCTTTGAGGCGCCTATCGTCGGTTCTGACGCGGTACTGGCTGGTAAAGCGACTACATTATCGGGCGTTAAAGCAGTGAATAATTCAACCCTTCAGGTGACATTAAAGCGGCCCACCGCGTACTTTCTGGAAGCGCTTACCAGTTCGCTTTTTTTCCCCTTGAACAAAAAAGTCATCAATCAATACGGACAGAAAAACTGGGTGAGAAACGCCGCTGGCAATGCTGTGGGGACTGGCCCATTTATGGTGAAGACGTGGCAGAGCGGCGTGAAGATGGTCTTTACGCCAAATCCCCACTATTATGGTAACAAGACGCGGCTGCAAGAAGTAGATATGCCTTTTGTTAACGATCTTGCTACGGCGTATAAGTCCTTCCACGCAGGCCAGTACGATTTCACCTGGAACCTGTTGCCCAGCGACCAGGAAACAGCGCAGAGCACAGCCGGCTTTACGCGCGTACCGCTCCTGCAGACCGACCTGTTGTTCTTCGACAACACACGACCGCCGTTTAACAATGCGGCGCTGCGCCAGGCTTTTGCCTATGCAACCGACCGGGATACGCTGGCGAAAGCGATCTTCAAAGATAGCGTCTTACCAGCACCAACCATCATTCCGCCCGGCATGCCCGGCTACCAGCCGAGCTATCCCGGTCTACCGTACGATGCTGCAAAGGCCAAGTCACTTCTGCAGTCCGTTTATCCTGACGTGACGAAAGTACCGGCAATCACATTCTCTTATCCCAGCTCTCAGATGCCTACGACGGAGATTGCCGCGTTGCAACAGATGTGGCAGAAGGCGCTGAGCATCCAGGTAAAGATGGAGGGCGTCGATTTGAACGCGTACAACGATGCCACGGCAAAGCGGCAGATCCAGTTCGGCTTTACGCAATGGAGCGCCGATTTCCCGGACCCCTACGACTGGTTGACGCTGAACCTGCTATCGACGGCCAGCAATAATGCTGGTAGCTGGAAGAATGCCGAATTTGACCAGACGGTGATGCAGGCGGAGAATGAGTCAGGCGATGCGCGTATAGCGCTTTATAATAAGGCCGAACAGATCGCGATCAGCAACGTCGGCTGGCTGCCCCTCGATCACCAGACGATGGCCGCGATTATTCCGGCGAAGGTGCATGGCGTATCGTTGAACGGTCTTGGCCTCTACTTTGGAGACTGGTCAGGCGTGTATCTGGCTCAATAGCTGCGCTTGTTATCGTCTGCATCAGGGTGCTATACTGGTAGGCATATGAAGGCTTGAAGCCCGCCCAATTTCGGGCGGGTTTTCGTATGACATGGAGAGAAAGCAATGTGGAGAGGTGCGATGATGTGGGGCAATGGCGCTTTTTGTGCAGCGTTGCATAATGGCCTGGTAGCGGCTACTTACAAGGAGGTTTTTTCAAATGGCTATTGAAGTGATGAATCCGTATGCAGTTGCGGTCGCGCAGTTCGACGAAGCTGCCGAACGTCTCGGACTTTCGCAATCGATGCGCGCTATTTTACGTAAGCCCAAGCGCGAACTGATCGTCAATTTTCCCGTGCGTATGGACAATGGCGATATAGAGATGTTTACGGGCTATCGTGTGCAACACAATATCACGCGCGGCCCGGCGAAGGGCGGCATCCGTTTCAGCCCCGAGGTCTCGCTGGATGAAGTGCGGGCACTGGCGATGTGGATGACGTGGAAGTGCGCGGTAGTTGGTATTCCCTTTGGCGGCGCGAAGGGTGGCGTCCTCTGCGATCCGCACAAGATGTCGCGCAGCGAGCTTGAGCGTTTGAGTCGCCGCTATGCAACCGAGATCTCCATCATCATGGGCCCCAACAGCGATATTCCCGCCCCCGATATGAACACCAATCCACAGGTAATGGCCTGGATGATGGATACCTTCTCCATGCATCAGGGCTACTCCGTTCCCGCCGTCATCACCGGCAAGCCGCTGGCGATCGGAGGGAGCGAGGGTCGATTGGAGGCGACGGCGCGCGGTGTGCAGGTGGTCACACGCGAGGCGTTGAAGGACCTGAACATGCTGCCCGATCGCTGCTCCGTCGCGATCCAGGGCTTTGGCAACGTCGGCAGCGTAACTGCCCGTCTGCTCGCCGATCTGGGCTGCAAGATCGTCTGCTTGAGCGATATCAAGGGTGGAGTCTACAATCCAGCGGGCATCGATGTACACCTGGCGTTGCGCTACTCCAAAGAGCATGGCAATCTGACAGGCATGCCGGGGACGGAGCGTGTCACGAACGCCGAACTACTGGAACTGCCCTGCGATATCCTCATACCTGCCGCGTTGGAGAACCAGTTGGTTGCCCGCAATGCCGCGCGCGTCAAGGCCCGCCTGATCGTTGAGGCGGCGAACGGACCCACGACGCCGGATGCCGAAGCGATCCTCTACGACAAGGGCGTGACGATCGTTCCTGACATCCTGGCGAACGCTGGCGGCGTGACGGTGAGCTACTTCGAGTGGGTGCAGGATCTACAGCGCTTCTTCTGGGCCGAGCATGAGATTAACGATCGCCTTGAAACAATTATGACAAGATCATACTACGCGATGCGCCACAAGGCGAGGGAGCAGCAGACGAATCTACGCATGGGCGCGTATCTGCTGGCCGTGGCTCGCGTTGCCGAGGCGACGGAACTGCGCGGGGTCTATCCGTAAGCCAGAAGAGGATAGGGCGGCTGCTTGTCCCAGATCAGGGGACAAAGACCAGTCTGCGGTTATCGCTGCTACGTCGCTGCCACGCTTCCTCAATCTCGGAGAGGTGGGTGCTCTCGGTCTCAATGGAGAGCTTGCCACTGGCGGCGAATTCGATCAGCTGCGGGATGGCTTCCATCACGCGCTCGAGCGGAATGGTGCCCGCGCCGCTCCCGGAGATTTCCAGGCCCGAGCTGCGCAAGACAGAGGCAGGCAGGGTAATGGTGCTCCCGGCCATCTGCCCAACCTCGATCAGGCGCACGCGCGGCGCGATAGTGGTCAAGTCTCTGCGCATCACCCCGGCAATCACCGCCTCTGTGGGACGGCCCCAGAGATAATCGACAATCACATGGATGCCCGTCTGCTCGCTCTCGTTCGCAATGGCCCGGACAAGCTCTTCATCCGGCTGCTCCAGGCTGATCACCACATCTGCGCCCAGTTCCGGCAGAGTGCGCAAGACCCGCTCATTGCGCCCAAGCGCAATCACCTTGCCCGCGCCAAACAGTTTCGCCATCTGGACCGCCAGTTTGCCCGCCGCTCCTGTCGCACCAAGGATCAGGGCTGTTTCGCCTGATGCCAGTTGCGCGCGCCACTTCAGCGCCAGCCACGCGGACAGACCGGGATTGAAGATCGCGGCGGCGGTGATGTCGTCCAGGCTCTCAGGAAGTGGCAGGCACATCTTTACTGGCACCGCAGCTCGCTCCGCCATCGTTCCATAGGGCGAGCGCGTACCACTAAAGTAGACCCGCCTGCCATCCTCCAGCCGTCCCACGCCATCGATGCCAGGGATGATGGGCAATGCTTCTGGGTTCTTACGCAACCTTGCTGATGTCAAATGTGATAGACTACGAAGTTGAACAATTTTTCTAGATACCTATGTCTCGAGGTACACAGTTTTCTATGATACTCTTTCCGGACCTTCCCGATCTCCTCATCGAGCATGTTGAGGTTGCTGATGAGATCACGCTCACACTACGTACAACATCTCCAGATGCCTCGTGCCCTCATTGTGGGACGAGTT
>DAOTTD010000197.1:0-9486 GCA_034438015.1 Ktedonobacteraceae bacterium | reverse complement strand
TTGCTATCGGATTACACAAGTCGCTTGCATCACTCATCGAACGGCTTCTGCAACAGACTGGAGGAATAAGCAAGTGACCTATGATATGGATCAGCGAATGGCTCACGCTCGGATTAGCGTTCACACCAATCTGGATACGCTCCCATTCCTCGATGCTTTGCCGAGCCACCCCCACTTCTTGATACGCCTGTTTGACGGTGAGCAGATCATGAGAACTATACAGTTTAGAATAGGCTTCATGAAACAGCTTCCCCAGCTCCATCATGTGAAACTTCGCTGGGATCGTATACCCTTCGTCAAAGGGATTGCCAAAGACGATCCGTAAGACAGCTTGCATCGTCCGCTCTCCCTGAGCCTGATGCAAATGCACGTGAGCTCGCTCCACATAGCAAGCAATGAGCAGGAGGTGTTGCCCCAGTGGACTACTACGCATAGCCTCCACCTGCCATTGTTGCTGGGACGCTACGGGGACCGAAGAGCCACACACGACAATTGGATCAGCGAAAGTGCTGCCCGTGACGTGGTGAACCGGTGGGAGCAGGAGGGATGGCTGTGTGTCGCTCGCCTCCAGGTCAATACACCTTTCTGGGTGTGGCTCTCGCGCAAAGGACTACGGAAAATGGGCCTTGCCTACGCCTACCGGGATCTGGAGCAGTCGAGCGTGGATGATCTGGAACATCTCTACGCCATCAATGCCATTCGATTGTACACGGAAATGGATGAGCCTGGGGTTCACTGGATCAGTGAACGCGAATTACTGCGGGGACAGGTTCGCCTCAAAGGCAACCTCTTGCTTCATCGTCCTGATGGCGTGGCGGTGTTTCCTGATGGTCAGACGGTCGCGGTCGAGGCGGAACTCTCGACGAAGAAACCATTGGCATTGGCTGAGATTTTGCTGGAGCTGCTGCGAGGAGAGGACTATCTGTGCGACAAGGTGAAGTTTGGAGTGCCTACAGCCCGCACGATGAGTCGCTGGACGCAAAGCCGATATGATCAGATCTGGTACTTTGCCCCCAAAACGATTCGCACACAGATCCGGCGCGCACGAGCCAGGCTCGTCGCCGATGACGTGATCCGTGAGGAAGAAGCGAAACGCTTGTATGTCTATTGGTATCCACTCGCGACGACGGAGGAAGAGCTCGCACAGGAACAGCAAGAGGATGATGAGGCACTGGGGTTGGATCACAGCTCTACCGTTGTGAGCGTAAGTCATAGATAGACTGCATCCTGGTTACGCTGGCATGCTCGCTGGTTACAAAAAAATGTCCCTCGGCAGATGCGCTATTTTGACGCTGAGTACCACCAGGCGCTTGATCGCGTCTTACTGGTCAGTGCTCCGTCCATTAGAATTGGAAAGCCCTGACTTCTCACGCGAGCCCCTTGACAAAAAGAAACCTGTTGGCTACAATTAATAAAAAGACCGTCTGTTTATTAATAAAAGGAAAAACAATGGCTCGAACCGTCAAACCAGAGGCAGTTGCTGCGAAGCGCAAAGAGATTTTGGATGCCGCCCAACAACTGATGTTTACCAAGGGTTACGAACAGATGTCAGTTCAGGATATCCTAAGTGAGGTACGGATTTCCAGTGGGGCTTTCCATCACTACTTCGACTCGCGTGGGGCCCTACTGGAAGCGTTCATCGAACGGATACAGCAAGAGACGGAAAAGCCGCTCCTCCCCATCATCCATGACCCGAAGCTTTCCGCTATCGAGAAACTCCAGGGCTTCTTCGATACGCTGGACCGATTGAGAAGTAGCCACCAGGCCGATGTGATCCAGCTGATGCGTGTCTGGTACACCGACGACAACGCCATCGTCCGCCTGAAAGTGGACGAGGCGGTTCTCCGACAGCGTGCGCCGCTGCTCACCGAGATCGTCCGCCAAGGCATTGGAGAAGGCATCTTCACCATCGCCTATCCCAACAACGCTGGTGAAGTCATCCTGTCCCTGTTGCAGGGCATGGGCAATACCCATGCCAGGTTATTGCTTTCGTTAGAGCAGGAGCGCGACGATCTGCGCTGTATCGAGGAGATCGTCGCTACCCATGCTGCCTATATGGATGCGATAGAGCGCGTGCTCGGCGCGCCCCCGCATTCCTTCTATCGGACTGACGCCGAAGCGGTGAACGTCTGGGTGGCGGCACTGCGAGCGAACGACCACGCGTAAGCGAGGTCGGCACGTGCCCGCGTTTTGGGCATGACAGAAAACGATGCGCTCTTTTTGACGCTCTACAAACGTGCAAAGGCGGCCTCGATCTCTTATATGTTGAAATGCAAAAGAAGCGCCGATCAGGAGAGGAGATGCGCGATATGAATACTGAACAGGAGAGTTCTCTTGTGGTAGCGCTGGATGACGCCTCTGCTACCTTGGAGCATGTAGGAGGCAAAGGATCTTCACTGGCACGCCCGGCAGCTGCCGGTCTGCCGGTGCCTCCCGGTTTTCACATTACGACGACCGCCTATCGCCTGTTTGTTGCCAGACATGGACTGCAAGAACAGATTCTTGCTGCTGTCTCAACGGCCTCACCCGATCAGCCCGCAACGTGTGATGTGGCTGCCGAGAGGATTGCCACGCTCTTTGCGCAGTACCCCATACCGGACGAGGTGGCGCAGGCTGTCCGCCAGGCATACGCCAGACTGGGTGGAAATGACCTGCCGGTCGCCGTTCGTTCCTCTGCGACCGCTGAAGACCTCCCGGAGCTCTCGTTTGCTGGTCAGCAGGACACGTATCTCAACATGCATGGAGAAGCTCAGGTATGTGAGGCGGTGAAACGCTGCTGGGCCTCGTTGTGGACCGCTAGAGCCATCAGTTACCGCATCCGCAACCATGTCGCCCCCGAAGAGGTGAGCCTGGCCGTCGTGGTGCAGGAGCTGGTTCCCGCTGATGCTGCTGGCATTCTGTTCACGGCTAATCCGGTGACCGGTAGACACGACCAGGTGATAATTGATGCTGCCTGGGGACTGGGTGAAGCTATCGTCGGTGGGCTGGTGACTCCTGACACGCTTGTCGTCGCAAAGGACAGTGGGAGCATTGTCATCTCCGAGATCAATGAAAAGATAGTGATGACCGTGCGCACGCCCACCGGCACGCAGGAAGAACCTGTCCCGGCGGATCAGCGTCGTCAGGCGGTGCTCAGCCCGGCTCAGGCGGCGGAACTGGCCCGCATTGGGGTGCGGATCGAGCAGCTCTACGACCGCCCGATGGATATCGAGTGGGTGCTCGCGGCTGATCGCTTCTTTATTGTCCAGGCGCGTCCGATCACTTCCTTGCCCCAGAAGAAGCAGGGCATCGACGCATGGAACGATAGCCTGACTCTTGATTGCCTGTGGACGAGAGGAAACGTTGGAGAAGCGGTTCCTGATGTCGTGACGCCCTGCTCCAGGTCGCTCCTCAACATCTTCTTCGATGATATGATGCCAACCCTGTTCATCGGAGGCTATTCGCCGGTAGGCTACATCGGCGGACGCCTGTATATGAATCTGAGTCTGATGATGACGATATTCGCAGCGGTAGGCATGAAGCGCAAGCGCCTTTTTGAGGCCACAGGTGATATCTTCGGACGCGTCCCCGACGATCTGGCGATTCCGTTGCTGCCGATATCGCGTTGGACCGTGCTGCGAACGATGTTACCGGCAACGTTGCGGAACAGACGACGTATACACGGCAATGTCAAAAAGCTCGCGGCCTTCCTGGCAACGGCCCCGGCACGCTGCGAAGATCTGCTGACCCGCGTACAGGCCGCATCCAGTCCCACGGACCTGACGACGCTCTGGCAGGACGAGCTGTTACCATACCTCCACGAGTGTAACTATATGCTGGAGGCTGGCAGTAAGGGCGATGGTGGCGCTTTCCTCAGGATACGCAATACGCTGCGGAAACTGGTGGGCGAGGCTGATACCAATACGCTGCTGCTGGCGACGGACTCCGGGGCGAACCGGTTAGCCAGCCTGGGACCTCTCCAGGGCCTGACACAGTTAATGCATGGTGAGATTGATCGTGCGACCTTTACCCGTCAGTACGGCCACCACAGCCCGCACCTGTTCGAGCTTTCTTATCCACGTCCAGCCGAGGACCCGCAGTGGATCGATCAGCAGCTCGCCGGATTGCGTGCTGCACCAACGGATATCATGACGCTGCTCGCCCGCCAGAAAGAGGCGCAGGAGGCGGCGTGGGATCGTTTCCAGCGCCGCTACCCACGCCAGGCAGTGAAGATGCGTGACAAAATCGAAGGCGCGAGAAAAGAGGCTCGCGAGCGTGAGGCGACCCGTTCTGAGCAGGCGCGTGCACTCTGGCCTCTGCGGGCCTTTGTCCTGCGGGCAGGCGCATTGACCGGGCAGGGCGAAAACCTCTTCTTCCTCTCGCTAGAAGAGATCCTGGCGCTGCTCAAAGGAGACGACACCGTTCTCGCTGCTATTCCAGAGCGCCAGGCCATCTACGCAGACTATTGCGCGCTGCCATCATACCCGGCGCTGATTCGCGGGCGCTTCGATCCGTTTGAATGGGCTGCAAACCCACAGCGACGCAGCGACGTGTTCGATGCCAGCGGCAAGAGCGTCCCCTCCGGCGATGCGATTAGCGGTTTCCCCGGCGCGCCCGGTACCGTTGAGGGTCGCGCGCGCGTGGTGCTCACGATCGAAGAAGGAGAGCAATTGCAGCCCGGCGAGATCCTGGTAACGACCCTCACGAACGTGGGCTGGACGCCGCTCTTCCCACGGGCGGTCGCGGTCGTCACCGATGTGGGCGCACCGCTCTCACACGCCTCTATCGTGGCGCGCGAACTGGGCATCCCCGCCGTGGTCGGCTGCGGCAACGCGACGATGCGCCTGCATACCGGCGATTGGCTGCGCGTCAACGGAGAGCCAGGCACGGTCGAGATCCTCCGAGTCGCTCAGGCGGTACAGTCTCTGGCTTGATGGCTGGTTTTCGGCGCGTGAGCGTTCGTGTACATTCCAAACCACTTCCCACGTCTGTAAGCAGTACATGAGTCATGCTATGATAATTGTAGAGGAAGATTTTCAGCGAGAACTAGATCCTGAGCATTCAGGAGAAAAGAGAAGCCGAAATGAGCATAAAGCAAACCGTCCCTCTCGTTTTAGCGCTAGATGACGCTTCTGCCACATTGGAGCAGGTGGGCGGCAAAGGCGTTTCGCTGGCACGCATGGCAGCCGCTGGCCTGCCTGTGCCTCCTGGTTTTCATATCACCACGATAGCCTACCGACGTTTTGTGGCGGAACATGGGCTGCAAGAGCGCATCCTGGCCGCGGTCTCCGCTGTGAGCGCTGATCAGTCCGCGACACTAGACGAGGCGGCGCAGCACATAGCCGATCTCTTCGCCCAGAGCGCGATGCCGGAGGATATCGCGCAGGCGATTCGCCGCGCCTATGCTGAACTCAACGGGGATGATACGTCTGTCGCCGTGCGCTCCTCGGCTACGGCTGAGGACCTGCCGGAACTGTCATTTGCTGGTCAGCAGGAAACCTACCTCAATATGCGCGGTGAAGCTCAGGTCCTCGATGCCGTGAAACGCTGCTGGGCCTCGCTCTGGACAGCGCGAGCGATTGGCTACCGCGCACGTCATACGATTGCGCCGGATGATGTGAGCCTGGCGGTGGTGGTGCAGGAACTGGTGCCTGCCGATGCAGCAGGCATCCTCTTCACCGCCAATCCCCTGACAGGAGCGCGCGAGCAGGTGATGATCAACGCTGCCTGGGGGCTGGGTGAAGCTATCGTCGGTGGCCAGGTCACGCCCGATACGGTCGTGGTTGAGAAGGCAAGTGGGGCCATTACTGAACAGCAGATCAGCGAGAAAGACGTGATGACCGTGCGCACCCTCGAAGGGACACGCGAGGAAGCAGTGCCAACAGACCTCCGTAGCCGTGCAGTGCTCACTCCGTCGCAAGCGGCTGAACTCGCCCGCATCGGTGTGAAGATCGAGAATCTCTACGGTCGGCCAATGGATATCGAGTGGGCTTTGCACGATGGCCGCGTCTTCGTTCTACAGGCCCGCCCGATCACCGCCTTGCCCGACGCGCCCAAACCTGCTGCCGCGTCTCAGGTGACACAAGCGGCAGAGTGGAAACTTCCCGACCCCAAAGGGCGCTATATGCGTTCAAGCGTACTGGAACTGCTGCCTGATCCGCTTACACCCCTGTTCGCCACGCTCGGACTTCCTATATGGTCCAGGGTCACCCTGGAGGTGCTTCAGAGCGCAGGGCTAAAAGGTGCGTTTGCTGATGAGTACCTGGTCACCATCAATGGGTACGGCTACTATAACCTCACGTTCACACCTACGCAAGTGGTCAGAATGGTGCTCGCCCTCCCACGCATAGCTGTTATCTTTCCGCCCTTGCTGAGCACCTCGCAAGCACGCTGGCAAGCGGCTCGTTCCAGGTATGCAGCGGTTGCCAGGTACTGGCAGGCGAGAGACCTGGCTACTACAGCAGCGCTTAACCTGCTGGGAGGGATACGCGCCATCACGACCGAAGCTGCTGAACACTATCTCTCTGTACAGGGCGGCATCCTACCGGCGGCATATATGAGCGAGGGACTCTTTACCCTGGTGTACAACAAATTTCTCAAGAAACGCAATGCTCCTTCTGCGCTGACGTTTATGCTGGGCTTTGACAGCACGCCGATACAGGCCGAGAAATCGCTCTATGAACTGGCGCAATGGGTACGCGAACAGCCAGAACTGACCGTTCAGCTTTCGAGCATGTCGAGCGGTCAGTTTATGACCGCGTACCATCAACAGGCAGCACAGGCAGGGGCAGAAGAGGGAGCATGGCCGGAGTTCTGGCGACGCCTGGCCGATCACCTGGCCCGTTTCGGACATACCATCTACGACCTCGATTTCGCCAAAGCCGTGCTTGCCGATGATCCGATGCCGGTCTTAGAAACACTCAAGTTCTTCCTGAGCGGCAATGCGCCCGATCCCTATAAGCGCCAGGCAAGCGCCGAGGCCGCGCGCGAGGAGGCGACACAGAGTATGCTTAAACGCCTGCGCGGCCTCCGCCTGAAGCTCTTTCGACGCCTCGTAGAGAGTGCGCAACGTTATGCCCCGTTGCGCGAGGACGCGCTCGCCGATGTCGGTCTGGGCTGGCCGATATTGCGCCGCATGCTGCTTGAAATAGGGCAGCGCCTGGTCACTGGCAACTGCATCGACACTCCCGATGACGTGTTCTGGCTGACGCTGGACGAGTTGCAGGCAGCCGCAACCGCACTGGATGCAGGACAATCCCCGGCCAACGCTCATGCCGTCATCGCCGAGCGGCACGCAACCTGGCAGCGTGAACGCGCGCTCACGCCGCCGGTCGCCCTGCCACTCAAAGGTGGAGCACGCTTTTTGGGCATCGACTTCACCAATGTCATGCCCGCTCGTGTCGAGCAGCTCGCAGGCGATACGCTGAAAGGCATCGCCGCCAGCCCTGGGCGTATCACCGGTCCGGCGCGCGTCATTGCCAGTCCTAACGAGTTCGACCAGATGCGACAGGGTGATATCCTGGTGGCAAGAATCACCACGCCCGCCTGGACGCCGCTCTTCGCGCTTGCCGCTGGCGTCGTCACCGATGTCGGCGGCCCGCTGAGCCACAGTTCGATTGTGGCACGCGAATATCACATTCCGGCTGTGCTGGGCACCGGTGTCGCCACCGAGCGCCTGAGCAGCGGGCAGCGCATCACCGTCGATGGCGACGCCGGTACCGTGCAGGTGAATGGATAACGCGACCTGGCACTATCACGGCGAAGATCGCCGTCAGGTACATATTCGAGCACCAGAAAAGCATGCACACCCACTTTTTGGGCCTGGTAGTACCACATACGCAGCGCAATGGAACAGGGAGAGGGCACACACGTCCATCTGGAAGTCGATGCCCTCACACTGAATGGCGAAGGTGAATAGCAAGCGCCTCACCGTATCTCGCCGCAAAGGAAAATAGCACTATAGACACCTCAGCAAAAAGAACTGGAGAGCAGCCGTTGGCGATCAGACTTCTGCTGGCCTGCGGTGCCATCGGTCCGCTACTCTTCATTGTCGCGTTTCTCATCGAAAGGGTCACCCGTCCCAACTACAGCGCGATGCTATAGTTATCCTTCTGCATCTCGCTGGAACGGCGTACATAGCCAGCCACAACAACCGTCGAGGGATCAAAAGAACTACGCTGCTGCTAATAAGCAGAAAGAGATTTATTCTTTGCTTTGTCGCACACCCTTGATGATGCTGCCCTCGCTAGCTTTGATGCTTTGTGTTCCAGTTCCTTTAAGTTCCTGAGTCGCCTCTTCTACCCAACTTTGACGATCTGTAAGAACCTCCTGAACTGCTTGTGTACCTCCTAGCAAGTGGAGTAGTTCGCGCATGAACTGAGGATCAGCATTTAGATGCGTTGCCAACACATTCGTTAGCAGTGTTTGAGCAGATAGATCCTCTGGATCAGCTGAGACAACAAGGGCTGCCCCTTTTACTTTGGGATCTTCCCCAACATTGGCGTGGATTTTCTCCCAAATCATTTTCGCTTTACTCCACGCCGCTTCTCCTCCCTTTTCTGCAAGTGTTTCCGCCCATTTCTGCCCAGTTGCCTTACCTACCTCCAGTAAATAAGGAGTAAAAGGTGCAATCAGAGTCACAATAGCAGCGGCAATTTGTGTGATCTCACTATTCATCTGTTTCCTCCTTTTTTATTATTCCAACTGCTTGATGCATAGAGTATAATGGAGACACTTTCTTCTCTTCTATCATTCATGGTCAGAATTTTCAGAGATTAAATTTGATTTGCCTGTTTTAATCTATCTAATGCCCAAGATGTATGCTCTCGTACATCATTATCCTTATCCTGTAGTACAATGATTAGGGACTCATCGCACGTACATCTCCAATTTTCTCTAGAGCCTCAGTTGCCTCTCGTCGCACAGCCCCGTTCTTATCCTGTGATGCGATGATGAGTGGCTCTACCGCTCGCACGTCTCCAAGCTCTCCCAGACCCCATGCGACCCAGCGACGCAGGCCACTATCTTCATCTTGTAGCTTAGCTATGAGCGGCTCGAATGCACGCATATCCCCAAGCTTTCCCAAAGCCTCAGCTGCTCTCCAGTTCCTATTCTGCAATGCAGCTATGAGCGGCTCGAATGCACGCATATCCCCAAGCTCTCCCAAAGCCTCAGCTGCATCAATACGTACAAGTTCATATTTATCTTGAAGTGCAGCGATAAGTGGCTCTACCGCTCGCACGTCCCCATCCTTGCCAATCATTGCCAAGCCCTTAGCCGCGTCGTAACGTATTTGGTAGTTCTCATGATTTTGTAACTCCGCTATCAGCGGTTCCATAATAGCTTTGAAGAGGAGTGTAGCATCGATATCACGCACCGCCTTCACCCAAGACACTCATGTAGGGGCTACACCACCCAGGATGAAAAAGAGTAGAAGACTGAGAGGAGATACCAGCAGCAAGATCGTAACAGCTTTAGGGCCACGAGCCAGTTCCAAGACTGATTGAG
>DAOTTD010000196.1:0-3992 GCA_034438015.1 Ktedonobacteraceae bacterium | reverse complement strand
TAGATTCTTTTTTAAACGATAACGATAAAGGGAAAGTCGTTGAGGTATTACGAACCATATTCGGTGAAGGACCGGGGAAACGTGGATACTACCACAATCTGTATAAAAACGGCTATAGAGATCCAATGGCCTGGTTGGCGGCAGCTATTGAAACACTGATTGCCTCTTGCAAAAAAACAACAGAGCGACCTGGTAATTATTTCTATAACCTCTGTGTGACGTTTCATCAACAGGGAGTTCCGCAAGATGCCATGGAACGGGCGCAACACTATGGCTCTCTCCCTTATGAACAGTTGCTGGAAGTGCTCGAGAGACCCACACCATCAATTCGCCCATTGTCCTCATCACACGCGCTCCGACTATCATCGCCGACTCCGCTGGAGCTTCGCATTCCTCGGGCAAAAGATCGATCGGGAATGGACCGGGAAGCGTTGGTCCAGGCCTATCACCTTCTTCACGGTTCTCCCTTCATGCTGCGTGTTGCTGCCTACCGACAGCACGATGGGACAGAAGCACTGCTGGTGGATGATCGGATGGGACATCAATGCTGGCTCTATTCGCAGCAGGCGCTCGCCGTGAACCTTCCCCTGGCAAAGAATGCGCCAGATCTGCTGGCCAGGCTCAGCCGCATAGGGGATGTAAGATCCACTGAGGAGAGAAGTGATCCTGTTGAATCTAGGAGGCGATCGTGACAGAACGACAGATGCCCAATACTATTGAGGCCGAACAAGGGGTGTTAGGGAGCCTGCTGATCGACCCGGAGGCACTCGACCAGGTGATCGGATTTCTGCGTGTGGATTATTTTTACCGCAACGCTCATCGGCAGATCTACGAAGCGATCCTTGCCATCAACAGCAGGGGAGTGCCAGCTGATTTTATTACCCTCTGTGATGAGCTGGAGGGGCGAAATCAGTTGGAGCAGGTTGCAGGGCCAGGATATGTCACCTCGCTGATTAATCAAGTCCCGACCAGTGGGAATATTGTGTATTATGCTCGCATTGTCGAGCGCACGGGAGTGCTGCGCCAATTGATCAGGGTGACAGGTGAGATTGCTGCCCTGGCCTATGAGGAAACGGATGCCGCCTTGGCATTGGAACAGGCGGAGCGCTTGATCTTTGACCTCAGTCAGCGCTTTTTGCTAGCCGCATCGACCGATGTTGGCATGAATGAGTTGATGGCACAGTCGATGGAGGCGCTGCAAAGGCGGTATGAGAATCGTGGTCGTGTAGTTGGGGTGCCGACGGGCTATAGCGATCTGGATGCGTTGCTCGGTGGTCTTCAGCGCTCGGACCTGGATATCCTGGCAGCAAGAACCAACGTAGGAAAAACGGCTTTGGCACTCAATGTGGCTTATAATGCGGCTCTACAGGGATACAACGTCGGGATTTTTAGTTTGGAAATGAGTCGAGAGCAACTGGCTCAACGTTTCATTGCCATGGATTCTGGTGTGGAGCAACAAAAATTGAGGACGGGACGGATCGAAGATGAGGATTGGCCTCGACTGGTTGAAGCCCTGGAACGGTTAGAAGCTCTGGGGATCCGCATTGATGATACGGCTGGGATCTCACTCTTGCAGATGCGCAGTCGAGCTCGGCGGTGGATGGTTGACTATGGGATCGAGCTGATCATTGTGGATTATCTGCAGATGGTGACGACAGGGGAGAGCCGCAAATACGAAAATCGGCAGCAGGAAGTCTCAGCGATCAGCCGGGGACTCAAGAACCTGGCGCGAGAACTGAACGTGGCCGTGTTAGCTCTGGCGCAGCTCTCGCGGGCAGTCGAAGGTCGTCAGTCGAAGGTCCCCCAACTCTCGGACCTCAGAGAATCGGGATCGATCGAGATGGAGGCGGACGCGGTGATGTTCCTGTACCGCGATGAGCTCTATAATCCCCAGACGGAACGAAGGAGCCAGGCGGATATTATTGTGGCCAAACAACGCAATGGTCCCCAAGGTTCAGTCGTTCTCTACTTTCAACAGGCCAATCAGCGTTTTCGAAATCTGGAGATGGTGGTAGAGCCGGATGGCGAAGAGATCGTGTTTGCAGCAGATGAAGAAAGCGAGGAAGTGAACGATGAAGAGGAATAGCGAGAACACCTGATAGGAATCATGCTCTCGAAGGCCTGGTTGAAGAGGCGACAGTGTCTCCTCTCGAGCCGGAGGTGCTTGTCGAGAGCTATTGGGCGAAGGGGTAAGCTGTAGAATTATGATCCTAAATACAGAACTGGAATACAGAACTGGTAGCAGGTGAGAGGCGTCTTATAGTCATGGGTTACAAGCAAGCACCGTCTGTCGGCGGTCAGGGAAGTCTCTGCTGTGGGGGTGCGAAGGTGGTACCATGGTGGCAGCTCTCGCTGTTGGTGGTGGGATGACGAGCGTATCTGACATGCTCAATCGTTCTTCTTAGAGATGGTGTTTTGCTAGCAACCCGTAACAACGTGTTACGGGTTGGGATAACTGATGGAGATATGTTATGGCTGGTAGTGATCTTCCGCAATCCCTGTCCCCGTTTCATCCGGAGGTACGGCGGGTCTGGCATCGGGGTGAATGGTATTACGCGGTTATTGACTTGATCGCGTTTCTCACGGAGTCGAAAGATCCAGGGGGGTACTGGCGCAATACGAAGAAGCGCTTGCTCAATGACGAGGGAGCGGAGCAGGCGCTTGCTCACCTTGTCCAGCTCAAGCTCAAGGCTCACGATGGGCGTTTCCGTCTGACGGATACCGCGAATCGTCAAACGGTGTTGCGCCTCATACAAAGTATACCGAGCCCGCGCGCGGAACCGCTGCGGTTGTGGCTGGCTCAGGTGGGCGAAGAGCGTCTTGAGGAAGTGGAACATCCCGAACAGGCGATTGAACGGGTGAGGAAGGCATATCGGGCCAAGGGCTATGATGATGCCTGGATTGAGGAGCGGATTAAAAATGACCTCATTCGCAACGAGCTGACCGATGAGTGGAAGGCTCGCGGCGCGGAAGTCGGTGTGGAGTTCGCGGTTCTGACCAACGAGATTCACCAGGGGACGTTCGACATCTCTATCCAGGCGCACAAAACCTACAAACTGCTGCCTGCGAAGACCAACTTGCGTGATCATATGACGCCGTTGGAGCTGGCTCTGACCTCTCTGAGTGAGGCGACGGCGATTACCCTGCACCAGGATCGGGAGAGCCAGGGTTTTGCTGAGTTGAAGCGCGACGCGGTTGATGCAGGGGAGGCTGGCGGAGAAGCGCGCCGGGTCATCGAGAAGCGAATCGGCAAGCCAGTGCTCAGTTCGCAAAACTTTTTACCGCAACCACCAGAGCCGAAACAGGTGCAGCAGCCATCGCTCTTTGATACCCCTGCGGATGCCCCCGAGTCGTGAAGGGCAATCCGATGAGCCACTGGCTCGAGCAGCCCAAGAGCGAGAAGAGCCCATACAGAAAAAATGGAAAGCATTGGCGTACCCAGAAGAGGAGACGAGACCCCATGGATGATATCGAGACATTGCTCACGACGATCCGGACCTTCTACGCGAAGCTGGAGCAGCTGCGCGCCATGGAGGGACCCGAGTTTGTGCTGGCAGGCAGAACAGCAGAGACTGTCTCATAACATGGTTTACGTAGATGGGAAGTCCAAACTGGCAAAGCCCCTTGTCAACCTCGCCGTCGTTTCCTACACTGAACAGTGGAGCGCTTTGGCTCCAGCAGGAGTTCTGATGTAGGAGAAAAATCATATGCTCATCGTCAATGATGAACATCGCATGCGGGCAGGCGTGTGTGGTCTGGACGAGCTGTGCCCCTACTGCGGATTCGCCTTTGCTGAGTATCCGCTCATCATGAGCGACGATGCCGAGCAGACTGTCTACCATGCAACCTGCGCTCTCCAGATCGCCACAGAGATCCTGGTTGATCTGTACACCTTCTTCCGTCCGCCAGCGCCGTACGCCCCTCTGTTTACTCTCACGCGACCCTCGCCCGCCCCAAACCGAGAAGGAGGCAGCGATGCAATCAACGGATCT
>DAOTTD010000195.1:0-5103 GCA_034438015.1 Ktedonobacteraceae bacterium | reverse complement strand
ACTGGCAAAGAGAACTTCAACAGGCCAGGCAAAACAATGTGACCAGTTATACTCTCTAAGGCAAGAGAGAAAGTCCAGGGGGAAAAAGTATGAAAATTTTGCTTGTTGATACTGATCGTGATCTGATTGAGATGCTTTCAAGTTGGTTAAGAACTGTAGGATATGAAGTCCATCGTGCTTATACATTGGAACGTGCACGACGTTTATGGGAGGAGCAGGAGCCAGACCTCGTCATTATGGAAATGACAATAGAGAACGAGGATGGATTGGAGATGTGCAACGATATGCGCGCAGTGTACGATGCGCTGGTTCTGGCTTTGACTGAAGCGATTAATTCACAGGACGAGATCCGCTGCCTGGAGTTGGGAGCGGATGACTACTTGCGCAAACCATTCCTGCCCGGTCAGCTTCTGGCACACATTCGCGCACTCAGCCGCCGAGGGCGCTCTATACAGCTGGCACCCGCTTCTTCAACCCTTACTGTCGGCCCCATTCGCATCGATGCAGTCAGCAGTCAGGTAAGCATACATGGTAAATCTACGTATCTCACACCGATAGAAAATAAACTACTGCGTTTTCTTGCTATTAATGCCAATAATGTCTGCACAGGCAATCAGATCGTCTCTCATATCTGGGGCTTCAGTAACTACGGTGATATTAGGTTGATCAAAGCCCATATACAGCACTTACGTCAGAAAATAGAGGAGGATCCTAAGAATCCGGTTTACTTGTTGACAGTACGTGGAGTAGGGTATTCGCTTGTGCATCGTTCTATAGAGGAAAGAGACTCCAGGGAGGTAACGCGGGCTTTGCGCAAGGTTATGTGACTGCAATTTCCACGCTAACGCACAGGTAAGGGTATCGCTCGCTTCTTATTGCTGAGTTTGTTTACAACTATATCCTGTAAGTAAGGATACGTTGTTGCACTTAGTGAGGTAAGCTTCTTACTCAGAGAGAAACGCCGTATTCACGGCTACGCTACGCGTCATCTCTCTGAAAGGAAGTAAAGAGAGAGGCAGAGCGAACAATGGAGACTATTAAGCGGCGAGCATCTTTGCTTACACTCTTGCTATTATTTGCCCTTTGTATAGTTGTCGGTGCATCTCTTTATGGCAGCCGCTGGGCGCTCTCTCGGCCCATTGGTACCTCCGGACAGGTTGCGCAGGATACCGCTACGCCCTCTTACCTGTACTACGTCCTTAAAGCTTCCGATGGCTTTGTGCTGGCGCGCGCGCCAGAAGGGACGGCGCGTCAACCGCTGAGCGCGCCACAGCGCGTTGCCTTGATTAGCCCAGGCTTCGGTCTGTCCGAGGCGGACGCGGTGCTCGCCCTCCAGCTCTCGCCGGATGGACGCTATCTCGTGATCGATGGGACGCGCCCCGACGCAGAGCAGGTCTGGGTCTACGACACGCAGAAGATGAAGATCAACCTGCTCCCCGCCGACGCCCAGGGCAACTTCCTGCGCTGGCTCCCCAATGGGAACCGGCACACTTTTCTCTATCGCCCGATGTTCCCGGTGGGCGCGATCTCGCCAGCAGGGATGCAGGCGTGGCGCGCCACCCTGTGGCAGGTCGATGCCGCCACCGGCGCACACCGCAACATCAACCTGGAGACGCCTGCCGCCAACCTGGTCGATGCAGCTCCATCCCCCGACGGCAAGCATATCGTCTATTCCACGACCTCCGGCCTCAGCCTGGGCAGCGATACCTGGCTGGCAAATAGCAACGGCGGCGCGCGCCGACACCTCTTCAAAAATGTCGGGACACAGGCCATCAACGCGCTCTTCGCCTGGTCGCCCGATGGCAAACACGTCGCCTATGAGCGCCTCGTCGATAGCGCCACACCATTCCTGAACTCCGGCCTGTGGCTGATGAATGCAAACGGCCAACAGTCGCAGCGCCTCGCCGATGCCGATGGCGGCCACGGCTATACGCTGGCCTGGTCGTCCGACAGCCGCAAGGTTGCGTTTATCGTGCGCACCAATCCAAATAATGTGCAGGCGAACGTACAGGCGCAGTCGCTACAGAGCGCTATCGCTATCGTCGATATCGCCAGCAAGAAGGTCTCCCAGGTGGCCTCTACGCGCGAGACCGGGATGCAGTTGAATATCAATCCAGCGTGGACCGACAACAACACGCATATCACCTTCACAGCGCTGAACGCACCCAATCGTGTACTTGGTGGCACGCTCCACTACTGGTCGGTCCCTGTTAGCGGCTCCCAGGTACACCCGGCGGCGATCTCTCCCGCGATTACCCAGGTTGTGGCGGTGAGCTAATAGAACCTCTCGCGGCACTTGCCAGCGGTTAACATACCAGAAAATGAGGTCCATGATGCAGTTGAAGAAGGCATTTCGTTCCAGAATCTCTCTGTCTGCCCTGTTCATCTATGTGTTATGTGGGGTGCTGACGATGCCCATGCTGATGGCGTTCAAACAGATACCGTCGCCGCTTACAAAAGGCGCCGCTGCGGGACCGATCCCCTTTATGCATCGTCCTTATTATGGGAGTCAGACCGTTCTGCAGCGCACGCGTTCGCTCTTCGATCACGATCAGCCCACCTATGTGCAGGACGGTATCTTTGTGCGCTACGATGGGACGCGCCTGACGAATGCCTCTATCACGAACTGTACGCCCGGTGCCAACTGCTACGATGGGCACAATGGCTACGATCTCAATATGCAATTCGAGCCAGTACTGAGCGCGGCTGCCGGGACAGTGATTCGCGCCGGCTGGTACAATCCCGTTAATCACAACGACGCTTTCGGCCTCTGGGCGGCGATCGATCATGGAAACGGTATGGCGACGGCCTACGGACACCTGAGCGCGCTCACGGTCATAAATGGCGAGCATGTGGGCGTGCAATGGCAGATCGGGACCAGCGGCACCACAGGCTCCTCGACGGGGCCACACCTGCACATGGGGACCTATTATCTGAACAATGTCGCCTGGCAGGCTACCGATCCCTTCGGCTGGAGCGGGAACTATGCCGACCCTAATACGGTCGCCGATAACTATCTCTGGGTCAGCAATCCCGCCAGCAGCGTCGCTGTTCCCTACCTGGCCGCCAATGGCAGCGCGGTGTATCCCGGCGCAACCCTGCTCGACGATGGCGATAATGGCTGGAGCAGCAGCGGCAAATGGACGGTCGATAAGGCGACGAGCGAGATCAACGGCGACCTGCACTGGGCATACACGACCAGTGGGTCCGCGAGCGCCACGGCGACCTGGCAGCCGAAGATACCGAAGGATGGCAACTACGAGATCGGCGTTTATGTCGATCAGACCTACGCCAGTAGTAGCTGGGTGCCCTATACGGTGTATAGCACCAATACCAAAAACGCTGCACTACATCAGACCCTCTATGTCGATGAATCGCACATTGGCAACTTCCAGGGGCCGTTCGGCTCGCTCAGCACCGGTCCCCAATGGATCGGCATCGGCACCTACTACTTTAAAGCCGGCACGAGCGGACGGGTGGTGCTGAGCAATGCAACCGGCGAGGATGGTCAGACGATTGCTGCTGATGGGATGGAGTTTGTGCCCGTGCCTTAATTCTGCATGGCAAATGAGTTATGCAGCGGGCAAACGCAAGGTTCCAGCGCCCCACACTTCCGCAATTGCAAGTGTTAAGGTGAGTACGTGACGGTATGCGACCCATTTGGGGAATTATTATGATTTCCTTGTCGATCATAGACATCAAAACTTATGGTAATCTCGCCAGCAGGAACGCCAAGCGTGTGAAGATCAGCCGTGCAGGCGAAGATATCTTTCTTGATAGGTTTATGTGACACACATGCGGGCACCCACTTACGAGGGTCTACGCCTTGCCAGTAGACCGTAAAGTTTACGTGGTCAATTGCTGGTTCCCCTGCGTGCGTCGGGTACGCATACGCCGCAAAATAGATCCTGCTTTTGACCGTCTTTCCCGTCGGGCTAATCCATCCGCCGCCGGGCTTGATTGCTGACGGATGAGCAAGATACAGAACGTACGTGATCACAGCGCCTGTCATGAGAAGAGCAAGTCCTATGCCAACGAGAATGAACAGTCTGCTTCTCTTCGCTTTTCGCTGTCCAGGAGTAGCCATCTCATCAGCAATACGTTGATGCGTCTCCCTGTTCGCCCTTGCTGTTGTTTCTGAAACTGGGGGAGGATTTATTTGCGTAGGAATAGGTTCTGGCGTTGCATTTGATAAGGATGCATTGTCTCGGTTATCAGAAGAGGCATGAATATTCTGGCTCGCTGCGTCTCCATTGTTTTGATCGCTAGCTTGCTCGCCTTCAACTCCCGCTGTGTCGAACAAGGCTATAATTTCCGCGTCCTCTGGATCACGCCTGTCTAAAGCCCCTAGCGCGGGAATCGTTGTTATCAGCCGATTAGCATCTTCAAGAGTAAGAAGCACTTTCTTCTGGTAAAGCACTCGAATGATGTCGCGCAGATCTCGCCGTAGCATCGTGCCACTTGTTCGCCTGCCCTTGACCATATGAGAGAGCGTTTTCTCAGGGATACCACTCTCTCTAGCCAGTTCTGTCTGCGTGAAATTCTCAGTACGCCGTAGGTACTCTTTAAGCGCCTTCCCAAATGGACTATCTGGCTTCTCATCCTCACGGCGTGGGCGACCACCCTGCTTCATAATCCTCACCCAGGTTTGTCAATACCTCTATTAACAAAATTAGTCATTTTCATTAACAACGTTTTCAGATATTTTGAGCAGGAAGGATGCAATCTTCCTTCCATCTGGAAGTGTAACACTGGGATAGGAGGTGCTTCAAGTACAGCCGAGAAAGTTTTGAGAGAATCCTTGTAGCGCGTAAGAATAGGCAGTGAGAAATCACATTCTAAACAGGAGAGATCAGTATGGAAAAAGTTGTCTTCTTTCTGGACTACGCTAACATAAACAGGGCAGCCAGGGAGAAAAGGTATCGCCTGGACTATCAGGACTTGCTCCAGTATGTGAGCGAGGGTCGCTTTCTCATCGATGCGTATTGCTACGTCCCAATCAATCCCAGGAACGAGCATCGATTGGACGGAGAGATAGAGGAGCTCTGGCGTTCTGGCTATATTGTCAATACCAGGATAGGAAGTATTGCTGGAGGAACGTAT
>DAOTTD010000194.1:0-38672 GCA_034438015.1 Ktedonobacteraceae bacterium | reverse complement strand
GAAGAGATCAGATCCTCTTTTCGGGAGATAACCCATGGAGTCAGCATGTGAGGGTTGCTTCTTCGTGATGATCTTGGCACATCTCTGCCGATTTTTCAGAACGGATGTCCTAAGTAGCCAGCACAGGACCCGGTCGATGCGCATATCTCCAGGCCCATGATAAACGGTTGCTCTCATGTTTTTCTCCTCTTCAAGTCAGCGTTTCACCGTTAGGCAGCGCTTTCCCACGCCGCGCACCCAGCACAACGCTTGCGCCCTGCGCGCAGAGAAGCCGGGCAGTCGCCTCGCCCAGCCCGCTACTCGCGCCCGTGATGACGACGACGTTTCCTTCGATGTTCTTGCTCATACTCTTGACTTCTGCTTGCCATGACTCCGCTCAGCGACCCGTCCTTCGCTCCAAGTTTTCGGGGTAGCGAGCCCCTTGCACCGTGATCTTTGAGGCGGCGCTCTCGATTTCGCGGAGATCGTCGGACGTCAGTTCGACTGCAACTGCTCCGATGTTCTCGTCCAGGCGCTCCAGCTTCCGGGTGCCTGGGATGGGAACAATCCACGGCTTCTGGGCAAGCAGCCAGGCGAGCGCGATTTGAGCAGGTGTTGCCTTCTTCCGTTCTGCGACCCTGCCAAGCAGATCAACCAGGGCCTGATTCGCTTTTCGAGCCTCTGGCGTAAAGCGAGGGACGATGTTGCGGAAGTCGGAACGGTCGAACGTCGTGTTTTCGTTGATCTTGCCCGTGAGGAAGCCCTTCCCAAGAGGGCTAAATGGAACGAAGCCGATTCCGAGTTCCTCGAGGGTCGGCAGCACTTCCGCTTCAGGGTTTCTCCACCACAGCGAGTATTCACTCTGGACTGCAGTGACCGGCTGGACAGCGTGTGCATGACGAATCGTTTGCACTCCTGATTCAGAAAGGCCGAAGTGCTTCACCTTCCCTTCCTGAATCAGGTCCTTTACTGCCCCGGCTACGTCTTCGATTGGCACGTCCGGGTCAACGCGGTGTTGATAGAACAGATCGATGGCATCGACCTTAAGTCTCTTAAGCGAGGCTTCAGCAACGTGTTTGATGTGTTCTGGTCGGCTATCCAACTCACTCCACCCCGATTCGCCGTTGGAAGCAGGTTTGAACCCGAATTTGGTGGCGATCACCACTTGCCCGCGGAAGGGGGCGAGAGCTTCGCCCACAAGTTCTTCGTTCGTGAACGGGCCGTACACTTCAGCGGTATCGAAAAACGTCATGCCGCGTTCGACTACCGACCGAAGAAGTCGGATCATCTCCTGCTTGTCTGCAGGCGGACCGTAGCCATAGCTCATTCCCATGCAGCCGAGCCCGATAGCCGAAACTTCCAAGTTGCTCTTTCCAAGTGTGCGCTTCTGCATTCGTCTTGTCTCCTGTCTTTGAGTAAAGGTCGGAACGATCGTTCTCCACGATCAGACCTGGTATTGTTCGTCGCTGACCTTTTCCATCCAGTCGGCGGTCTTGCCGTCGAGCTGTTCCTGAATGGCGATGTGCGTCATGGCCGTGGTTGGCGTGGCGCCGTGCCAATGTTTCTCACCCGGCGGGAACCAGATCACGTCACCCGGCCGAATTTCCTCGATCGGACCACCCCAGCGTTGGACCCGGCCGCAGCCAGCCGTCACGATCAGGGTCTGGCCCAACGGGTGGCTGTGCCATGCTGTCCGAGCGCCGGGCTCGAACGTGACACTAGCACCGACCGCGCGTGCCGGATCGGGTGCCTGGAACAGGGGGTCAATGCGTACCGTGCCGGTAAAATACTCGGCCGGTCCTTTGCCAGAAGGTTGCGAGCCACTTCTTGTAATGTCCATGTTCTGAATTCCTCCACTTTGAATCGTTTTTGCTAACTCATGAGGCCTCACGATCCCATCTCTTGCGGTTTTTAGTGAAGTGATAGCCGTAGAAATGGCGAAAGGCATGTGCATTCATGCCCGCATGCTTGTGAAAGCCGATGAGGGCTGGACAGACCAACACATCAGTGCAGCTTTGTCCCTTCTTGAAGAAGAGTCCAGCTTACCTGCAAAAGCAGAGAAGCATGTTCTCTGTCTGGTGATCATTATAGACGCGCCTTCGCACAAGGTGGTAGAATAATTGTCGAAAATGATTGAATGATTCTGCACATCTTCCAGATGAGCGATGGAGAAACCAGTGAAGAGGTTGCTATGGATGTGATAATCCACCAGCAGGCAGAACGCGAGGCCCAGCGGGTGCAAGCCAACCGCGAGGAACTGGTGGAGCGGATCGCGCGGGCTATGCGCGAAGATGGGACCGCCCAGCCGCTCCAAGGGCTTCACCTCTACCGTTACTCCTTGCCGATGGCGCCGGTTCACGGCGTGGTCAAGCCATCCGTGTGCGTGATTGCTCAGGGCAGCAAGGAGGTCCTTCTGGGCGACAGCCGCTACCGGTACGACCCCTCACAGTATCTGCTCGCTACCGTCGAGCTGCCCCACGTCAGCTAGGTCCTGGAAGCATCGAAGGAGCGGCCCTACCTCAGTCTCCGCCTGGAACTCGCCCCCACCCTCGTCAGCTCGGTCATGGTGGAAGCCAGTCACACCTCGCCTCCAGGCCATGCTGAGGTGAGGGCCATCGCCGTCAGCCTGTTGGATGGGCACCTGCTGGACGCCTTCGTGCGGCTCGTCAGGCTCCTGGATGCCCCTGCCGAAGCACGGGTCCTCAGGCCTTTGATCACGCGGGAAATTCTCTACCGGCTCCTGGTGGGAGAGCAGGGTGCCCGACTCCGTCACCTTGCGATCCTGGGGGGCTATACCTCCCACATCGCCCGAGCGGTCCAGCGACTCCGCCAAGACTTCGACCAGCCATTGCGCATCGAGAGCCTCGCGCAAGAGTTGGGCATGAGCGTCTCGGGTTTGCACCACCACTTCAAGGCCGTCACGGCGATGAGTCCCTTGCAATTCCAGAAGCGGCTGCGACTCCAGGAGGCCCGCCGTCTGATGCTGGGCGAAGACCTCGACGCGGCTAGTGCAGCCTATCGCGTGGGATACCACGATGCCTCCCACTTCAATCGGGAGTACAAAAGCCTCTTCGGTTTCCCACCGATGCGCGACGTGCAACGGCTGCGGGAAGAGGCGCAGGATCAAGCTTCCCGATGAGCAAGACGAGAACCGCTCTCCAGGCTGATGACAGATTGTTGCATGAATCCTCGTTCTCCCTGTCGTTCTGTCTCCCTGTTCTCGTGTCTCAGCCAGTTCGTCTGGCAGCCCTGGAAAGACAACATCCAGACGACAAGGACGCCTCATGAGGTCGCGAGCGGGTTATTTACACCATTCTATGCTGATGCCCCAGATGGGGAGGGGTTTTCTCAGGCTCTGAATGGTCGATTCCTCTGTTTCGCGCCGATTTCCTCTGTTTCACCTCAAAATCGGTCGAAGTTTGGTTTGACCCAATTTACCAGATAGCGAGCTGCATCCGCGTGACAACAAATCCCGCTCCGGGTCCCGTCACCATCAGGCCAGGCTGACTGCCCGTATAGGTCGTATCAGTGATCGACCTTCCCTGTTTTAGCGGGACCTGCAGGCCATTGATCTTGAACGTGAACGTCCCGTGCAGATCCGTGACCTGCAGCTCGTTGATCTGGTGCAGGCCGTGGATAGCGGACGAGCGGCCCTGCCACAGGACGGTGGGGGAGATAGCTCCCATGCTCGGGGTATCGTATCTCAGCACCATATAGTTGCCGTTACTGGAAACAACGAACGCGTAGCACGACCTGGCCGTGTTCTGCTGGTAGCGCAGGTTCAGTGCAAGCCCGTAGAACCGGTCCTGACCGCCTGTATCCTGCCTGATCCGTGTTGACAATGTGAAGTTTTTCGGCAGCGCACCGCCGCTGGCGGGATAGGGGAAATACGTATCGTTCTGTGTGTCGGTCGTGAGCGTGTACTGGCCGTTGTTGACGCTGGCGGTCAGGCCGCCAATGCTGCCCTCGACCCAGTCCTGGGAGTTGGTGGCGAACGTGTCAACGAACGACGCGGTGGTGGTGGTATGGACCGTGTTCGTCGTAGTTTGTGTGACGCCTGGGGAAGCCTGGAAGCGCATCACAATGACCGCCAGCACAATGATCAGGATGGCTATGCCCGCGATCACCTGCGCCGAGATAGTTTTCCTGGCCGCTGGTCGTAAAGGGTACGAGCCGTGTGTGCCTGTAGTGGGATAGTCAGCGTAGGACGTGGCGGGACTGGAGGTAGGATAAGATGGCTCGTAGACGGGGGCCGAAGGGAGCGTCGGTGCCTGTTTGTACGTGGAGACGGCTGGATCGCGGCGCGCGGTCGCATACGTATCGGGCGCGAGATAATGGCTGTTCATTGTGCTCAGCACGCTTTCCAGCGCCTGGGCCATAGCTTCCGCTGACTCGAAGCGGTGTTCAGGCGCTTTCTGCAATGACCTGGTGGTGATCAGTGCGAGGGACTCTGGTATGTTAGAATTGAATTCGAGCACCGACGGTGCGGGCGAATGCACGTGTTGATACATCAACCCCGTCGTCGTCGTCGAGAGAAATGGGACGCGCCCGGTCAATATCTGAAAGAGCACCACGCCAAGCGCGTAAACGTCGGCGCGCGCATCGATGGGCTGGCGCTTGATCTGTTCGGGGGCCATATACTCTGCCGTGCCTATGATCTGATCGGCCTGGGTGAGTCCAGCGCGGTTGCCTGAATAGTTGCCGTTCGCCCACGTGACCTCCTGGCTACTATCGAAGAGCCTGGCGATGCCGAAGTCGGAGAGCAGGAGCTGGTTGCGATCCTGCGCCGAGACGAGCATGTTCTGCGGCTTCACGTCGCGGTGGACGATGCCGCGCTGGTGGGCGTGGTGCAGCGCGCGCGCCATTAGCAGGGCGTAGTGTGCGGCGCGGTCCGGCGCGAGCGGGGAGCGCAACTGGTCGCGCAGCGTGCCCCCACCTACGTACTGCATCACCAGGTAAGCGAACGGACCTTCATCGCTAAAGTCGTACACCGCCACGATATTGGGATGTTCCAGGCTGGCGATCAACTGCGCCTCGCGCTCGAAGCGCGCCCGGAAGTCGCCATCTCCGGCGTCAGGGGCGAGAATGACCTTGATCGCCACATGGCGGCGCAGGCGCGCGTGATACGCCTTATAGACGCGTGCCATACCACCTTCGCCCAGCTTGTGCTGAACCTGGTAGGGGCCTAATTGTCGGCCTATCAGCGGATCATGTTCTGCCATTGATTGCTCATTTCTTTATTTAGCAGCCGACCGTCACGGAGACCCTGTTGGCGGGTCCGGAGAACGTCGCGGTCCCCGTTTCGGTGCAGGGGAAGCGAGGAAGATCGATATCGACCGTCGCTGCCTGACCGGGCGTCAGCGTTCCGCTGGCAGGTTGGATGGTTATGCCGGGAATCGTGCCGCCACTCGTAGAGGTCCAGTTGAGATTGCTCGTAGCGTTTGCCGAACTACTGAGGGTCACGGGACAGAGCCAGAACACCACCGTAGTTTCCTGCATTTTGCAATTCTTACTCGTCGTGAGATGGGTTGCGTTGACGCTCAGGGTCGGAGGCACAGGCGCGGGCTGGACCGTGAACGTCACCCCGACGGTAGCATGGGCGGTCCCATTCGTGAACTGGACCTGGCCCTGGTAGGTGCCCGCCTTTGATCCGGCTTTGGCGATCGACGTTGAGACCACAACACCCTGCGTCGCGCCAGCATTGAGGCTGCCACTGGTTGGAGTGACGGCGAGCCAGGCTCCGCCACTGCTCGTCGCGGACCAGTTGCCCCGTCCGCCGCAGTTGTTCAACGTGACGGTCTGACCGGGAGGATCGTTCGCGCCCACCGTCCCCGTGAAGTTCAGCGTGGTCGGTGTCACAGTGACGCAGCCGGTCTGCACCGTCAGCGCAACGTTCAGGGTCACGTTCTGCTCGTTCTGAGCATTGCTGCTAAACGTAATGGTCGCGTTATATGTACCAGGCTGGAGCGTGCCAGCGAGCGCGCCGACCGCGATACTCTGCGTACCGGGCTCCTGTATCTGCCCGGACTGTGGAGTCAATTGCAGCCAGGGGGCCTGCGTTTTGTCCCAGGTCGCCGTCCAGTTGAGGAGATCGGTCCCCGTTGTGCTGAGCGTCGCCTGTTGGGTGACCGCCTGATTGTACCCCTGGCTGATGGGGCCAAACGTCACTGTTCCTGGATTGACGGCGCTGAAGCCCGTGCCTGCCTGTGTGGTCGGCGTTGTGGAGGGCGTCACGCTGGCCGAAGCGGTAACGGTTGCGCCCGGCGTCACGGTCTGTCCGGCACCGAGCATGGTAAATGTAACAGATGCGCTGCGTGGGCTGAGCGCCTCCGTCGCGCGAATCGTATGTTGTCCCGCGCTCCAGCCCTGCTCAACGGTAAAGGTGGCGCTAAACGTGCCGTCGCCATTGACGATGATGGTGGTAGCACCAGACGCCTGTTTTGGCGCTTGCGGAGCCTGCTCATTCTGGATGGCGAGCGCCCAGGATGACGCCGGTCCGCTGGCCGCAGTATTTGTCGTTGGACGCGCCGCCGACGTATTGGTGAGAATCGTGCTGCCGTCGAGCGTGCAGGTGACGGCGTTGCCTGGGATAAAATGGCTGCCATGCAGGTGGAGCGAGCCGCCTGCAGAAACGTCTGCGCCGCCCTCCATAGAGAGGGATGGCGCCAGGATCGTCAGGCCGATGCCGATAATACTGGCGAGGATGACGAAAGGGATGATGAGAACGATGATCAGCCATGTCGCGCAGCCAGGAGCCGGCTGTGGCTTGTTTGGCAGGTGGGGACCCGGTCTGTGCGGCAGGCGCTTGCTGTAGATGCCGGGAGGACGTACTAACGGCTTCGGGTCTGGGAGCACGAGCTGGCCGAAGGCTGGTGGAAAATTATTCACAACCGGCGGCGTACCTCCAGCCGTCGGTGCGCCCGCGACCTGGGGCGTTCCCTGCGCTATTGGAAGATTCGCCGTCGGCGTCATCGGGTCTCCCAGCAATGGTAAGCTGAAATTTACCAGTGCGAGGCGGCGCTTCTCCTCTTTGTCCTCCTCCACTTCCACGGATTCCATGGGTCCGGTACGAGCGTTGATGAGTGCTTCCCTTTGCTCCGACCACTGCATCAGTGCCGTAGGAGCCTCTTCCCGCACAACGAGCGTCTGTTCGCCTTCCAGCACCACGGGGCGCATGGACCGGGAAATATGGGTCATCCCGGCTGCTCCATTGGTCAATTGCCCACATGAGCCGCAAAACTCCGCGTAGTCGGGGATTTCCGCCGCGCAAAATTCGCATGCACGCATAGTATCGTCCCATCCTCCCGCATGGAATACAAAGCTATGTATTTGTCTATATCAATAGACGGATGAAGTGGATGACATTATCGCTAACGGGTATATAGATGGTACCTTCAGGAAGGTTTGCGCCGTTTATCAATTAAAAATCAAAGACGGCCTACCAAAAACGAGAGGTGCGGGGGCGTTATCCGGATTGGTGACCTGTAGCAAGAGGCGACCATCACTGCCTATATAGGGCGTCGTATCGGGCACAGTAAGGGTGTTCTGACTCAGGGAGAAGCGATCCCAGGTGCCGATTTGCTGGTTATAGAGGCTTGTCAACATTATGGCATTGGAGCTATTGCCGCTTGTCGCACTCGCCGGAGTCGGCATTTTGAGCGAGATGCTGCGCGTCAGAGCCGTGTTGGGGAGATTGAATGCGAAGAGCAGGCTGGTGCCAGACACGCGATAGACGCCCGGTTGAATCAACTGGGCGGTGGAGTTCTGAGCATCTATCGGAGTGCCCTCGATAAAGTCCTGGGGGATATTGGCTGTACTATCCAGCGTAATATTCACCGGCATGCGCACAAAGCTTTCGTGCTGTCCACCCGGGTGTTGACCATTGATCGTCATCGTATCGCCGCCGAGTTGCTGCTCGGCCCAGCCGATGAGGGTCGCGGGCGCTCCTGCTATCAGCAGCGGGTCGTAGCTCTGGGTCAGACTGGCGGTGCTGGGGAGCACACCTGGCAGAACGATGCTATTCTGGATGGTCAGCGCATTGCGATTGCAGGGTCCACTGCACGGCAGAACGGAGTAGCCAGCCCCATTCAGCGCCGATAGCAGGGCCATGTGGCGCTGGAAGTCGGTCTGTGGCTGCTGATTGTGCGCGTAGGGGAAATAGGACGCAGGCAGATTGCCCTCCTGCGCGAGATAGTCGGCGAGGTTATGACTATTAGAGAGCGGCGCGTTGTGCAGGGGGAGATCGATCTGCAGCGTCTCGCCCGCGCCTATGTGTCCGATTGGTACGAAGCTATGAGGCAGCAGGATAGAGATATCGCTCAGATCTGTACGGAATGTGTTCCTGATGGTACCTATCAGCCGATTGTCGCGCAGGGACAGGTGAGCGGTCATCGCGCCCGGAAGCTGCGTATCCTGTTCTGAGAGCACGGGATGGAAAGTCCAGCGTTGATTCTCTGGTATAGTTAGCGTAGTGCCGTTCTCTCCCGTAGAAATGCTCGCGAGTTGATCATCTTGTGGTCCCGGCAGTGGCGTTCTGACCAGCGATGGCGAGTAGAGCGGCAGAGCCAGGCTTTGCGTGGGAATGTGCAGAACGATAGTACCCTTATCGGGCACGAACACGCCATGATAGGTCGTCACATGCGCCGTCGAGCCATTTTGTGTGAGTTGGATGAGGGAGAGCGTATTGTCTACGAGCGCGGTGCTCCTCTGGTAGGCAGCGGCGCTGTAGGTGAGCAACGAGAAGGCCAGCAGCGACAGGGCGAAGATGCGCCACGTCCATATCCTGGGCAGTTTCAGGCCGCGCACGATCAGAACGCGCAGGGGACCGAGCATAAGGAGGTAGCCAAGCAGAAGCAAGAACACGAAGCCCGGCTCCAACACCCGTCCCGGCGCAACCATATCCACGATGCCGCCCTGGGTGAGCAACTGACCGGGACCATTATCATAACTGATCGATGTATCAGCGGAGATCAGCACCTGGTCTCCCAGCGCATTGAGGAGGATCGTCTTCCAGAGCAGGCTGGCCCCATCCCAGGAGATAAGCGGGCTGGCGGTGAGGTCAAACGCGAGGTAGCAGATCGCCCCCTGCCCCTGGCGCGCCTGGACCAGCAGCGGCGTGGTACCCGCCGATAGCAGGGTCCTGCTATCGTAGAACGTATCTTGCGAGAGGAGGGTTGCGGTACTGGCCGTGATGGGCGTTGAGAGCTTCCCGCTGGAAGGCGGCTCACCAGCGGCATTGGCAATGAGCGAACTGTCGATGGGCAGGAGCTGGGTATTGGCCGGCAGTGTGCGCGTGCCATTGACCTGGATGGGCAGCAGTCCGGCTGGCAGCTTGCCCAGCGTGCGCTGCCAGTTTGAGCCGCCCACCTCGATCAGCACCCCGCCCTGGCCTACCCATGTCTGTAGGGCCATTAACTGGTCGTTGCTCAATGTGCTGATGTCGAAGTCATCAAGAATGAGTATATCGAACGCCTTCAGCACGGCGGCGTTGTCGGGCATCATACTGGCGTCCAGCGGTGAGAGAGTGAGCGAATCGGACTGGTGTGGGATGACAACGTTGGCAAGCGAATTAAAACTAGCGATGCTGTGATCGGAGAGCATACCGATGAAGAGGTCGCCGGTGCGCACGCCATAACCGCGCGAGACCGTTTGTATGGCTTCGATGCGGCCCTGCCCATTGCGTAACGTCGCGACAAAGCCTATCGGGATGAGATTGTTGAGTAGAAATGGTGCGTAGACTGTGAGCTGTTGGCGTGCCCCGTGCCGCAGCGTTACCGCCTGCCCGAAGCTCCACGGCGAGGTGATGCTAACGATATCCGCGTGCGGTGGCCCCGTGAAAACGCTGACCGTCAGTGCGCCTTTAAAATCGGCCCCGCTATTTTCCATGGTTACGTGTACCGGAGTCCAATAGTTCATCCTGAAAAACGACTGGTAGTAGCCCATATCCATATTCAGCGCAAGGCCGTCCGTGGGTACGTTCATTGCCTGAACCGTCTGTATCTGCGCACTCTGGCTCAGGCGTGCTGGCAGAACGGCACTGACGTAGGTAGAGGAGCGATCTCCGCCGAGCTTGACGTTTTGCAAGGGGGTCGGGATCGGCACACCCTCGCTGGCGTAGGACTGCATGGTGGGTGAGGTCTGGGACGCGGGCAGGAGCGTGGAGAACAGAAATAAGACCGCCAGGGCGAGGCCGCACTGCATAGTGATTTTGATGAGTTTTGATCGTTCCGACTTATGAGTATGCATAAGCATGTGCGCGCCTTCCCAGATATTCGAGAGAATTGCATCCTGCTATCAGGTGTAATACGTTCTAACACTTGCCGGACTCACTGCAATTGTAATATATTTGTGCCAGAATAGCTATCGAGATCGACCCCCATGCGATACTTCATATCGTAGTGCAGAATGAAGTCCAGCTCCTCTTCGCTCAGCCCGTAGTGGGCGGCGAGTATGCGGTCGATCTCGTCGATAATCGCCCTGGATTTCCTGCCATAGATCGTGAAGCTTCCCGTCTCGCCGCGCTTGAGGTGGCGGGCATGCACGCAAAAATCCTGCATCAGGCGCTGGCACTGCTCCTTCAGAGCGTCCGTGATATGTGTATCCTCTGGATAGGTGAAGCGAAAGCCGAAGAGCATGTAATCCTTCAAGTTAAATGTATCAAAGGTGACGGTATAATACCACCAGAATAACGAGCTATTGAAAAGGGCTACAAAGATGTCGCGATCGTAGGGTGCGGCAAAGGAGCACTGCTTATTTGATGTGGTTCGATATGGCCAGGGAAAGTTGACGAAGATCTTCCAATAGAGGCCGCCCGCCGAACGATAGGACATGTTGTTCCCGTTGGGCGCAGGCGCCAGGTAGCCGGCTATGGTATTGTGACGCAGGATCTTCTCAAGAATAGCGTTTTCACATGTGTGGCCGAACTTGGGGTAATAGTGGCGATTGGTGGGATCTGCACTGGCGCTGATCTCGCAATAGGTGAGAAGGGAGAAGAGCAGGGGGCGCTGCTCGGCGCTCCACTTGATAACGTGCGTGCTGAAGCGCCGTACCTCGCCGGCGGCCCTGGCGAGGTAGATGGTCGTGGGGATGCTGGCGACCTTGCCGCCTGAGAAGAGCATCGAGGGGCGGAAATGGTAGAACGAGAGCCAGCTCCCCGAAAACCACTCTTTGAACCCTTGCAACAAGGGGACCATATTGCGTGTCGCGAAGGCGGCCAGGGGCAGGATCATGCCCTGACGACCGTGCTGCGCCAGGAGCGCGCGGCTGCGTTCGATCACGCAGGGATAGAGGTTGGCGCAGGGGAGCGTGCGAAACCCCCGCAAGGTATAGAGAAAGCTCCTATTGCTGTACTCGACATAAGGCGGGTTGCCGATGATGCAATCGAAGCCGTCCGTCACACCTGCGAACTCCAAGTGCCAGTGGAACGGCTGATGACTGCTCCGCCAGCGCTCGAACGCCGCTTCGTCATGGTCAGCAACGCCGTATTCCCGCGCGAGCAGGCGATCGAGGACCAGCGTTTTGTTGCTGCTATCCGGCGCGCCATCATCCACGGACAAACCGGCCTGGGCCGCGTTCGTAAAGCCAATCAGCGCGTTGCCCGCACGAATATGATGATCGATCTCTGGCAGCGGCTCCAGGTCTTCGACCCGCTCAATGGCGGCCAGCAGTGTCAGAAAGAGGCGCAGTTTGCAGATCTCGATCGCCTCCTCCATGATATCGACGCCGTAGAGATTATCGCTAATGATGGACTTCAATATAAAATAACGCCTCTCGAATGCTAATGTCCCAGCCGATCTCCCCTGTATGATGTTCGTATAGTCGTAGGAACCAGCTTCAGCGCGTCCGCGATTTATCGTTTTCTCCCCGTTGCGGCTACCCTCGTCCTCGTGCGTGATTCTCTGTTCCTCCATCTGCGCGAAACGTTCCAGGCACGCCTCGTATAGCGGCACCAGCACGCGCAGCGCTGCGAACAGAAACGCACCCGATCCGCAGGTGGGATCGAGGATCTTCAACTGACGGAGCTGCCCATAAAATACATATAAAACTTTATCTTCCCCGATATAGCGCACCGCATCTTGCACGAACCGTTCGATGTCGAGGTTATACGTGATGAGGTCATCGATGGAATGGACTGCGCCCGCACTGATGAGCGCTCGCAATTGATCGTAGTAGCGGCGGCGCGCCTCATACTTGTCTCTCGTCTCTGCCGGAAGATACTCCGTGCAACCGATCGCTATGGGGATGTAGCGCTCTGGATTATGTTGTAAGAGCTGCCAGGGCGTGCCTTCGAACGTGCCCGGATGGTGCCGCTCGACCCTATCGAAGAGGGCGGGGATTATGCAGTGTTTCGCTATGTACGCCGTCACATCCTCCCGCGTATAATAGGCGCCCATCTGCTGTTGGTTGATATGTTTTTCAAAGATATAGCCCAGGATAGCCGGATTGATCTCGTTGTCGCGTCGCTCCGGCGACTCGTCGAGGCGCCAGAGGTAGGCATCGAAAAAGGCAAACACCTGCTCGAAGGCTGAATCGTCTATCTGCAAGGTCGGGGTGCTCCGTTCCAGTGCTGAAGGTGCGAACAGGCCACCATCCAGGTAGGGAATAGCGGTGAATTCAACGTGCCTGCTGGCGGAGGTGCCAGGCGCACCAAAGCCCTCGTGGAACAGGCGCAGCAGGAAGGAGCGGTAGAACCTGTTGCCTCCCTCTTCGCGCTGCACCCTCAGCAACTGGTGCGCCAGGTAAGCGGTATCGGCGGCCAGGAAGCCCTTGTGTTGCAGGAAGTATGTGAACATCAAGCGATTGAGCAGCAGGGAGGCGTAGCGGTCGCGCTCCGCCTCTTGCGCGACGCCCTGTATGGCCTGCATGAATTGCGTGCGCTGCTGCTTGAAGTGGGCGTAGAACTGTCCGGTGACGTGCTCGATCTGCAGGGCGCTACGCCGCGTGGGATCGGGCATGGGTTACGCCTCGCCCGCCGACTCGAAGAGCCCCAGGGAGCAGATAATCTGGGGCTCGTCTGGTTCCGTCTCTTCATGGATATCCTCTTCTCCGCTCTCCCGCCCCATGCGGTACTTGATGTCATAGTTGATGATAAAGTCCAGCTCCTCGTCGGTGAAGCCATAGTGTTTTGCCAGTACGCGGTCGATTTCGTCCATAATAGGTTTTGAAGGGGATGGATAAAATTCGTCGTATTCGACCTTATCGCTGCCTTGAATACGAGCCTTGCGTTGAGAGTGTTTCTTTAAGTCAGCCATTAGTCTGTTAAAAACACTTTCTATTTCTTCTTTCAAACTTGTATCTGTAAGTATCCTTTCTAGATCAGCAGGCAATATCTCTATATCCCTTTTAGATATATTTCTAACGTTAGAATAGCAGTTGAACCAGAAGAAAAATAAATTACTGCTGAGTAATGCACCCACTAGAGTAACATAGTCGGAATTATTCAGACTCAGGTCACGGTAGTGGTGGGTTGAGCGTGAGCCTGATTTATTCTTAAAGTAAGGTTCAAAGTCCATAGAGCGAATCCAGTAATTAGGAGAACGGTGGTAATGAATGATGTTTTTAGATGATTTAGCAAAGAAGTTTGCCAGGACCGGCTTATCTCGAAAAAGTTTGTTTAGTATCCCTATAGCAAGTAGATCATCAACTTTTGCCCAGGTTCCTGCCAGAGCGAACTTTTTTTGCACTGTTTGGTAGTGAATTTTCTGGAAAAGAACAGCACGCTCTTCTTGTGACCATCTGTTGTAGCCCGTGGAATATAAGACCTTGTCCTGAAGCCTGGATGCCATGACTATTGTTAAACGTTGTTCTGCTCCTTCAAACAGTTTAGCTGGACGAATACCAAAATGTGATACCCATATAGATGATAGCTTGTCTTGTAAACAATTTTGTAAAGGAGCGCATTCTTCAAGGCTGACAGCGCTGATAGGAACAATCAATCCATATCGACCCGATGGATCAATAAGTTTTAAGCATTGCTCCATGACAAATGCATATAAATTTGCACAACTCTGTGTTTGATAGCCCTGTATAGTATAGTCTTTCTTCACTTTGCTATACTCAACATACGGCGGATTCCCGATCACCACATCGAAGCCTCCTCTCACCATGATCCCATAAAACTCCACAAACCAGTGCAGGGGCTGGTGGCTATGCCGCCATGCCTCATACTTCTTAGTATACTCTTCCACATCAGTGATGCTATTGCGGTCGATGCCGTACTCGCTGGCGAGGTAGGGATCGAGTTCGGCGCGCAGATCTTCCAGTTTCTCGCGCAGTTCCTGTTTGTACAGGGCCATATCGTGGCGTTCAATCTCAAGCTCGGTCTGCAATTTGCGGAAGTTCTCGACGGCGCGCTCGATCTCCTGCGCCTTGCGTTCGATGCGCCTGAGTGTATCCGAAGAGGTGAGCAGGCTGCGCATATCGCTCTCGACGGCCCTCCTGACCTCTTCCTGGCTGGCGAAGCCGACCAGGGTATTGCCGGCGCGAACGTTGAAATCGATATCCGGCAGCGGCTCAATATCCGAAAATTTCTCGATCTGGGCCACCAGTTTGAGGAAGAGGCGCAGGCGGCAGATCTCGGTGGCCTCCTCCATAATATCGACGCCGTACAGATTGTTGATGATAATAGATTTAAGGATGAAATAGTCGCGCTTGCTATGCAGACCGATCTGCTTGAGGACCGTGCGGAAATACTCGATACGTGGGTACTTCTGCAACTTGTCCGGCTTGACGCCCGCATCCAGCCGATCGCGCTCCTCGACCATAATCTGCATGCGATCAAGGCACGCCTCGTAGAGCGGCTCCAGGATGTTGAGCGCGGCAAAGAGAAATGCACCGGAGCCACAGGTGGGATCGAGGATCGTAATATGCTCGATAGTATCGTAGAAGGCGTGAAGCAGATCGATGCCCTTGCAGTAAGTGATCGCGTCCTGCGCGAACTGGCGGATATCCAGGTTGCAGGTAATGAGGTCGTTGATGGAGCTAACTTCGCCTGCGGCAAGTTTCGTCTTGATCTCAGTATAGCGTTTGCCTCGCGCCACCACCTCGCGCCAGATCTCCGTTGGCAAGGCGTACTCCGCCGGCGCAGACCTGTTCCATTCAGTGCGCTGCGTGATATCGGCCAGGCCCGCTTCTATCTCTGGCGGCAGTGGCAGCTCAATGCCTTTCTTGAGCGCGTCATAAATGTAGCGATCGGGATTGTCCCGCAGTAGCGACCAGACCGGTCCATCCGGTCTGAACGCGATCAGGCACTTCTGTTCGGCGGCCTCGAACAGGTATGGGATGACCGTATTTTTGCTGATATACTCGGTGATATCCTCTTTGGTATAATAGGCCCCCATCTGCTTCTGGTTGATATACTTCTCGAAGATATAGCCCAGCACATCCGGATTGATCTCGTTATCTTTATATAGTGGGCGATCGTCCAGGTGCCAGTTAAATTCGTCGAAGAAGTCGAAGATGCGCTCAAACGCGCTATCGGGGATCTCGATCGCCGTATTCTCGCGCTCCAGAAGATGCACATCGAAGAGGCCGCCATTGAGATAGGGAACTTTGCCCAGCAGCTTCTCCATCGCGGGTGAGTGCTCGCGTTTGCTCAGTCCGTCATGGAAGAGGTGGAGCAAGAAATAGCGATAGAAAGAATGAAACTGGTCTGTGCCATTCTGCTGCTGCATCATGTGAAGGCGGTCGCGCAGGTAGTCCGTATCGCCATCGAGCGCATCATCGCTCTTTGTATTGAGGAAGCCCTGGCGCTGAATGAAATAGATAAACATCAGGCGGTTCAGCATCACAGAGGTATACCAGGCGCGCTTCTCGTCCTTCTGCTCGTTCAACTCATGGATACCTGTAATAAGGTTCTTAAAAATGGTATGCTCTTTCTGAAAGCGGTCGTAGAAACGTTTCGTCACCTTCTCGACATCGAACGCCTTCTCCACGCGTCCAGTAACATCGAGATGCGTCAGGCTCAACTCTTCCTCTAAAGCGACCTCAAGCGCCTTAAGCTGCTGGGCCAGTGCCGCCCCCGACTGGCTTTTGTGGAAGCGTTTGAGGCGCATTGCGATCGGCTTGCCCAGCCTGCGCCTGACCCATTGCCAGGTCTGGTTTTCATATGCGGCATCGATATAGATAATGAGATGTTGATTCGCGTACTTCGTCACCTCACGATCGATGGCGCGCAGCCGATCGTCGTCGGGGATCTGTCCCTGCTCATCGGGGTCGCAGAGATAGACCTTCATGCCCTGTTTCTCTGCCACCGGACGAAGAGTATAGTTCTGCTCCTTAGTAGTGATGGTAAATGCGCGCTCCTTATTTCTGAGGCGGTTCCAGCACAGCACATCCACGAAAAGTTCTTCGAAATCAAACTCTTTCAGATAGTCCTGTATACCCTTACTATTTGTTACCATGAGCTCATACTCTTCCCATCTATGATGACGCACACCACATTTTCTAGCAGGCAGCAGAACCTGTTCAGCCCATAATAAGTTCTTGCAAGTCTCTTGTAAAGTGGTAATAGTGCGTCAGGATAACTAAAACTGGTCCTGACTCGCTTTAAGGAATATAATAGAGCGTAGCTGGTAAGACAATATGTTCAGGAAGGATCATGCTATGAAACACATCGTTGGTATCTCCGAAATCGTGCTTTGGACGGCAGACAAAGAAGAAGCCCTTCATTTCTACCGCGACCTGCTTGGGCTCGAAGTCATCTCTCCCCCAACGCTGCCGAACGTCTTTCTCAAAGCAGGTGATGGCACCACTGGCATTCCTCAGATGATCGTGCTGGTTCCGAAAACGGATGAAATCAAAGCGAAGCCTTCCGGCTACCAACTCAACCACATGGCATTTGAACTTCCCGCCGACCGGTTCGACGCCCAACACGAAACGCTCGTTGCCGCTGGATACCAGCCGCGAGACGGCAAGCATCCTGTCCTCGCCAGTCGCACCATGTACATCGACGACCCCGACGGTAACGAGGTGGAGTTTATCTGCCAGGCCCCAGCGGTATAACAGGTGGGTGAAGAACGCTATCTCCTGTCTCGCGGGCCCACGGCTGTGTGCTGCTCGCTCGGGATCACCACTGAGTAGACCGCCCAGAAGTCCGTGAAGCAATGTCCTGTGCGGTAGATGGATGGAATGGCTTCCCACAACCGCTGGCACGTCTTTTTCCTCCGATCACCGAATCAGGCTCCTACAGTAATTGAAGTGATTACGGTATTTCTTCTGGCTCTCCACTCTCTCGGCCCACGCGATACTTGATATCATAATTGATAATGAAGTCCAGCTCCTCCTCACTCAAACCATAATGCTCAGCTAATACGCGATCGATCTCATCCAGTAGCCCCTTCGAATAGCTCATGCGATACTCCGCCAGCTCGATCAGGTGGCCCTCTTTGTTGAGGCCCGGCTCCGTGTTGCGCGTGCTTAGTCTGGCATGTGCTTGAATATCTTGCTCCAACCTTTCGGCGAGCGTCGGCAGCTCTTTGAGCTCGTATAGATCTCTATGCACTGGAAATTCTTTTACCAGCGCGTGCGAGAGGTGGAAGCCGTCGGAGAAGGTCGCGAACCAGACGTAGAAGAGGGAGCTATTCATCAAGGCCATGGTCGTACGTGCCGTCATATCGTCCCTGAAATAGAGGAAACGTCCGTGTGAAGGCTCCATTACCGCACCGTTTTTCTTATAGTATGGAATAGTGCAGGTAGCCTTCATCCAGTAGTTGGTCGCTTCCTGGTAGTAAATAAAGTAGTCGGTTTTGTGGGGATGGAGCGTAGTTGCAATACTGCCTCCACGCGCTTTGTTTGCCAGTTTGCGCAGGATTGTTTCCTGTAGGGGAGAGGCAAGTTTGGGGAAGACGTCGGGTTTCACTACGCATCGGGCAGATGTGTAGGTAATCAGGTCGATGAGCTGTTCGCGCTCGACCGCGTACCAGCGTTGTATTCTGGTAGTGGAGATGGCGCAATCTGAACCGTGCTGGGCGAGCAGGATGGAGAGGCGCTGAAACGCGCCTTCGAACAGGCGGCAGGGGAAGATCTCGAAGTTGGAGAGCCAGAGCGCCGAGGTGTGCCGTGTAATCGTGCGCCGCAGCCCATCGAAGCGTTCGCCACCACACACGCTCAGCGGTACGATCAGGCCCAGGTAGCTCTGCTCGTCGCGGCATAAGGTGAGTGAGCGCTCGATGACGGCGGCGTAGAGGTTGCCGCAGCTCGCCGTCTCGTAGCCCTGTACACGATAGGCATGCCTGACCTTGCTGTATTCGACGTAGGGCGGGTTGCCGATAATGATGTCGAAGCCACCACGCTCCATGATCGCGTGAAAGTCGATGAACCAGTGGAAGGGCTGATGACTGGCGCACCATGCTGCGAATGCCTGCTCGTACGCCGCTGGATCTGGTATATCGCGTTGACCGATGCTGTACTGACTCGCCTGGTAGCGATTGAGCAGTGTGCAGAGCTGCTTTTGCACAGCGCGCAGATAGGGTTTCTGCAACCTTGTCTCTTCGGGCGCTCCATCCAGCCGCGTCTGTAGTCGGCGAAAATCCGCCAGTGCGCGCTCCACCCGGCGAGCTTCGCGCTCGATACCCTCCAACGCGTCATCGAAGTCTATCTTGCTTTGTTTGCCGCCCTGTATAGTCTCCCTGGCCTCAGCGAGATGTGCGAAGCCGACAAGGGTATTGCCTGCGCGGATATTGAAATCGATGTCCGGCAGCGGCTCTATGTCATCTACAGACTTGAGCTGAGCTACCAGTTTGAGGAAGAGGCGTAGTTTGCAGATCTCGACCGCCTCATGCATGATATCGACACCGTAGAGATTATTGATGGTAATAGCTTTGAGTATGAAGTAGCTGCGGTTGGGATGCCGGTCGATCTGCTCCAAAACATCGTGAAATAGCACCATGTCCGTACTGTGCGTGGTGAGGTCCAGATCCGTAGAGGTAAGCATACGCTGCATACCATCGAGGCAGGCGGCGTAGAGCGGTTCGAGAACGTTCAGGGCGGCGAAGAGAAAAGCGCCAGAGCCACATGTCGGGTCCAGGATGGTGATGGCTGTGATACTCTCGTAGAAGGCTCGCAGCAACGCGCTGTCATTGCACCCCCTGATCACGTCCTGCGCAAAGCGGGAGCTATCCAGGTTGCGGCTGATAAACTGGTTGATAGCATGTATCTTCCCGCCTGCCAGTTCGCTTTTTAGCTGCAACTGGCGTGCCTGGCGCTCCTGATATTCGCGTTCTGTCTCTGTTGGAAGATATGTGCTGGTCTGTGCAGCATCGCTTATGTAGCGTTCTGGACAGATACGTAGCAACCGCCAGGGCAGTCTATCGGGTTTGAAGGCATCGGGACATTTTTGTTCCACGGCTTTAAAGATGTGCGGAATAATGGTATTCTGGCTCATGTACCGGGTGATATCGGTGTGGGTGTAATAGGCGCCCATCTGTTTCTGGTTGATGTGCCGCTCGAAGAGATAGCCGATAATGCCAGGGTGGATCACCCCATCGTTGCATTGTGGTTGCTCGTCGATGCACCACTGATGAGAGTCAAAAAAAGTGAATATGCGCGCAAATGCTTCATCCGGTATATGAATACTTCTAGTGTCGCATGCCTGCTCATGAACGGCGAAGAGTTCTCCATTGAGATGGGGAATATCGCACAGAAGGTCGTCCGATACGCAGGATGACCCTTGCGTTGTTTGGTAAAAGAGGTGTTGCAGGAGGTGGCAATAGAAGAGGAAAAAGCTATTCTCTCCGCATTCCTGCTGCATCGTTTGTAGTGTATGAGACAGGAAATGAACGTCGCCTGCGAGAAAGCCTTGCTTCTGCACAAAATAAATAAATAGCAGTTGATTAAACAGGCGTGAGGCGTACTGCTCGCGTTCAACCTGCGAGCCTTGAATGCAGGCTATGAAAAGCGCACGCTCGCGCAGAAACTGCTCGTAGAAACGGGCGCGGTCAATCCTGGCAGTATTCCCCATGTTTGTCGGGCAAGCCTCATCTCCATATGTAATCGCGTCTCTATTTACCAGAGAACTTTTGAGAAGAGAGAACGAGTCTCTTGTCTCTCTATTTTATCTTATGTATCAAGTTCCTGTGAATCGGAAGCGACGAGCAAGAGCCAGTGTGATAGAGGGAGGAGCCTTTCATGCGGATTCATCGTTCCTGGCACTGGTTACTGAACGAGTTTGATCCGTGTTGGGTCCAGGCTGTCTGCCATCACTCGTGTGTAATGGAGAGAGCCACTCGCCGAGCCCATGGCCGCGACCACCAAGCAATTGCCAGGCACGCGTCAGGCCAAGGGCATAGATCCCTAAGAGCAACCCGGCGAGCGCGTAGATGCGAGCGGAGTCGGTCGGGGAAAGTACGAGCAGGATCGCATCGTAGAATTCACCTCCGTAGAGGAGCAGGCCCGCCAGGATCCATCCGGCTCCGCGTACCATGCTGAGCCATTTTCTTTCCATGGACCTGAAGAGGTCCCATCCGAGGAAGCACTGGTTCGCTAGCCCGATCAGGCCGAGTACGAATGCTGCCGACCCCAGGTTCGTCTGGGGAAGCAGGGCCACCAGCGAAAGAAAGAAGGCGTTAAGCAAGGCGGTATAGGCACTGAGTGCCACCGTTCGTCGCTCCACAGGGGCACCACTCATCACCGTTCGTTCTGGGGCAATGGAGACCGCCACAAAGAGCAGACCCACCAGTGCCGCGGCAGCTCCTGTGCTCGCAATAAAGTAATCGTGAAATGCTTCTGGAACCATGGGTTGACCTCTTTCTCTTTTCTGCCCTTGTCATTCTCGCTCGTCAAGCGCTCCTCCAACTCGTTGATGGTGAGTGGTGATACCATGTTCTTCCTTACCCCTTCTGGACAGAATGCTCTTCCTCATGTAAAAATATCATATAAAGAATATCACAGTTGGTTTCACCAGCGTAATCAGAAGCTTTGGTTCGCGTCTAAATTTACGCGAACCGTGAGCAATATGAGGAAGAGAGAGATGGATAGTACTTCGCACGGCGAGAATACCTATGTGGCGGATACCAAAAGCGCCGCAGAGATAGTGCGCCTGATCAACCAGGATCGTGCGGCTACACAGGTCATGGGTGGTCCACTGGCAGGATTGCCTGCCGCGCTGCGAAAGTTATTGAGTCGGGCCGGCTATACCGATATTCACACCGCGTGGTTCGGTGCAGACTCCTCGGCGGATACGGAGGGCTGGGCCGACTTCTATCATAATTATGAGATTGGCCTGCTGCAATTGAAGCCGCTACTGATCACTCTTGACCTGACAAAACCGGAAGAGTTCGAGAAGTTGTACGAGCAGGCGCTGCTTGAGATGCGCGATCCTGATTTCACCTGCATGACCGACGCATTCACAGTCTGGGGCAATTCCCCCCAATAGTAGGGATGGAGCTGGCCTCCATCCGGCTCATCAGGGATTACGCTCCTGTCCATGGTCGCGCTCCCCAGGCCGAATGAGGCGGCCCATCTCAATCAGGAGGCATGATGAGACTCACTTTGCTATCCGACACATTCGCCGTCTGTCGCCTCTCGCCCGAGCAGGACGTGCCACAATGGGCATGGCGCAACAGGGCGACATTGCTATCCGTGACCTATACCGCCGATGAACTTTCCATCGTTTGCCTGCAATCTCTGCCGCCTTCTGGTGTACAATATGAGGGAAGCTGGAAGGCCATCAGAATCCAGGGACAATTGGACTTCTCTCTCTCTGGTATCCGGGTGGCCCTGGCCGCTCCATTAGCTGCTGCGCGTATCCCTATTTTTGCCCTCTCCACGTTTGATACTGATTATATCCTGATAAAAGAGGAGTATAGCGAGCGGGCCAGAAGCGTTCTGGAAGAGAATGGGCACATATTTGTGTAAATGATCTTCTCGACGCTACTTTACGTATGTTTTTTATGAAGCAGGAGGTAACTCTTCAGGACTCGTGTGAGCCGCAGAGCGCGCGGAGCCACGAGGAGTCCGGAAAGAGGGACCTGAAGAGATACTACAAAAGGAGTAATCTGCAATGGCAACAAATGATTATCATTTCATCACTGAGTGGCGCGTGCAGGGGACTGCACAAGAGGTGGCGGACATTCTCGACGATGCTGCAGGGCTTACGCGCTGGTGGCCCTCGGTCTATCTGGATGTGAAAGTACTGGAAAAGGGCGATGAAGCCGGGCTGGGTAAGGTGGTCGATCTTTATACGAAGGGCTGGCTCCCCTACACACTGCGCTGGCAGTTCCGCGTCACCGAAGTGCGGGACGATGGCTTCACCCTGATCGCTCAGGGGGATTTCGAGGGGCGCGGTATCTGGACGTTCAAGCAGGAGGGTCCGTGGGTTAATGTCATCTACGATTGGAAGATCAGCGCCGAGAAGCCGCTCTTGCGCTACTTCTCGTTTCTCATGAAGCCCATCTTTTCGGCAAACCATCGTTGGGCAATGGCTAAAGGCGAAGAGAGCCTCATATTGGAACTGGAGCGCCAGCACGCGAAGACAGAGCAGGCGCGCGCGCAGGTGCCAGCTCCCCCGCAGGCTACCAGGACCTCTGTGCCCCTTGTGATGAGCGCTGTTGCTACCATAGCTGCTGTTGCCGGCCTCGGTTTTCTGTTTAGAAAAGTGCGATCGTCGCGAGAGTATCTCTGATCTGAGCATGTTTTGTAGATGATTGGTAGTACCGGGACAGTCATAACAAGAGAAGAGCTTTGAACCTGAATGCCGCACTTATCCGTATTAACAGAGAAGTTGTGAATTTCTTCTGTTTACTACATAGAGAGGTGGAAAATCGTTATGACTATTACCCTACCACATGTGCTAGTGTGGCTACTTATCGCACTGATTGCAGGCTTTCTAGGTGAATTGCTTGCGCGTAGAAGGGCGCCGGATGGTATAATTGGTGCCACTATCATCGGCTTTATCGCCATCTTCCTGATCGTTGGCGTGCTGGGGGTGCATATTGCTGGCGACCCGGAGATTGCCGGCGTGCCATTCTTTACCTCTGTAATCGTCGCCGCTATTCTCGTAGCGCTGTGGAGCGCATTCGCCTATCGTCGCGTCTATCGTCCCTACTACGAGCGCTACTACCGTCGCGGGGGATATATGCGCCGTCCACGTCGCCGCCGCTTTTTTTAACGAGAGATGAAGCAGATAGAGCATTCTAGCCGAGAAAACTAACTGCAAAGGATATTACACCAATACTCATTAAATGAGTTGCCATCAATTTTTGTGACAAGGCGTGTGGGAGCCCCATTGCTGTCGGGAAGCTCATACAGCCAGCTCTCTCTTGTTTCAAGCCTGAGGGGGACTGTTTCCATCTCAACGCCCTCATGCCAACCTGAGGCAATGGCGCAGGTCAACGGATCATGTTGAAAATTGATGATGTCCCTGGGCAGCCCAGGACAGGTTTCACCGTAGTGTTGCTCGTTCTGCTCACTCCTCGCGCAGAGTTCAGCTTGAAGCACGATGAGTTGGCCTAAGCGACCTGCCTGGGCAAGTCTTGGAAGATACGCCCGTCTCAAGGCAGTCTGACACGTGACCGTTACAGGGACGAGTGTCGGGTTGGCATGTTCCAAGACATAGTGCGCCGAGTGAATATCAACCTGGATGTTGTAGTCCATCTCCTTGCCCCACTGCGGATACCCAGCCGGAATAGCAAACACATGGCCACCCATGAGAAACAGGTCAGCGTGCTTAAGAATGCCAGGATAGTGTTTTTCCAACAACATCAGGTTGGTAAAGGGCCCAGTCGCGACGATGACGGCACCTTGTTCGATACTGCGCTTGAGGAGTGATAGCGCCTTGTCAGGCGAACCTGGCCGAGGTGTTATGGGTTCAGGCCAGTTTTCGTCTTCGGGAGGATAGTCCAGTTCGTACCGATAATAGCCTCCAGAGACATCGGCCCCGGCGGCAAATGGAATATCGGTCCGCCCCACTAGGCTCAAGACGTAGTGCACATAGCCTGCCCGTCTCCCTTGTTCGTCGGATACGGTGGTCACGCCCGTGATTTCGAGGTCGGGCCACTTCAGAATCATCGCGAGCGCGCACAAATCATCCATATCGCCGCCAATGTCCGTATCGAGATGGATTTTCGTCATAGCAATTCTCTATTTTCTACTCCTCCTGCCCAGGGCGTCGGGAGAGCAGGAAGGCGCTGAAGTCTGCCACACTGGCTACTTCGCCTTCGTCGAGCATGTTGATCAGGTTTTTGATGACGATGCGGCGTGGCTGGCCGGGAGTCGCCGGCAGCGTAAAGCCGATCGCCTGCGTCATCTGCGGCTCGCGCTCCTTGCGGATCTCTTCCGCCACCAGTTCTAGCAGCTCGGCCACATCCAGGTCCAGCGCGCCCGCGATACTCTCCAGCACTTTAGCGGAGGGGTATTTCTGTCCGCGCTCGATCTCGCCGACGTAGATCTCGGAGAGGCCAGCCTTCTCACCCAGTTCCTTGATCGTCATGTGGCGAGACTGACGCTCCTGACGAATGACGCGCCCCAGAATTTCCTGTAAATCTGCCATAAACCCATTCCTATCTATGCTCACAGCATTGTTTTTCTCTACCTATGCTCATAGCATATTTTATCTCTATAATATAGGCTATGGGCGTGCTATATTCAAGGGGAGAAATAAAGGCCCTGATGAAAGATTTCCAGGAAGTCCCATTTGTACTTATTAGGAGGAAGAAGCTAATGCCTGTTACGTTGCATACGCGAACGCATGCACATAATCTTGGGCAGCCATCGCTGGGCTTCACGCCCAAGATTATGGTCTATGAAGATGTCCCTCTCCAGCACGCTCGTTGGGAATATTATATCCTGACGATCGATACGAACGAGAGGGCGCTGCCCGACGTCGAGCGTCTGAACGAGCTGGGGAACGAGGGGTGGCTCCTGAACGGAGTGCTCCCACAGGCTCCGGCGGGAGACGTCTCGCTAGTCCACTACTACTTTGTGCGACAGAAGTTACAATAAAGGAGGTCGTCATGACTGCACGTGCGGTTATACCAACAGTGATCGAGACAACGGGACGCGGTGAGCGCGCCTACGACATTTACTCGCGGCTACTGCGGGAACGGATCATCATGGTCAACGGACCCGTCGAGGAGGGCATGGCGAACCTGATCGTCGCGCAACTGCTCTTCCTGGCCTCCGAGAACGCGGAGCGCGAGATCAACCTGTATATCACCTCGCCCGGCGGGAGCGTCAGGGCCGGCCTGGCGATCTACGACACCATGCGCCAGCTTCCCTGCCCGGTCGCTACCACCTGTGTCGGATATGCCGCCAGCTTTGGGACCATTCTGCTGCTGGCCGGCGATAAGGGGCTGCGGCGCGCCCTTCCGAACTCGCGCATCCACCTGCACCAGCCGCTCATATCGGGTGGAGGCATCGAGGGACAGGCGACCGACATTGATATTCACGCCCGCGAGATACTCTATATGCGTGATACCCTGAACGGCATCATTCAGAAACATACGGGTCAGTCGCTGGAGCGGATCAAGCGCGACACAGAGCGCGACTTCTTCCTCAGCGCAGATGAGGCAGTCGAGTACGGCTTGATCGACGAGGTGTTGCCCGCCGCCGAGAAAGGAGGCGATCGGAAAGAGCGATAGTGAAAGGTGGGAGCTAATACTGGCTCCCGCCTTTTATTTAGAGCGCCTCGATGCTTACCATGTCCAGTTCGAACCACTGGGCTTCGCCGGTCACCGTCCCGAAGCGAAAGGTGCCACGCGGCGTCACCACGGCGTACTGGTTATCGAGCCAGGCGACGAAGCCAAGGGGACGCGCCGGTGGTTGGAGGACATTCAGAACCTGGACGCCATCCACCGAGAAGATCGCTTTCTGCTTGAACCAATCGAGCGTATAGGTATGCCACTCCGTCATGTCGGCGCTGATCAGCGCCTCACACGCTCCGCTCAGCCTTCTGAGCCAGCGACCGGCGGCAGCGCTATTGCCGGACACTCGTGCCCAGCCAGCGCTCAGCGCGGTAGGAACGGTAGCAAACAGCGCACCTGGGCGCAGGCTATGCACAACCTGAGCCTTCCAGCCCCAGCCCGGAACGCCGGGCACCAGGGCCATATTAGACGGCGGCGAGGCGTAGAAGAACCAGACCGCCTCGGGCAACATCAGGATATCGCCCTTGATGCTGAAGGGATAGTTCCAGAAGCCGAAGCCCGCCGTGCCACGCAAGATCCCCACACTGCTGGTATTGCTGGTGGGCGTAGCGGCAGGAAGCGACGAGCGGGCGCGCACCTCCATGCGCAGGGGAGGCGACCACGGAAACGCCGAGCGCCGGGCGCGTCCTGAGTAGTCATCTATCTGCGCATCGGCGTACTGGCCTTGCTGCACCGCTGGAAGCGACATGCGGAGGAGAGAAGCGCTCACAGAGAGCGAACCCGGTCCAACGCAGGTCTGGACCCAGTGTTGATCGATACTTTCAATAAAATCATCAAACATATTACATTCTCGCGTACTAAAATAGTTTTTGATTGATCGGCAGTTGCAGGAGCTCGTCTTCCAGGCGTTGCCAGACGATATAGTCAGCCTCGATGTTATTGACGGGCCGATTCCTGCTGGCGGCATCGATCATCGTATTGGCGATAAGCTGGCGGAATTTAGTAAAATAGCGTTTCTGCTCCTCATGAGAAGGCATCACACAGAGCGCAATCTCCTCGGGAGCATAGAAATCTTTGGGTTCGAAGGCCAGCGCGATCAGATCCGCGTAACTCTGAGCCAGGGCTGTACGCGCCTGCGACAGGAAGTGATTGTACCTGGTACTGGAGATCGAGAAGACACCGGCGATATGGCCCGCATAGAGGATAGGATAGATAGCCGCGCTCTTCTCAGACTCCACACGCGAGGCGGGCATCAGATTATGTTCCTCGTCCAGGTTCTCAATAATGGCTGGTCGGCAGAGCGTCACCGCGTTTCCAGCCAGAGACTCGGCTCCCAGGAACATCGCCTGTTGCTCAAGGTTGCCCGACCAGGGATACGTGCCTTGCCCAACGACCTCGCGCAGACTGCGAACTTTTTCATAAGGACCTGAAGGAGGCATGCATCTGACGACCCAGATCGCCATACCCTGGCGGTCGGGATCTAACTGTCCGATGGCCTGTTGTAAAATAAGATTACAGGTCGACCAGAAACGCAAATTATCGGTGGTGGTGGCCCGTGCAACAAGGACGCGCGCGTAGAACTCGGAGAGGATCTCGCCGGGTACATCATCGGGTACAGGATTAGCGAGCTCGCCCAGTCCCTTTTCTTTGCGGAGCAATTCGACGAACTGTTCGCGATGCTGAGGTAAAACGCTGAGCAAGTGGCGTAGATTCTGCGGGCGTGGATCCGATTCGCCATTGATCCAGCGTGTTAACGTGATAGAAGTAACGCCCAGCGCCTCGATAATGCGTTGTTTTTCTTTGTTGTCACTAATGATAGTTCCCAGCAAATCGCGCCAGGTCTGTGCTTCGCGCATATTTTTCATCAGACTCCGTAGCACCTATGCTCTCGGCATCTACACATGGAGACGGCATGCTTATCTCCAACGAGAGGTGTTTTTCTGTGGGATTGCTCCGAATCCATCCAGTAATGTTCATTTAAAATGTAACTCATGTACTTCATGATAACAGCCCGTAAAGTCTTAGTCAACACCTATCGATGTGATTTTAATGCTTTTTTAATATGGTCAGGTAGGCGTGAACTATGCTGCGCAATTTATGGGCAAGCATAGCTCAAGTTTATGCGTTTTATCGTCGTTACGTCAATAGGTGCAAAGTGCATAGCCAGAGACAGCTACGACTTTGTGTAGCTAATAGACGCTTGCTGCCTGGCGCTTTGCTTTAGCGTTTCCCCAGTGCCTCGCGGCTCAATGACGCGATCAGGACTGCCAGCACCGCCAGGAACAGGAACGCGCCCAAGATATCGCGCAGTGGGGCCAGTATGCTCACGTACTTAATCAGCGCGAGCACGATAACAGTGACGATCACGCCAAGCAGGATGATCATATCGCCGACGATAAAGTTATAAACGGCTTTGATTGCCTTCATGGATGTACCTCCTCCTGCTCATGTGAGATCGTCGAGGTCCTGGAAGCCTGTACCTGGCGTTGGAGCCTGACCTGCTTGAGCCACGTCACCAGGACGAAAGAGGCCAGCAGGTAGAGTGCCACCAGGACCAGCAGAAAGAGATCCGAGAAGGGCCACGTCACGCCGAAGCCCTCGCCGGTCCAGAATGTTCCGAAGGTCGTCAACATGATGCCGACGACAAATTTCAGCGTATTCTCTGGTATCTGTTTGAGCGGCGCGCGGACCAGCGCGCCCAGCAGGATGATCAGCCCGCCGGCAACCACTGCACCGCCGGCGGCAGAGCTGATGCCGCAGGTCTTCGAACAGACGTTACTGGCCGCGCTTGTGCCAAAACTAATCACAATGAAGGCGACCTCAAGACCTTCGAGCAGGACGGCCTTGTAGGAAAGAGCGATGCCAAAGGGTTCGAAGCGGGGGGCGGTCTTCTCGCCACGCGCGCGCATCTCGGCCATCGTCTCCTCGAAGATCGCCTCTTCATCGTGAAGGGCCTTCAGGCCGCTATAGCGCAGAAGCGCTTTTTTCAGCCACTTGAGACCGAAGAGGATAAGGAGGATGCCAACGACTAAACGTAAAATGTCGATAGGGACAAACTGGACCAGTGCTACTCCCATGGTTGTGACGATTATGGCAAGCGTGGCCGCCGCAGCGAACGCGCCAGCGAGCGAGCTACGCCAGTTAATAGTCAGGCCAACGACCAGGACGATAGTAAATGCTTCGACGAATTCGACTGCGGAAGCGAGGAATGCCGTTGTCGCGACTTCCCATTGCATGCGACTGTGCTCCTGTTCTGCTGCAAAGAAGGACGCCTGTGAGGGTGTCGATAGAGATGAAGATAACATGTTGGGAACCCGGCGGAAAGATGCCGATAAGCTCCCCACATTCTCTATTTTATCACAGAAAAGGCCTGCGTGCTTCCCTTATGCCAGGCCAGGAGACTTGCAGATTGCGCCCGAACTTAGCCCCTGGTTGCCACGAGTTGTAGCCACATGCGCGGCACTTCCGTCATACCCAGCTCCTGTCCCACCTGATAGACGGCAGTCTCCAGAGCTTCTGCTCCATAGACGAGCGGAACTCCAGGCAAAGCGCCATCGATGAAGAGCCAGTACTGTCCCAGGTCGCGCCAGGCGTCGAGAGAGACAATAGCGACCGTCTGAGAGGTATCAACGCTACTGAAGCCAGCGGACTTGAAGAGGTCGACATAGCCCTCGGGCGTGGCCCACTGCATCGCCATGGCCTTTGCTTCTCTAGATAAATGTACGTCCGGATGATTCTTTTTCAGCCAGCCAACGGCACGCCGTGTCCACAAGCGGTAGAAGCGTTCGGTGCCGGGGACGTAGGTACCCTCATAGAAGGCGCTGTTGCAGGCAAAAATGCCGTCGGGAGTCAGGATTTTAGACATCTGCTCGAAAGCAGAGCGTTTGTCGGAGACGAGATGGATCGCGTTACAGAAAAAAGCCACGTCGGCGTTCTGTACAAGGGCGGGCAGGTCTTCGGCCTCGCCCTGAATGAACTCGGCCTGAGCCTCCAGGCCCATTTCGTCCATGCCGGTGCGGGCGTATCGCAGTGCATCCGCCGAGGGATCGACACCGATCAGGCGTGCCTGACCCAGGCGGCCCTGGCTTGCCAGTTCCTCTGCGACCAGGCGCGTCACCGCGCCTGTGCCACACGCCATGTCGACGATCGTCAGTTTGCCTGCACGCTTCGGCAGGTGGGAAAGCGCCTGTTGGACAAGCGAGCGATTGACATCAGTATAAAAAGTGTGTGCCGCGAACCGTTCATAGGTGAAACGATTCGTCTCTTCAGTCTCGATAAGTGTCATGCACAGTCTCCTTAACCAGAAAATTCCTGTTGTTAAATTAGAGAGGTGTGACTGCGAACATGTTTCACGAATTTCAGATATGCATCGACATACCCCCATCGATCGAGAGGATCTGTCCCGTAATGTAGCCTGCCTCCGCTGAGCAGAAAAAATTGATCGTCGCGGCTACCTCCTCGGTCGTGCCGAAGCGTCCCAGGGGAGTGGAGTCGAGCATAAACTTGCGGAGCTGCTCGGGTACGATCGAGGTCAGTTCGGTCGGAATGAAGCCTGGCGCAACGGCGTTGACCGTAATGTTACGACTGGCCATCTCGCGTGCCGTGCTCAGCGTCAGGGCGAGGATTCCGGCTTTGGATGCGCTATAGTTCGCCTGTCCAGCGTTCCCAAGCAGACCTGCGACCGAGGCCACATTGACGATGCGGCCCCAGCGCGCTTTCATCATGCCGCGCAGTGCCGCCTTTGTGCAGAGGAATGCAGCGCGCAGGTTAGTATTCATAACGTGCTCAAAGTCGTTAAGCGACATCTGTAGAATCAGTTTATCGCGCGTCGTACCTGCGTTGTTGATCAAGATCGTCACCGGACCGAGCTGCTGCGTAGCTTCAGCGAAGAGGCGCGCCACATCCTCTTCGTTGCTAACGTCGGCCTGAATGGCGATGCAGCGTCGACCGAGCGCTTCGATGCTTGCCTTTGTCTCCTCGGCGGTGGTCGCATTGCTGCGGTAGTTGATCACGATATCGGCGCCTGACTGTCCCAGGCGCAGTGCCGTGGCGCGCCCGATCCCCTGACCGCTGCCGGTGATTAAGGCGATTTTGCCTGCGAGCGGCAGATGTTGTTCGTCTACCATATGCTGCTGTAATCCTCTTCTAAAGTCATAGATTTTTCATGCGTTTGCAGAGCTGAGAATTTCCCCAAGTGTACCACATTTATCTGTTGGCGCAAGCTTATAGTCAGGGTTAACGACGCTTGCAATGCTAAGGTTTGTTTTTCTTTACCTGTCGTGCAACAAATACATTGAATTATTACCCATGGTTCTCTGATGCTCAACCTCGCAAGGGTATAGTGCTTTGTAAGACTCGTGGAACCCTACGGGGAGAGCCTCGAATCTTATGCTAGCATTGTCCAGGGGATGGGGATGGTGCTGGCATTTCTTTTGTCATATCCTGTTCAGCAGTGGGGGAGAACGAGACGGAGATGGTTTGCTGGATAGCCGGTGGTGCGGGCGGCGTGAGCCTCTGTTGGGGGTAAGGGCCGCGTGGCAGGTGGTTGGCGACGGCCTCATCGAAGCGGGTGGTGTCGTCGTAGATCGCGCTGTGAATCTGTTCCAGCGTGAGGTTGCGCGCTTTGCGTAGATCGGCGCCGATCAATACCGAATTATTAAGGTCGGTGACCTGGAAATTTGCGCCAGTCAGCACGGCGCCGCGCAGGTCTGCCTCTGTAAGATTCGCCGCCGAGAGATCGGCCTCGCTGAGGTCAGCGCCTGCCAGCCATGCACGCGAGAGATCGGCCATGAAGAGATTGGCGTTAACGAGGTGCGCGTCGCGCAGGTCGGCGTAGCCAAGGTAGCGCGAAGAGAGGTTGCGATGTGAGAGATCAGCGCCCTGCAGCCTCGGCGATTGCCAGCGCAAAGGAATGTTGTGCTGGTGTTCGAGGGTCAGGGGAGTATCCTCAACGCGAGGCAGGCGCGCCAGTTCGTACTCTATATGTGCCTGCGTCGTGGCCAGCCCGTACTGGTGTCGTAGTATCTCCGCGCGTTCGGCGTCCTTCGCCTCCCACTCCTGCCATTCATCGCGGAGCTGCTGTATCTGCGCGCTCAGCATGCTCTCGAACGCGAAGAAGCGTTCCTCTTGCCGGGTCTGCCACTGCTGGCGGCGCGTCTCCTGGGCCCGTTCCCACGCCTGCTGTACGGACTGAGCGCTCGCTATCGTGCGTCTTTGTAGCAGCATGAAAAGTAATGAGACTATAATTGCTGCGCATATACCCGTAATGCCCCCGATCAACAACATCTCTAGCATAGATCAAACTCCGTTATAATAATCAACTCTACTCAGTATAATGGTTAACCCTACCAGCTAAAACGCAGCACGGTGAGCGTAGGTAACTTTCTGTATGCCGTTACATGCTTTTGGTACCCCTTCCTGGCTAAAGTGGTCAGGCGGCCATTAGGGAGTTGGGCGCGTAGACCTGCACGCGTAAAAGACGTATAATGAGAGTGTGGTGTTCAGAAGGGATCGGGTGAAGCGGCGCATCCACTTCTCTGGTTTCCCTTTCCATCCCATCTAGCCTATCTATGCTCAGTAGAGGAGCCGATATATATGAGCCAATATGATCATCCAGTGCCGACATCGTTTTTGCTCGACGAGGAGAATCGGAAGCTGTTTCTATCATGGAGCGACGAGCACGAGAGCGTGCATGACTGGGAGAACCTGCGCTGGGCCTGCCCCTGTGCCTGGTGTGCAGGCGAAGGCGGTCAGCCGGGCATGTTGCAGAGCAAACAGAGCCTGAGTGTTGAAGAGACGACGCTGGTCAATATCCAGCCCGTCGGTCGCTATGGCCTCACGCCCGTCTGGGAGGACGGGCACAAGACCGGCATTTATACCTACGAAAAGTTGCGCGCAAGTTGTGAGTGCGAAGAATGTCGCCAGAAGAGGCCCAAAAAGTAGTCAGTGTTAATATCCGTAATTTTCTATCGTTCTATTCAGTAGAAAGCATCCTGGCACGCCCAGGGTGCCTCTGAAGTATACGTTGGAGAATTTCTATGGATGTACATAAAGTCGCCGCGCGTGGAATCTCTGCGGGCCGTCGTCACCTCTCTATTTCCGGCTTCACCGTGCGTATCATGATCGCGCTGGTGATTAGCTGGCTGATCATCATGGCCTTTTTTGTGACCGGCGCCGTCTCTCACTAATTATGCGCCGACCTTTGCGTAACGTTTCAGTGACCCGCCATCATCCTGCGCGTGATCGGGAACGTGCGCAGCGAGGCAGGCAGGCGCGGAAGGGTCAGGCGCACAACTGCCGTTGACAGGTCAAACACCTTTTGTCGTTGTGGACTCCACCTTAGATCGAAGATCTCGCGCACCGGGGCGGGCAGGAGAGCACTTGTGATCTGTAAATTGAGATGCATCAATGGCATGAGCGCGGCTGGAGCGGGCGGGAAGAGCACCTGTCTGGCCAGTTGGCGCGCCTGAGGTGTGGCGGCGAGGCGATTGCTGTAGACCATCTCGTGCGTATACTGGTGCAGGTCTGCTACGGTCTTCGGCATCGCGGACGGTGCGAGACCGAGCAGTTGTGCGAGGGCTTTGGACTCCTGGTAGTAGCGCTCCTGTTCCTCGTAACTGAGGGGAGCGACGAAGAGCGGATAGGTCAGCAGAATGGTATCGATCAGGGTAGCGTGCACCCAGAGTAGCAGCGCTGGATCGTGCGCGCGGTACGGGCTTCCGGCAGCATAGGCGCCCGCCGTAGCCGGGAGCGTCCCGTAGACGTGGGTGTGCAGGCGATTGATCGTGGACGCCGCCTTGTGCGCAGTCTGCTTCGAGCCAAACGCCAGCATCTGTCCGAGCAGAAAAGTCCGTTCGGTGCGACCGAATGGATCGCTCATATAGCTGCTGTGCTCGCGCACACCCATCGCGACGAGGGGGTGCGCGAGCTGCATCAATACCGCGCGCGCACCTCCAAAAACCAGGACCGCCTCGCTACCGATCTTCCAGGTGGCGCTATGCGGACCGAAGTAGCCGCTCACGATCCCATCCTTTCTACGCGTGTGTTAGCATAATCTGCCTGCTTCTAGCCACCGAAGACCTCTCGCAGGCGCTGCTGGAAGGCCTGTCCCATAAGCTGTTCCGCTCTATCGGGATCGTCTTTCATAACTGCGAGGAGCAGCGCCGTGCCCTCGTCGGGTGCCAGGGTCAGATCGTGGCGTCCCTCCTGAACGGCCTGGAGTATCTCTTCCGCAACATGTTCCGCAGTCAGCTTGACATCGATATTCAAAAACTCCATACCCTCTTGCCGGATCATGGGAGTGTCTACCCAGGAGGGATAGACGGTCGTAATGTCGATGCCTGTACCGTAGAGCTCCGCGCGCAGGGCCGTCGAGAAGCCGCGTATTGCCCATTTGCTCGCGCAGTAGCCCGTCAGGAGAGGAACGCATAGCTTGCCCGCCGCCGAACTGAGGAAGACAAAGTAACCGCTCTGCTGCTGGCGCATCATTGGCAGCGCAGCCTGAACGCAGTGGTAAGTGCCCATGAAGTTGATGTTCATCATCGTCTGCATCTCCTGGGCTGTGAAGAGATCGATTGGCCCTCCGCGACCGATGCCTGCGCTGGAGACCACGAGGTCTATGCGCCCACAGGTATCGAGTGCCAGGCGCATCAGTTCCTGTACTTGTTCTGCGTTCGTCACATCCGTCTTCATCACCACCACCTGCTTAACCGACGAAGGATTGCTCTCCTTGACCTGTTGTGCGACCTGTTGAAGGCCCTGCTCGTTGATATCGGCGAGAACAACGTGTGCGCTCCTGGCATACAGCGCGCGCGCCGTCGCCAGTGCTATGCCGCTTGCTCCACCGGTGAGCACTGCAACTGCCCCGTCGAAGTTCTTCAATGCCATGTGTACCGCTCCTCTCAGAATTGCTGGAACTAGAAAGAAGATCAGGCGCGCGTCTGGCTTGATCTTATCTCGTCTTGAGAGAACCTGTCAAATGTTCAGGGCACTTGAACAGCGTTCGCGAGTGCATATGATGCTATTATTGTTGCGGCGGCATCTCCTGGGGATACTGCGCCTGGGGCTGCTCGTACTGCTGAGATGGCTGAGGCGTCTGCGGATACTGGTGCTGCTGACCGCCCTCCTGGTATGTTTCAGGCTGGTATCCCTCTTGATAGTTCTGGTAAGGTGGTTGCTGGGGCTGGTATGGCTGTTGTGGTGGCTGATAATACGGCTGTTGGTATGGCGGCTGCTGCTGATTCATGCCGAAAGCCGTTATGCCGCCGAGTCCTGCGAGAATTGGTTGGGCGAGTGCCCCCAGGATGGCCGAGATACCTGCCGCAACCAGGAACCAGATCCAGTTAAAACCCGTGGCGAAGAAGAGCGCAAGGGTGAGCAGCCAGAAGGCACCCTGGATGCCGCCGTAAACTCCGCGCGGATTGCGTGAGCTGAAAGAGCCGACCAGGGCCGCGAGTGCCAGCGCGACGAAGAAGATAGGTAGGTTGAAGCCGCCCAGGGCGAAGGATAGCGCCAAACCGATCAGAACGATGCCGCCCGCGATACCTCCGAAGAAGGAACTGTTATTGCGCATGATATATCTCTCCTCGTCGATGTATGAGTCACAGTAAAAAAAAGTGCTTATAGAGAGAGTAGAAACCATTCTATTGGTGAGGGGAACTATAGAAAGTAAAGGTTATGTGCTGTGATGTTTGCCCTATTATAAATTGGCAAGCGTCACAGCGCATGAGAGAGCATGTGCGTGGAATTAGAGGTGCATGGCGATGAGCGCGCGCCTGATCCCTGTCAGGGCGTCGTTGATGTGTTGAGCCTCAAGGCCGTAGTGCGTCACGGCGCGGATGGACCCGCCGCCCATGTGGCCCATCAGAACACCGTGTTCGCCGGCTATCGCGAGAAAGCGCAGCGTCTCGGCCTCATCCAAACGCTCATGCTGCGCGTTGAGCAGGCGGAAATTGAGGATATTGGTGACGACGCGCTCGGGAGCGATCTCGATCTGTGGATAGTCGGCCAGGCCATGTGCAAGCTGCTTGCAATGCTCGTGGTCCTCGGCCAATCGCTCAACCATCTGCTCAAGCGCCACGATGCCAGCCGCCGCCAGAATGCCCGCCTGGCGCATGCCACCGCCCAGCAGCTTGCGCACACGATGGGCTCGGCGAATAAACTCTTTGCTGCCGACCAGCAAGGAGCCGACCGGCGCGCTCAGGCCCTTGGAGAGGCAGAACATAACCGAGTCCACCGGAGCCGCCAGCGCGCTGACGGGAACATTCAAGGTGACAGACGCATTGAAGATGCGCGCACCATCCATATGGATCGCGACGCCGCGACTGTGGGCCAGGTCGGCTATCTCGGCGACCTGCTCAACGCTCAGAACCAGCCCGCCGCAGCGATTATGCGTATTCTCAATACACACCAGAGCCGTTGCCGCCACATGCTCATCGCTCTCATCGGCGATGCCCGCGCGCACCTTCTCCAGGTCCAACTGCCCATCTGCCAGCGTGGGAACGACCCACATGGGCGCGCCGCCCAGCGTCGACGCGCTGCCCGCCTCGTAGTGGTACACGTGCGACTCATCGCCCACGATCACCGCGCGTCCGCGTCCGGCGTGGGTTAGCATTGCCATCGTATTGCCCATCGTCCCGCTGGGCACGAAAAGCGCCGCTTCCTTGCCCATGCGTTCCGCCGCCAGCTCCTGCAGGCGATTGATCGTAGGATCTTCTCCGTACACATCGTCGCCCACCTCCGCCCGGTACATCGTCTCGCGCATCGCCGGAGTAGGATGGGTCACTGTATCACTTCTGAGATCGACAAGCATGGTCGTATGGCCTTTCGTTTCGTCAGTGCTGGCAGTATGTTGTGATGGGGATAGTGTATCATGCCTGGAGAGGAGGCGCAAAGCACGAGTGTTCAATTCGCGGTGATAAGCTATTGGTCCTGCTAAGTTTATAGATGCTTGTCACTGTATAAGTGGCGCGATATACTTTTTCTTAGATTCTTTAGAACCACGTATTTTAATGCATCTTTTTACATGCTAGCCAGGAGCTAACCCTATGGCGAACCCACCGCCACCCGCAGTAACTCTGATGTACTGTTACGCGCCACAAGATAAAAATCTACGTGATGAATTGGATAAACATCTTGCGCTCTTGAGACGTTCGAACCGTATGATCGACTGGTACGATGGAAACATCAGTCCCGGTATGGAGCGTGACGAGGAGATCAAACAGCACCTTAGGACGGCGCAGATCATTCTTCTCTTGATCAGTCCGGATTTTATAGCCTCTAACTACTACTATGACAAAGAAATGATGGTTGCGATCAGGCGGCATAACGCGGGAAAGGCGCGCGTCATTCCCGTGATTTTGCGCTATGCTCACTGGGAAGGGGCACCGTTCAGCAGACTGCAGATGTTACCGGAGGACGCCAGGCCGATTAAAGATAGACCAGATCGCGAAAGAACGCTCGCCGAGATTGCTGGAAAGATTGATCGTGTCGTCTCTGAGATCTGCATCACGAATTTGTTGGAGCACGGAGAAAATCTACTCGAAAAGCAGTCCTATGATCAAGCCACAACCGCATTGAATCAAGCATTGGGACAGCTTCAGCGTGCAGGCGACTATATACAGGAAGCCGTGGTATATAATGGGCGAGCTCTGGTGGGATTATGCAGGGCTGCATATGCGACCGGTCGCTATAAAGATGCTTTGACGAGTAGTGAGCGTGCGATCAAGCTTAATCCCAATCTCAGTATGGCCTATAGTTATAAAGGCGCAGCCTTGAATGAGCTTTTGCGTTATCAAGAAGCACTTGTAGCCTGTGAACGTGCAATACAACTTGATCAGCAGAGCGCTCATGCCTACACAGAAAAGGGTACGGCGCTGCTCAACTTGAAGCGCTACAAAGAAGCGCTATTGGCGTACGATGAGGCTATAACTCGCGATTCCAGGTATACGCTGGCCCATCTTAAAAAAGGTGATGCACTTTATAAAGCGGGAAATTTCGTAGATGCGGTCAGCGCTTATCAGCGAGCTACTCAGTTCGAGGCAACGAAGCCTCAAGCTTATCTGGGCAAAGGCGACGCGCTCTGCAGGCTAGATCGTTTCGAGGAGGCGCTTGCTGTATACGGCCAGGCGGCGCAATTCGAGTCTGCAAGGCGCCAGGCATATCTGGGAAGGGGTGATGCCCTTTTTGGATCAGGGAGGTATAAGAAGGCGGTTGTTGCCTATGACCAGGCGCTGCAGTACAATCAGGGTAATGCGCTTATATATGTTAAAAAAGGCGACGCACTGCGAAAATTGGAACAATTTGCTGAGGCTTTAGCATCCTATGAACAGGCATTGCGCCTACAACCAAGAAATGCATTCAACCATTTAAGAAAAGCCACCATTCTTATGAAGCTGAAAAAGTATGAGCCGGTTCCGGCTGTGTGCGACCAGGTTTTGAAGCTTGATGCCAGAAATGTCACAGCTTATGTAACGAAGAGTGAAGCCCTTCTCTATCTTTTTCGTTATGCCGACGCCTCCGCCGCGTGTGAGCAGGCGCTGGCCCTGAATCCTACCAATGCACTTGCTCAAGACCTCAAGTTAGTTCTCGCGCGTGCTCAGGACAATTTACAGCGGTTGTATGCCTGTGAGCGCAAAATTCATGTCAGCCCGAATGATGTCCGTACGCATATCGAAAGAGGAGCTATTCTCTACAGTCTGAAGCGCTTCGAGGAGGCCCTTTTCGCCTACGAGCGCGTGATCAGTCTCGTGCCGCGCGATGCCACCGCCTACGCCAATAAAGGGGCGGTGTTGTACGAATTAGAGCGCTACAATGATGCCCTGGCGGCGTGCGACCAGGCTATTGCCCTTAACGCCAGTTATGACTATGCCTATGCTCTCAAGCGCGAGATACTGAGTAAGCTGGGTAGATATGGTGAGGCGGTCATAAACGCCGCGCTGGTTATATCGCGTAACCCTAAAAATGCTGAGGCGTACTATAAGCTCGGCTTGCTTCTCGAACTCCAGGGGCAAGACGATAAGGCGCAGAAGTCATACGAGGAGGCGAGAAGCCTGGGCTATAGGGCCTGACGCTTCTCGTCTGTTGTGGGTTCACGCTCCCTATGCAAGAACCCGGAGT
>DAOTTD010000193.1:0-5293 GCA_034438015.1 Ktedonobacteraceae bacterium | reverse complement strand
GGCAAACCCCGTTTCGCGAGCGACCAGTACTCGCTGGCTGCGGTTGCCTACGAGTGGCTGTGCGGTCGCTGCCCGTTTGAAGGCTCGTATGGTGAAGTGATTACCCAATTGATATTCTCGCCTGCTCCACCGCTGCGTGCTATCAATCCCACCATCTCGCCCGCGGTAGAAAAAGTGGTGCTCAAGGCACTGGCAAAGGATCCACATGAGCGTTTTGCAACCGTACAGGAGTTCGCGCAGGCTCTGGAAGATGCGAGCAACGAGCCGCCTACGGTCCTCTCGCTCCAGCCAGGGGGTTCCGAAGCATCGACCAGTTCGAGCGACTTGCAGGGCGCTGCGACCATTCCTCCCATACAGGTACCTTCTGCCGCCCCTGTATATAAGGCACAAACTCTGCCACAGACCTCGTCGACGCATGCACGATCCTGGCGTCCATCGCGTCGCACCGTGATAGGCGCGCTGTTCGGCTTTGCCGCTGTGCTGAGCGCCGGTATTGCCGCCTTTGAGTTGAGCAATAGAGGAACCATCAATGCGCGTCCTCCGCTTCCCGGCACGACCATCAATGCGCATCCTCCATCCCCCGGCACGACCATCTTTACCTATACAAAGCATGTCGACGAGGTAAAGTCGGTCGCATGGTCGCCCGATAGCAAGCGCATTGCCAGCGCCGCCGCCGACAAGGACGAAACGGTGAGGCTGTGGGATGCGACAAATGGAGGTCACGAGCTGGTCTACCTGGGCCATAAGCGGGAGAAGCTCACACCGCCCCTCAAGACAAATCCGGTAAAGGCCGCGCTCTGGTCGCCCAGTGGCGCCTATATCGCCTCCGGCGACGAGGCGGGCAAAGTGCATGTATGGCTTTCAAATGACGGAAGCGACTTGCCTGCATCACCGTATACCGGGCATACCAGGCCAGTGCGTTCGCTTGCCTGGTCATATGATGGGAGCTTCATCGCATCTGGAAGCGAGGATAACCAGGTGCAGCTCTGGAACGCACAGACGAGCCAGCGCCGACTGACCTTCACGCAGCATAAAAGTCCGGTGTTCGGCGTTGCCTGGTCGCATGATGATCGCTATATAGCTTCGGGTTCTGGCAATAAGAATCCTTTGATGGCAGGCGACAACACGGTCTATGTCTGGGATGCCGCGAACGGGCAGGTCATAACGACCTACAAGGGTCACGACAGGACCGTGCGCAGCGTTGCCTGGTCGCCAAAAGCGGAGAGCGATCTCATCGCTTCTGCCAGTGAGGATGGCACGATCCAGGTGTGGCATGCCTTCACGGAGAAGTTCTCTATCGCCTATAAGGTGCCTACCAGCAGTAATGTCTCCAACGGCGTAGAAGCGATCGCCTGGTCGCCTGATGGAAGGATGATCGCGGCGGCCTGTGGCGGCCTGCCGCTCGTGGTGGTCTGGGAGATCGTTGACGGAAAGCCGCTGCTGTTCTACACTAAACACAAGAAGGGCCTATGGTCGGTGGCCTGGTCTCCAGACGGGCGCCTGATCGTCTCCGGCAGCATGGACTACAGCGCCCATGTCTGGGTAGCACCTCAATGAGCCACTCAGGCGCTGCGGCCCTGTGCTGGACCCGGACCGCTCTTCGGGTGCGGCGCGTTGGCGCCATTGCCCATACCGGGTTGACCGCCTGTGACGATATTGAAGACGACGCGCTCATCCCCAAAATTGATGAGGTCGCCATCTTTTAGAAACGTGCGCTCGTGAATGCGCTTCCCGTTAACCATCGTCCCGTTCGCGCTCTGAAGATCTTCCACGTACCAGCGCCCGTCGACGAAGTTGAGGTGCGCCTGGTAGCGTGAGACCGTAGGCCCGGAGACCACAAGATCGTTGCCCGTGGCGCGTCCGATGGTCGTGGTATCCTGGTGGAAGCGCAGCGCGCGTCCGGCCATCGGTCCGTCCTGCAGCGACAGGCGCGCCAGCAGCGGGAGGCCATTGGGAGCCAGGTAGCGGTCTGCGCTGGCCCGTTTATTCGACAGGTCATCGCCACAGATGATGCAGTAGAGGCGCGAACTCTTATTCGGCTCCCCACAGCGGAAGCAGGCCCGGCTCGCGTCCGGTTGCTGGTTATTGTGCGGCTGCCCCTGCGGCGTAGCACGAGGGTCAGCGGGTGGGGCATGGCGTGGATCGCCTCCACTCTTCCTGCGCACCATCGCCTCCGTCGCCGTGACGGCATTGCTCAGGGCGTCGATGAGTTCAGCCGCCGATTGATAGCGCTCGCCTGGCTGTTTCGCTGTCATCTTCAGGACGACCTGTACGATCAGATCGGGCACGTGATTGTTGGCCGTCAGCTTCTCCACGGGGAGCCGATCTTGCAGGTGCTTGACGCTCATGGAGAGCGGATTGTCGGCGTGAAAGGGCGGCTCGCCCGCCAGGCAGTGGTACAGGACTATACCCAGCGAGTAGATATCTGTGCGCGCATCCACGGGCTTGCCGGTCCCCTGTTCGGGTGACATATAATGCGGAGTTCCCAGCCGTGCGCCCGTCCGTGTGATATTCGTCGTGTCCTCAAGGATCTTCGCCAGACCAAAGTCAGTGAGCAGGAGGTGTCCATTTTTGCGCAGCAACATATTAGCGGGCTTGATATCGCGATGGATGATGCCGTTTTTATGGGCGCACTCGAGCCCCTTCGCGGCCTGGATGACGAACTCCGCCGCCTGCCTTACGGGCAGCGGCTGGCCCAGGCGCTGCTTAAGCGTGCCGCCATCGACATACTCCATAGCGATATATTTAATGTCGCCCTGCTCGCCGAAGTTATAGATGTGCACGATATTGGGATGAGCCAGGCGAGCGATCGAGCGCGCCTCTTGCACAAAGCGCTTGAAGAATACCGGATCTTGCGCTTGCTTTATCGGCAGGACCTTGAGCGCCACGTAGCGCTCAAGGGACGGCTGGTATGCCCGAAAGACCGTTGCCATACCGCCGACCCCGATGCGCTCGATCACCCGAAAGTTGTCGAGCTGCTGCCCGATCAGGCGATCCATGTCATCCCTATTGCCTTGATATGCCATACCCCTGCCTCGGTTTCTAGTAATTCGCCTCCAATAAATAAAGACGTATGAGCACACTACTATTGTAGCACCAGTTGTATCTCAAGGTGGATTACCGGTGTATGGCATTAGCTATTATTCCTATACCGTGAGTGATCCCGGTAACTCTTGAGTCATGAATTCCTGTTTGCTCTCCCTTTTTTAACGCAACAGTTCTTAGCTTGATGCGTATTCCCCTTCAGTTTTGACTGGGGGCGGTTCGTTTCCTCCTCACAAAAACCCTCAGTTTTGATGGCGCATTCTGCACCATATGATGCTAGACTTGTGAGGAGAAAGACAAAAGTGAAGCTCAGTTCACCTTTCTCGTAGAAGTCAGTACACTTGCTCTTCTCATCCAGAGGATGAGAACCGTTTAGGAGGAAAATGTATGACCACTCAAGCTGTGGTTAAGGCCACCAAAGCCGTCCGAGATTTGAAAACGCTCTCTCTTGCAGAACGGAAAGCCGGAGCGGCAGCTCCAGCAGGAATTTTTGTACCCGGTCTCGGAAATGTAGATGTCGCTATTGTGGATGTGGGATCTTGGCCCAGTTCTGTACTACTCACCATCACTGGTTTTAGCTTTAGCTCACCAACGCCTTTCATGATACAGCTTCACCCCAGACAAAACCAGTTTACTGACAATCAGAACAACGACTTCCCAGACCAGTTTGCAACTCAAGTCATTGCGACAGATTCCAGTAGCATTACGACTCTCATCACAAGGATTGATCCTGACAATGAGGGGCAAGGTTGGGGACAAGATTTGGAGTTGGATATATTCGTCGTCGAATAAGGCCCTGCGTTAAAAATTAACTGGGAATGTTGCTACCTGCTGGCTGTTCCTGGCTTCTTGCCAGGAACAGCCAGCGGCGAGAGCATTTTGCGTTGCGGCTGAAGTGGTGACTTTTTCGATTAATAATTGATGCCAATATTATCGTTATCAAATTATCAAAAACAGTTCCATCGTCTATAAACGTGGCGGCTACATTGACGCAGGTTGCCTGCCTCTTAGAAAAAAACCGACAGAGAGGAAAGAACGATGAGCAACGAGTCAGATGAGACAACCAGGAAAGAAGAACTCGTCATCGCACCCGGTGGACCCCGACCCAAAGATCGCGTGCATGCAGTCGGGCCGGGCGAAGCCGTCTATGTTGACGAGAGCGGAAACGCGAGGATCATCCCCCGCACACAAGAAGGAGAACCCCTAAATATGGCTGAAGACTTTGTTTTGACGCCCGGCGGTCTAAGGCACAAGTCGCTGGTCCACTTGATTGAGCCAGGCCACGTGCTAGATGGAAGCGGCGGCCATCATCGCAAGCTGGACCCATCCGGCCAGGTCGTGGCCGACTTCGGACACATTGCGCCTCGCCCTGGCAATACCCCCCTCATGCCTGGGAATGTGGCCGTGCCGTCGGAGATCGTGCCCACCTTTGGCAGCGGCTGGATTGCGTATGCCGATTGGAGTAACACGACGGGAAATCCCATCTCCTCATTTAGCACCACCTGGACCGTTCCGCCTGCGCCAACGACGCAGTCCGGTCAAACGATCTTTCTCTTCAACGGGATTCAGAACTCCACCATGATCTAGTAGCCGGTCTTGCAATGGGGCTCATCGGCCGCAGGCGGGGGCAACTACTGGGCCGTTGCAAGCTGGTACGCCGACGGGCAAGGGGGACAGGCGTTCCATAGCCAACTTATTCAAGTCAATCCAGGCGACACTTTGGTCGGGGTGATGACGCTCTCTGGTCAGTCGGGCAGCTCGTTCAGCTACAATTGCCAATTCCAGGGGATCGCCAATTCGGGTTTACCCATACAAAATGTCCAGCAGCTCACCTGGAGCGTCGAAACGCTGGAAGCGTATGGGATCACCAGGTGTTCGGACTATCCGGACACGGATATTATAACGTTCCGCGGGATCAACATACAGATAGGGAGCTCAACCCCCACGCTGAGCTGGTTACCGGTCAACGCCGTAACCGACTGCGGATATCGTGCCATAGTAGCGAGCAACTCGAACCAGGCGGGCGAGGTGGACCTGGTTTCCTGGATACAAGTACCATCACCAGCCATTGTGACAAGCCTGACACGCTATCGAGACCATATTGACCTATTCGTTACGGGTTTGTGCGCCATGTCACGCATCACAGTATTCCTGGTCCAGCCAGGAGGAATGAAGAGGAATATTCCTGGGTCATCCAATCTACCTTAAGCTGAAAGGCGAGGGGGAAAGCAGCATATTGGAAAAGCCA
>DAOTTD010000192.1:0-30159 GCA_034438015.1 Ktedonobacteraceae bacterium | reverse complement strand
GCCTGCAAGCATGTGGTGGAAGACCTTCCGCTCGATGTGCGCGAATGGGTCTGTCCTGCGTGCGGTACCTGGCATGACCGCGATAGCAATGCCGCCAAAAATATTCTGGCCGAGGGGCTCTCGGTTGCTGCCTGTGGAGGGAGTGGAAGACCTGTTCGAGCGAAAGCTCGTCGGGCGACTCCCGTTGAAGCAGGAACCTCTCAACCGTGAGGATGAGAAGCCCTTGCCTGAATGGCAGGGGGAGATGTCACTTTACACTTTTTACCTGGTAAATCACAATGGTTCCAAGGGCAAAATAGACAATCGTGACCAGGAAGAGTACCGTATAGCCGAAGTGATTGGGCATTCCTTGCAGCACCTGCAGCAGGATGCCGCCGATGCTGATCCCAATGACCTGCGGGAGAATGCCCATTGCCGACCAGATGCCCAGGAACTTTCCCGCCTCGTCGGTAGGTGGCAGAGCATCGGCGACGAGTGCCCAGTCGACGCTGGTGTAGGCGCCGTAGCCGATGCCGAAAAAGACGGCGGCGATAAGGGCCCCGGTCGGATTTTGCAACACGATAAAGAGAATGCACACGATGGTCATCACAGTGCCTGCCAGGTAGACCAGTCCCTTGCGCCCCCAGTGGTCCGACACCCAGCCCGCGATAACCGAGGTCGGCAGCGCGGCCCCCAGCAGGATGGGGAGGAAGACGCCGCCGATGAACTGTTCGCCCGCGACGTGCAGGACATCGTCGGCATAGTACTGCAAGAAATAAAAGACGCCCCAGACTCCCATCATTATCAGCAGGCGTCCGAGCAGAACCCAGGAGAGGTCGGGATAGCGCGAGGGCTTGAAGAAGAACTTGCGCAGGAATGGACGTAGTTGCAGAGTGACGCGCTGCTCACGTGGCAGCGGAGTCTCTTTGACCATCAGGACTGTATAGGTCACCACGAGGGCCTGCACCGCCGCGATCAGCAGGAAGATCTGCGCGATCTCGCTCCTATACATCGGCAGCGTGTCCCGTTTATTGACGATAAGACCAGCCACAATCGAACCAAGGGCTGTGCCGAGCAGGAGGCAGACGCCGTTAATACCAGCGGTCAGGCCGCGTTGCTGTATCGGCACCTTATCAGCGATGATGGCGCTCCACGGCGAGTTTGCCAGGTTGTTGCTGAATTGCAGCAAGAAAAAGAGCACGGCCATACTCAAGAGCAGGACGCCGCGATTGAGCGAGGGCGTGAAGGCGAAGAAGACCAGGACGATCACATTCGCAATGGTGCCGATGATCATGAAAGGTCGACGCCGACCCAGGCGGAACGTCGCGTAGTCGGAGAAGGCCCCGACCAGCGGATTGACTACGACGGCGACAAGTGTGCCCCAGATCACGACCAGCGGCAGGTTGATATCCTTGTGGGCGGGATCGAGGAGCCTGGCGACCATGCTGGGAATGATGACCGCGATGATTGCGTTCCAATGGAACTGGTTTGCCAGCCAGAAGACGTTGATATTGATCTGCTCGAAGAGAGAAACGGGACGTGAGACCGTGGGAGTATCGACGGTGATAGCTCCTGTCTTTTCGGGAATGTCCATGATGCTGCACCTCTCTCATATGCGCTGCAATGTGCCACTGGTTGTCTTTCAAAGCGCAATCATGGTAACACATCCATTGCAGTCTGTATATCCCTAATTTTGAGTATTTTTGCTACATTATTGCGTATTTTTAGCGCGGAAGCGATGGAGATGTCATTGTGGCAAATATCGTTGAAAGAGGGAATGACGAGAGGCAGGCCCATCTTACAGAGATGGGCCTGTTATATGAAGCATTAGTCCCAGTTCTCTACGGTGACGGGTTCACCCTGGTCTTCCAGCCAGCGTTCCACATCGATCGCGGCGCGGCAGCCATCGCCGGCGGCGGTAACGGCCTGGCGATAGCGATGATCGGTAACGTCGCCAGCGGCAAAGACGCCAGGGATGTTGGTCATCGTATGTTCGACCGGCACGATATAGCCGACCTTATCCATATCGATGATGCCCTTGAAGAGCTCAGTATTTGGCTGATGGCCGATCGCCAGGAAGACGCCCTGCACCGGCAGGTCCATCTCTTCGCCCGTTCGCGTGTTGCGGACGCGCACGCCCGTCACGGCATTCTCGCCCAGCACATCGATCACTCCGCTCTCCATCAGCAGGTCGATCTTCGGATTCTTGCGCACGCGGTCCTGCATGATCTTGCTGGCGCGGAACGTATCGCGGCGATGAATCAGCGTTACGTGGTTAACGTAGCGTGTCAGGAAGAGCGCCTCTTCCATCGCGGTATCGCCGCCGCCGATCACCACGACATCCTTGTTCTTAAAGAAAAAGCCATCGCAGGTTGCGCAGGCTGTGACGCCGCGACCCTGCAGGCGCTTCTCGTTGGGCAGATCCAGCCACTTCGCGCTCGCGCCCGTCGAGATGATAATCGCCTCAGACTGATACTTGCCGGAGTCGGTCCAGACCGTGAATGGGCGCTTGCTGAAATCAATCGAGGTAACATCCTCAGGCATCAGTTCCGCCCCGAAACGGCGCGCCTGCTGCTCAAATTTGTCCATCATCTCGGGGCCCAGGATGCCCTCTTCGAAGCCCGGATAGTTCTCCACGTCGCTCGTCTGCATCAACTGGCCGCCCAACTGGTAGCCCTGAAACATGAGAACCGAGAGATTGGAGCGTGCCGCGTAGATCGCGGAGGTATAGCCCGCCGGCCCGGAGCCGATGATGATAACGCCATAGACTTTTGCCATAATATGTGTCCTCGCTTTTTAATAGACCCTATGTATTTCACTTATTGTAACACGTAGAGGCGCGATTTTATGCCCATCCTTTAGCTTTCTCCTTCTGCCACAACTTCAACACCCGCAGCGCATCCTCCACCAGTTGCTCCAGCGGCTCCAGCGCTACATATTCTTCCACGGAATGCTCATTGACGACGCCCGTGGAGACGGTAAACACGCGTATCGAAGGACGGAAGCCGCTGGCATCGCTGCCGATGAAGGTGGGCCTGAGTTCGAGCGTGGCTCCGCGTTGGGCGAGCGCGGCCTGGTAGGTCTTCAGGAGGGGTTCGTCAGTATCGACGCGGTAGCCTGTGGAATGCGTCTTGAAGGTGACTTCGACGCGACCGCCAAAGCGTTGCGCCGCCTGCTCGAAGGCTGCCCGTATTGCTTGCTTATAGTCGTTACGCGCTGCCTCGGATTCGAAGCTGCGTAGTTCGCCTTCGAGGGTGAGTTGAGCGGGCACGGCGTTGCGCGTGCTGCCACCGCTGATGCGTCCCACGTTGATACGCGTCTGGTCGTTATTCGGGGGACCGTGTGGGTAGTTGGCGGCGCGGAAGATATCGATGGCGTTGACGGTCTGTGCCAGGTCCTTGCCTGGATGTCCAGTACGACCAGAGATTGTTACGTCGAAGGCTTCGTACGCAGCACCCTGCGAAACAACTACGCCGGCCTCGAAGACATTATCGAAAACGATCCCGTCTGTGACATGCCACGCCGAGCCGTCGAAGCCGTTTGCTCCACACAGGCCCGTCTCCTCCTGTACTGTAAAGACGAGCACGAGCGGCGGATGAGGAAGCTGTTGCTCAAAGGTACGCTTCAGCACCTCTAGAATGATAACGATACCGGCGGCATCGTCGGCTCCTAGATTGGTTGTGCCATCGCTGTAGAGGACGCCAGCGCGCAGAACGGGCTCGTGTCCAAGGCCAGGAGGCACGCGGTCCATGTGAGCGTTGAGTAGGAGCGGTCTGCCCTCACCGGTAAGCGTGGCAACGAGGTTGCCCAACCCATCGACGGACGGGGCGAGTCCCAGGTCCACGAGTTGTTGTTGTAGATATGCGCGTACCTGTTCCTCGTGACCCGATGTGCTTGGAATCCGTAGTAGCTCAATGAGAGTGTTGCAGAGACGCTGGCTATACATAGTATAAACTCCCTGTTAATGCGACAAAGTTTTGCTGTCTCTATAGAGACAGGCTATAGTCAGTATCGCCACATATTGCTGGTGTGTTCGATCCAGCCCCGTCTTGTAGCTTCTTCGCGTACCTTCACGGCTCAATAAGTCCCTCCGAATACCTCCATTTCAGGTCCTCCAGTAGCACTTCCTGCTCTTCTGCCAAAAAAGCTGCGTGATCCTCTGGAGACATCTGCTCACAGGTATACACAATGTCCTGTCCATCCCAGTTCCATTCAAGGATAAAGCCGTTGCGTTGCGCTTCCTGTATAAGCTCCCATAACTCAATGTCAACGCTCGAAAAGAACTCGTAGTCGCCACGGGCGACTCTGCGCTCGACATCTGGAAGGGAGTCGAACTCCGCCCCTCGCTTCTCGTGTAGTTCGATGTAGCGGGCAAGCGCTTGCTCCCGGTTAAATTCGCTCACGCGAAACCTCCTATTGTATAACCTGTTCCACACACTACGTAATATGTTCTATTTTTCTTTGGCTATTGCGCCTGTTGTGAATACGTATCGCCATACTGGTGATAATGCTCACGCATCAATCACGATTATAGCAGACAGGAGGAGCGCATGGCGATTCTTGCAGATCGTCCAGGGGCTGTTTGTCTCTTGCTCTACAGTAAGATATAATACAACGCCAGGAAACGTTTTTGACTTCTACCTACGCTGCGCCCACTAGAGCAAGCAGCGCCGCACACACTCAATCACCACATAGTGGGGGGGATTTTCGTGCATGTCTCGTAGTTCAACAGAGTTTATGGGAGCTCCGGAGGAATTATTTCACTGGGTTCCCGGCGAAATGGTCGTGATTGTACGCTTGCCGCGTATTCCTGGCGATGATGCGCAGGAATTAGTAGTTGAGCAGGTACGTGCCCGGTTAAATGAGTTCCTGGCGCAGTACAACCTCGCGCTAGAGCCCTACGGCACCTATGGGCGATGGAGCGATACGCCGGGAATGCCGCCAGTACGACGCCGTTCGTTTATTTTTGGCCTGCATCGTAAGCAGCCGCTCATTGCTATCTTCTTTCACGCGCGCCACAGCGATCTGGCGGTGAACGATCCGCTGCCAATGGCGCTCTCCTACCTGCAAGGGCATCTTGAGCATCTCGCGCGGGTAGGGCTGCATATCGTCTCCGCAATGCCAAACTGGTTAGTGACCGCCGCACCACTCTTCTACGGCGACGGGGGGCCGGTGCTGCCACCGCGACCCGCGCCGGCGCTGGATGTACCCTCGCCCGGAAACGCCTTGCTGGGCTGGCATGTCAGGCTGCTGGACCAGGGCATTCCGCTGGACTCGAAGGGCGCGGAGGATGTCCTGATCGCTGTCCTGGACACCGCGCAGCATCCCGATCGCATACGCAGTGCCGCCACGCGACTGGAATGGCGGCGCAACTGGCTCCTGCAGCGCCTGGCGACCGATCTGCGCAACGAAGATGGTTCGTTTGCCGTCGAGTACGACCGCTATCCACTGACCAACGACGCGCGCACCGGGCGCGGCTACTCCAGCGACGCGCGCTATTATTTAATGCCCGATCACGGCGTCTCGGTTGCTGGCCTGCTGCGCGATGTGGCTCCCCGCGCGCGTATCCGCCTGGTGCGTGTCCTCAACGACTACGGCGGCAGTGACCTGTACAGCCTGTTCGCTGTCCTCACCGATCTCGAGCGCGAGATGGTCTCCGGCTCCATCCGGCGGCTCGTCATCAACCTCAGCCTGACCGTCATGCCCGATATACGCCGTCTCCCGTACATATGGTTCGATAGCCGGCAGTGGTCGACAACGCAGTTGAACGGTGTGACGCGCGTACTTAACCATATCGAAGAGGGCTTGCGTCTCTTATTTGAAAGTCTGCACAGCCACGGCGCGCTCATCGTTGCAGCCGCCGGAAACGACTCAAGCAGCGCGATCGAGCAGGGCCTGCCGCCACGTCCGCCGCGCGCCCCGGCCCGTTACGAAAGCACACTCAGCGTCACCTCCGTCAATAGCGCCTTTATGCCCTCAACGTTTGCCAATGCCGCCAACGTGCCGCCGCTGGACTCGGGAATAGCCACTTTTGGTGGTGAGCGCTACGGGGCGACCGATGCCAACGCCTTGCCGGATGCGGTGCGTGGCCTCTATCTATCGCCCACCTTTCCGGACGGCGAGCAGAATAACAGCGGCTGGGCAGACTGGTCCGGCTCGTCGTTCGCCACGCCCATCATCAGCGCGCTGGGGGCCCATCTCATGGCGCAGGGCTGGTCGGCCTCTAATATCATCACCAGACTGGCGGCAGGAGGTCAGGAGCGCCGCAACGAAAATCTGTTTGGCGCGGTACCCGATGCTCCGTCACTGCTCGGGAATATTATCAGGGTACAGCAGCGTTTTGGCTTATGACGGAGGATGTGTTCTGTACCCCGTCTTGACGCTTCATTTTCTGTAGGATATAATGTTTTACAAGTGAAGCGCTGGAGGATATCCAGATTTTCTATCTACTTCTAAAACAGTACTTGAGGGGTTTGTATACGTGGCCCCTCCTGAGAGGTGAATAAACAATGATCGAGCGGATCCAGGAATCAGCGATCGAGACACCGACGTTAACCATGACATCTGCAGCGGCAGACAAAGTACGCGAACTCCTCCAGCAGGAGAATGAGCCGGGTCTTGGCCTGCGTGTCTTCGTTGCTGGTGGTGGTTGCTCAGGCCTCCAGTACGGTATGACTCTTGACGAAGAGCAAGAGGGCGATACCAGCATCCAGATGGGGGGCTTCAAGGTGCTCGTCGATGAGATGAGCTATGGATACATTGTCGGCAGCGAGGTAGACTATGTAGACAGTCTGATGGGTGCAGGCTTTACGGTCAACAATCCCAATGCTGTCTCAAGCTGCGGCTGTGGGCACTCCTTTAAGACCGCCGATGATGGCGGCCAGGCACGCGGTTGCGGCTGCGGCCACTAAAACAGCAAGTATCAAAACATAAGCAAAAGGATTTCTCCTGGCCATAATGTTATGTCAGGAGAAATCCTTTTGCTTTGGGGTATCTATTCAGGACCTCGCAGCCTTCGATGCTAAAGCGTCACGAAGAGATAACCTGCTCAGACAAACTTATAGCCAATGCCGCGTATGCTAATAATGTGCTGCGGTTTCTCGGCATTCTCTTTCAACTTGGCGCGCAGGCGGCGGATATAAACATCAACGATGTTGCTGCCACTCTCGGCCTCATTCCAGATCTCGTCGAGCAACTGATCGCGCTTCACCACCTGCCCGGCGTTCGACATAAGCATGCGCAGGACGCGCATCTCTGTAAGGGTGAGTGTGATAGCCAGACGACCCTGCAGGACGACTTTGAGTTCCGCAGGAAAGAGTTCGAAGATGCCACAACGGATAGTGGAGTTTCCAGCTTTGTTGTTTCTCTTGAAGCGCCTTAGCACAGCCTGTACGCGCGCTACCAGTTCCTGATGATTAAAGGGTTTGCAGATATAATCATCCGCACCGCTGTTGAAGCCGCGTAGCTTATCCTCGATAGCATCCCTGGCCGTCATAAAAATAAGCGGCATATCGTTCCCTCCGCGCGTAACTTCGAGATGATTTCAAAGCCATTCAGATACGGTATAGCGACATCCAGGATGAGCAGGTCGGGTTCGCGCCTCTGGATCATCTGCATAGCACCGCGCGGATTATCAGTAGTTACAACGTCGTAGCCCTCTTTGCTAAGAACGAATTGCACCAGCGTATTCGCAAATTGGTCGTCATCAATGACAAGTATATACACAGGTATACCCTCATCTCTTTCCACGTTCTGCGTACAACTTCACTATAGATTTGCGCACGAGAAATGTCATGATACCTGAGTGGGATTCTGGGCTCGTGTTGAAGCTCGTTGATCACACATTCGTGTGATGCGCTATAGCTCATCGCGGAGCAGCCCAAGGGAGCGGGCCTGTGCCACTGCCTGTACACGGGTATGCACCCCGAGCTTCGAGAAGATATTGCTCACATGGCGTTTAACGGTATCTATCGACAGGACCAGGGTTTCGGCGATCTTCTGATTTGAGTCTCCCTGTATCATCAGGCAGAGCACCTCCAGCTCGCGTTCGCTCAGGGGATCTAGCAGTGGCTGCACCATTCTGGGCTGTCCAGTCCTCTCAGACCGCTGCTCTGCTCCAGTGTCAGCCAGGTGAAATGCCGCGAGCACCTCGTCCAGGTATGGTGTTGGTCTGTGCTTGTGTTCCTGGCGCCGGAGCCTGGAAAGCAGGGTTGCCATGAGGGGCCCTTCATCCAGGAAGCAGCGGATGTAACCCTCTGGTTCGGCCAACTGGACCGCTTGAGAGAGCGCCCCGATGGCCTCTTGCATTTGCTGACGCATCTGATAGGCCAGGGCCTGTAGAAGCTTCATCTCGATGACATGGCCCAGGCGTTCCTGCTTCTCCGCGACGACCAGCAGCGGTTCCAGTAGCGAGAGCGCCTCGCCGGGCTGTTTCTGGGCCAGTAAAATGCGAACTCGTGCCACGTCCCTGCGTTCACGGGCCAGGAGGGAAGATGGGCTGGCCTGCTGTGTGAGTTCCTGTTCCCAACAGATGGCGCGCTCTAACTCACCACTTGCAAGCCAGAACTCTACCCAGTTGACGATGACATAGATATCGCGCCGGTGCGAACTGTAGATCTTCGACAGGGCCTCTTCTGCCCATTGGAAGGCCTGGCGGGCGGCGTCCATCTCACCGAGCGCCAGGTAGACGCGCATCAGTTCTGTGTAGCCCAGGTAGAGTGACACGATGGTTTCGGTCTGTTCAGACAGCCGGATTGCCTGTAATAAAAGATCCAGCGCTTCATCCAGTCGGTTCCACTGGCGTAGGACGCTTGCCCGATGGATATGTGCCCAGCACACCATGGCGTGGGGCAGTCCAACCGGAGTTTTTCCCAGGCGAGCAACGTGCTCAGTCACCTGTACCACCTCATGCAACTTCCCTTGTACGCGCAAACAATACGCCGTTCTGCCCAAGTAGAGGATGGTCGATGAGGTATTGCCGACTGCCTGTGCGAGCGCCGTAGCTTCTCTGGCGCAGTGAATGGAGGCCACGACGTCACCAAAGGAAAAATAGGCCAGAGACTGGGCATACCCGATCTCTGCACGTACTAAGATAGTCTGCTCAGAGAGGTGGGCCATGGCCTCCTGACAGAGCGCGAGGGCAGCGGGTCCCTCACCGCGATGGTAGCCAGTAATGACGGCGCGATAGGCAATGATCTCTCCTAACAGATTATCCCACGCGGTGCGTTCGAATAGTGGTGGTGTGCCAGGAACTGCCGTCTCGTCGGTTGGAACTGGTACCATGGCCTGTAAAGCGCTCTCTGCATCGTGCAGCCAGCCTTCTATAGTCGCGTATGGGGCTATCATGAACAGGGTTTTAGCATACGCCAGGCACAGACGAGGCCGTGAGCGTACCACCTCGGTGGGGAGCTTTTCAATCCAGCGTCGCACCATCGCGTGCTCACTACTGCCCCAGGTAGACACGTGTTCTTGTTCGATCAAGTCAGCCGCCTGAGGCCAGGCGCGTGCGCTAATGGCATGACGTATGGCCTCTGTGAGATATTCCTGCTCGGCATACCAACGGCTGGCACCCAGATGCAAAGCGGACACAGTTTCGCTTTCTGCCTGCTCAAGTTGCGAACGCAATGCTTCGGCAAACAGAGTGTGGTAGCGATACCAGCGCCGTTGGCTATCCAGTGGCACCACAAACACATTGGCGCGCTCAAGGTATTCGAGTATCTGCTGGCTGTCCGTCTGTTCGAGCAGCGCGTCACAGAGGGGAGCCGAGAGGCGCTCCAGGATGGAGGTACGCAGCAGGAACTTCTGTATTGGCAGCGGTTGTCGCCGCAAGATCTCCTCCATCAAATAGTCCAGGATATAGTGCTGACTCCCACTCACCTCATCAAGCAGATTGGCAGGATCGGTGCGTCCCTGCAAGGAGAGGCCGAGCAATTGCAAGCCGACCAGCCATCCTTCAGTCCGGGCGTTTACCTCCTGACTGATCTCCGTGGGGAGGTGAATGCCCATCACCTCTTCGAGGAAGGCCGTACCCTCCTCAAGTGTGCAACGCAACTGGCTGGTTCGTATCTCCAGTACCTCTCTGCGTGCTCTCAGAAGAGAGAGCAGCAAAGGGGGATCGGCGCGCGCAGCAATCATTATGTGTATTTGAGGGGGGAGATGCTTCAAAAAATAGATGAGGGATTGGTGGACCTCGGATTGGGTGATTACGTGATAGTCGTCGATGATCAGCAGAAACTGCTCGTTTCTGCTCACAAGGGTATTAATGAGCGTCTGCAAGACCGAGCGAATAGGCGCCCTGGGTGCCTGCTGCGTTTGCAGGTAGGCTAGAAGCGAGGTGCAGAGGCCGGGCTGTAGCGTATCCAGCGCCTTGAGCACATAGGACCAGAAGAGCGCGGGCTCATTATCGTCCTCGTCCAGGGAAACCCAGGCCACACATGGGACTTCGAAGCTCTCACATGGGAGCGACTGTACCCAGGACGAGAGCAAGGTCGTCTTGCCAAAGCCAGCAGGAGCAGAGATGAGGGTGAGCTTGCTCTGCAGACCTTGCATGAGCAGGGTCGTCAGTCGAGAGCGCTGGATCAAGTGACGTGATGAGCGAGGCACAAAGATCTTGGTTGTCAGCAACCGATCCTGGAACAAGCTTGTATCATCCACGATTACTATCTCCTGCCTGTGTATTGCTGCATCATCTCAACCCTCTATAAATCCCTTATGAAGATTACCATCTTACAAAATGCCAATGTCCGATGTCATACGAAAATGTGAGTGCTGCTCGTCCCCATAATCCCACTCCAGTGTCATGATATCTTCCTCGAAAAACTCTACACTGATGTACTACCATAGAGGCTGTTTTGAGCAGGTGTTCATCTCCCTGCCCATTAGTAGAAGAAGGAGGTGCTATAAGAGCAAAAGGGATTAATACACCGTAGAATGAGTGCAGAGCCCCACAAGCCTTTTCAAACAAACAAGCGGAAGAGGTGTTTTATCTGCAAATAGTTCTGATTATGTACAAGTTCATCTTACATACTATAGAATATGTCATGCTATTTGTCAATGAAATGCCAACTACATCCTGCTCCTTCAAAACACGTTCCACCCGAAACGTCTGCTGAGTCTTTGTCTGCATGCCTGCCAGAATTTGCCTGCATCGTAGTCGTGATTCGTCGTATAGATGCCAGTATTTGCGCTTTGGAAAGGAATTGTATATGATAGTAAGAGAAACATGTCCATGATGTGCTCGTCAAGAAGCTGGAATTTGAGATAGAGAAGGTATCTTTAAGAAAGGCAGTGTGCATGAGCCGACGTATTGCCCATCGACCACGCTATCGTTCCATCCGACAGATCGTCTCACCTCCTCACAACACACGTAGGACCTTTTTCCGCGAGCGCTGGAGCTATCGGCGCCGGGACCTCGACTATGAAAAGCGCCCCCTGGGCTACGGCCTCTCGTTTGTTCCGTTTGGCTATCGCCTGGTGCGCAGGATGATTGTGCCACAGCTATAAGGACAGGGAGGCTGCCGTTTTTCTATTACACTTCCGCGTCCTCGGTGCCTTGCTCCGCACTATCCGAGGGCGTGTTCAGCACGCGCGTGACCAGGCCCGGCATATCGCTCGTGAACTTCGAGTTCGCCACGACGCGTTGCGCACCGGCCCGCAGCGCTTTTGCGCGCGCCTCCAGGTCCCTGTGGGAGCCGAAGGCGAGCACAGGGATCTGGCGGGCGCGGGCGGCGCGGATCGCGGCCTCCCAGTCGACGCCGGTCGTGGCCGTATTGATGATGACCAGCTGTAGATGCTCGTCGCTCTCCAGGCGCTGTTCGAAGGCGGCGAGCGTGCGTACTATCGCCACTTCTATGTCGTGATGTCGCAGTGTGTCACGAATCTTCACGGAGAAGAAGAGATCTTTTTCCAATGCGAGAATGGAGATAGCCAATTTTTTCTTATCCTAATCTTCTGAGCGCTCGTAGACCGGGCGGCGGAAGAGATCTCCCAGTTCCTGGTTGATCACATCGATATTGCTGTAGAGTTCGGGCGTCAGAACATGGCGATGGCCGTCGCAGTAGGGTTTGTCGCACTTCTTGAAATGACTCGTCTCGAAGATCAGGTTGCCGTGCTCGACCATCAACCAGATATGTTTGCGCGAATAGCCGTCGCCCCATTTGAGCAGCATGCCATCCTTGTATTCGTCGAAGCGGCCCTGCCCATAGAGATAATCTCGGTTGAACAATTGTAGCATCTGGCGCACTCTACTGGCATCGATCACGCGCGCGGCCTCGGGAGACAGTTGCGTGGTCGCCTCACTGGACAGATCCTCTTGTGGAATGTATAGTTCACGCGAAGTATGTTGTTCCTCGCGGATCATCTGCTGAATCATCTGGCCCTCTTCGTCGGTCAGGCCGTGGCCCTGGCCGAGAATGGGGGACTTCGACGGCTTTTGCCCTCGTCTATCTTCGGGCCTGTAAGCTTCAGACACGGCGGTTACTCTCCTTGCTTACTCTGCAATTGCGCTATGTTATCACTCATTGTCTTACTGTACCACGTCGAGTGAGAGTTTGCTATAGTCGTATCTTTTGCAGACGCGTGAAACCCGCTCCCATCCTGGTACAAATGTCTCAAACAAATGTCTTGACAAACGTTCTAAAGGCTCGCTATACTCTGATTACATAAACTGTGTTATTGTCATCGTATCTATTGCTGTAGACCTGTTGCAATAAGAACATATGTTCTAGATAAATGCTAGAATGTGACTATTCAGTAGGGGTGGGGCTTGCCCCCATCCGGTTTCCCGAGCACGCAGCCCCCATCCGGATCGCGCTGGCCGAGCCGGATGGGGGCAAGCCCCATCCCTACTAGATCGCAGGTGTCAGCCGATGCATAGGGATAGCCGCGTAGCGGTCGGTGTGGAGATTGGTGGCGGGAAGACAACCGTTGCGTTAATTGATCATTCTGGACGAGTGATACAGCGCGCGCACGCGAAGACATTGAGGGGGCGTCCGGCATCTGCAACCCTTGACCCGTATGTGCGTGCTATTGACGACATGTTGACCGTTGCTCGGGCAGATGGTCTGACTATCTGTGGTATCAGTGTGAGCATCCCTGGTTCCCTCGATGCCGCACTGCGGCGTCCCCTCAATGTCTCGTTGCTACCCTCGCTAAACGGCTTCCCGCTCTGCGACTACCTCGAAACGCGCTACCACCTGCCCGCTCAACTGCTTGTGGACGTCGACGCGGCGATCCTGGGCGAGCATCGCTTCGGCGCGGGCAAAGGCTTTCAGCGCCTGCTTTTCCTGACGGTCAACGCGGTGGTCGGTGCCTCGCTGGTCGTGGATGGGCAGCTCGAACGTTCCGAACGAGGCTACATGGGCCATGTCTGTCATCTCCCCGTAGCGACCAGCGGGCCACGCTGTAGCTGCGGGAAGCGCGGCTGCATCAGCACGCTGGTCTCGATCGACGCCATGCAAAAGATGGTCCAGCGAGCGCTGCGGCGCGGAGAAGAGACCAGCCTCACGCGACGCCTGCTCAATCACGAGTACTTCAGTGCGCAGTTGCTGGCGGAGGAGGCGGAGCGTGGCGATAGCGTGGCGCTGCAGATCTACAGCGAGCTCAGTCGCTGGCTGGGGACCGCCATTGCAAAGTATATCGGCCTCTTCGACCCGGAAATGCTCATTCTCAACGGCGGCGTTCTCAGTGCGAGCGATCTATTGCTGGCGCGCCTGCGCTGTGTGCTCGCTAACCAGGAAGTGTCTGTGGAGAAGCATACCGTAGTCGAGATAGTGCCCGCGCGCTTAGGGAGTGATGCAGTACTAATCGGGGCTGTGGTGCCGCACTTCGATCTTCCATCGCGCGATGTCATAAAGGTGTGTATGTGATCTCCTCTTTAAGAAGAACAGGTCCAGGGCACCTTCACCGTAGCAAATGAGCCGGTGAAAATGAAAAAGGCGTTGCTGCAACTTCCATCAGATGAAGCGTCTGGCACATAGATAGTAAGCTCCTGGCTCTGCCCCACGCTCAGGCGACCATGCAGAAAGTTTGTCGACACGCCTGCCATGCCGCCGGAGATAGTCATAGACCATCTAAGTCTTCCGGGAGCAGAACCCGAGGCCGTTAGTGTCAACCTGCATACCCATTCGCCTCCCTGTTCAAAGCAGGCGGGAGACGAACCAGCCGTGAGGGATGATGGCGAGACCTGTAGAGCGAGCGCAGGCGCCGCTACCGGGGTCGGTGTTGCGGGTGTAGGTGCAGGTGCCGACTGCCCTGACTGAGTAGTCCTGGGCGTCGTCCTGGGAACTGCTGGTGGCGCGCTTGCTGGCCGCGTAGAAGCTGTTGAGGAGGGTGGTGTCGTGTGCGTAGGGACGGGCGTCGCGGCTATCTGATGAACGCTAATCGAAGGGACAGGCGTTGCATGTGGGTGTTTTGTCGCCAACTGTGGCACTATACGCGCCGAAAAGGGGGTAGCAGCCGGTGTTATATGCTGCTGTGGCAGGAACGCAGGAAAGAGCACGAGCAGCGTCACCAGGAGCAGGCAGGCAATAGTAACGAGCGTCCATAGCAGACGACGACGGGCCGGAGAGACTATCGGCGCGTCTTTTTTTGCCTGAAATGACTTCGCGTCGGACGAGATAGAGAGCGGCGAGAGAGGGGCTATCATGTCGGTAGAGTAACGGTGTGAAACGGACGGCTGCACACTCTGTTGCAGAGCCTCTGCAAACTCCTGGATGGTGGCAAAGCGCGCGGCAGGCTCTTTGGATAGCGCCTTCAAAACGACGTTCTCCAGTGCAATTGATACCCCTCTCTCACGCAGCGACGGCGGAGGCGCGTAGAGATGCTGTGTGCATATCTCAAGAAATGTGCCCTGAAAGGGAAGCTCACCGCAGAGCCATTCGTAGATCACAACGCCCAGCGCATACTGATCGCTCACGGCGCGTGCCTTCCCCATGATCTGCTCCGGTGCCATGTAGGCCACTGTGCCGGCGGTCGTGCCAGCGTTCTGCGAGGTCGATGAAGAAGAGATAACCGCGATGCCGAAATCGCTCAGCAACACCTCCTTCCTGGGTCCTAACAGGATATTTTCTGGCTTGATATCGCGATGTATCAATCTGCGATCATGTGCATAGGAGAGCGCCGAAGCGATCGAGCTGGCATAAGAGAGGATATCTGGCAGCGGGAGCCGCTTGCCTGCCGGGTAGAACTGGCGCAAGGAGCCATAGGGGGCGTAGGTCATAATCAAAAAAGGAACGCCGTGTTCAACGCCGCAGTCTAGAACGCGCACGATCGCTGGATGATCAAGGGAAGCAATCGTACGCGCCTCGCGCAGAAATTGCTCCTGCTCGCGCACGATCAGGCGTGAGTGAAGCACCTTCACCGCCACACGCGAGCCAAGATGCACGTGCTCTCCCAGGTACACCTCGGCAAAGCCCCCCTGCCCCAGCGAACGTAACAAACGATAATTGCCAAATTGCTGTCCAATACGATCTACTATCATACCGTCTCCTGGCGCGACTCCTTCTGCTTCCATATACAGCCTGGAGGCGAGTCGCTCACTATTTTGCGGAATGTATAATAGCATATTTCACTAAATTGTGCAATGATGATTTTGAATTATAATGTTGATATGTATCATAGATAGAAATTCGTGTATGTTCAAAGAGTTGGATGACGAGTAACTATTCGGAATCCTTCAGCGCCAAAACACAGAAATCGTGCTGGCGGCCCGTCAATTTTCCGCCGGATTATAGAGCATAGCGCCGGAGTCGGGAAGGGCGTCGGAGATGTTCCTGCTGCTGTTAGATGGTAGCGGGACGCGCAGCATAACCGTTGTGCCGTGTCCCGGCTTTGGGCGCTGAATCGCTTTGACAGCGATCAGACCACCGGCCTCGCGGGCCTTGAGCTGCGCTTTGAACAGGCTGGTCTTTTCGGGAGAGATGTTGTTGGGATCAAAGCCGCGTCCATCGTCGGTGATGTAGACCTCAAGCACGCCATCGGCGCAGATCGTCCGTACCGTGGCGTAGGTAGCGCCCGCGTGATTATAGACGTTCAGCAGTGCCTGTGTGACCGTGTAGGAGATCGCCTCAGCGACCCTGGCCCCCTCTTCGCTCTCTTCCAGATCCGGACTTAAGGCATCGAGCGCCCACAGATCTGGCTGTAACTTGAGCGGCGACTCTGGATGGAGCGTGGGCAGGTCTTCGCGGATCAACTTCTCCAGGTGCAATTTGAGGCCAAGACTGCGCCGCTGGGAGACATCCTCGACCAGCAGTTGCAGGCCGCGCAGGTCTCCCTCCAGCTCCTCGCTGATCTTACGTACCTTGCCTAGCGCCTCGATGATGGGCAGGACGACGACTTTGCCCTCTGGATCCCGCTCAGCCTCCACGCGCAGTTTGTGTTGCCAGTGGCCCAGCAGCGAGCGAATACGGAGCGCCTGCTGCTTTGGCTGGTCGTGGATGCGCTGCGAGAGGATAGAGCGCAGGTGGGCATCGGCGTGCAGTAAGAGCGAGGTCGCCTGCTGCAGATCATTATTGGCGAGGCGCAGCTCCTCAGCGGCCTTCTGCTGCTCGCGCAGCGCCTCCTCGCGCTGCTCCAGCGTGATGTGCAGGCGATTGACCATGCGTAGCGAGCGAATGGCGTAGAGGAGGATAAGTGGATAGACAGTAGCTAATGTGTAGAAGATCGGCAGAGGCAGGAGCGTCTGCCCGGTCAGAAGGATAGGCAGGACGCCGAGGCAGAAGCCCAGGCCGACGCCCCCGATCCACAGCGTCAAAAGATCCCCGATGCGCTGACGGATGCGCGAAGGGATGGGAAGGGAGCCCGCGTCCTGGCGCCGTCGATAGCGCTGTGGCAGCAGGCGTCCGACGCTAATCAGCGACCCGATGCCGATGCTCAGGCTGATCAGGCCACCGACGACTGCATAGCCCAGGCTGATCAGCAGATTGGTGCGTGTCGGCACATGCCCCAGGAGCAGGTAAGAGCCCCACTCGTAGGCCAGGAGAGCGATCAGGGGCAGATAGGGCAGGCCATCGATCCTGAAGCGCGGCGTGCGCACCGTAGTGAGCGCCGCCGGTCGGTAGGTCAGGCTAAGGTGGATAAACGCAGCCCCCAGCAGCGCAAAGGACGGCACCCAGAGCAACTGGAAGACCGGGTCCGGCGGGTAAGCGCGCTGGACATTGCCCCAATGGCTCACCAGCAGGAAGAGCATTGCCGGCGGTAACAAGGTTAGCCCCTCGACGGCCCCCGTCCATTCCGTTGCGGTGAGCAGCAGCACGGCTCCGACCGCCAGCCAGCTTATCCCAGCCAGTAGTGTCATGCCGTAGTTCTGCCACCACATATCCATCGTAAATATAGTCGTAGAGCGCCTGAGTGTAAACGTCGTGTTGTCGCTGCGCGCTATCGTATACGTGACGAGCGTATCCTGTGTGAGCCTTTGATAGACCTGTGTGAAACTGTCAGTGCCCTTCATACCGTTGATCGCGATGATATGCGTCGTGCTCGTCAGCGAGTTTGCCTTTACATCGAAGGGGGGTTCCCCGGCAGCAGTGGAGACGATGACAACGTCTCCTCCCGCGTCGGTGTCGATGGCCCAGAAGAAGCCGCCGAATCTGTCACCGCGTTCACTGAGTAGACGTTGATGGCCTGTTGCACTGAGCGCCAGGAGCGCCAGGGCAATCACCAGATAAAATATCGCCAGTCCGGGTCGCGCGCGTTGCCACCAGGTGTCTTTTTTGCTTGCAGAGAATGTTGACACGCTTTAAAGTGTAACATTTCTCGAAAGACCTATGCAAGATGTGAGAGTGCTGTGATGGGAACTTGCTAGCAATTTTTGGGTCTCGATGATATAATAAAGACAGATAATAGTTGCACGGTTGTGCAGGTATTCATAAGAAGGAAGTGAAGAAGTGATGGTCGTTCACCCTGATGACATCTCTACGGAAGAAATGTGCCAGGAGCGCTCCATTCATGCCGAACACGTGCAGGAAGTGCGCCGGAACGTGCTTTCGGGCGGGGACGCCGCGCGCATCGCAGCGCTCTTCTCGGTCCTGAGTGATCCGACGCGCCTGCAGGTTGTGCACGCATTGCTCTGCGCCCCCACCGGCGAACTCTGCGTCTGCGATCTTGCCAGTGGTCTGGGACGTGACGACACTACTATCTCTCATCAACTCCGCGTCCTGCGCAATCAGCAGATCGTTGCCATGCGCAAGGCCGGGCGCATCGTCTACTACCGGCTGATCGACGAGCATATTCGCCAGTTGTTGACGATGGGCGTTGCCCACGCGCGCGAAACAATTAACGAATTGGCCCTGGCCTCCGTAAGCTCTGTGGAGCAAGGAGGTGGGGTGCTGTCATGAATACAACAAGTATACAGAAACACGAGCATGTCGGCCATGGACATGCCGGGCATAACCACACACATGGCATGGCAAAAAAGACGCTGCGGCTCGCCTTCTTCCTGACGCTGATCATTCTCTGTGCGGGCGTGGTTGGCGGTCTGCTGGCAAACTCCCTGGCGCTGCTCTCCGATGCCGGACATATCGTCACCGACGTGTTTGCGCTGGGCCTGGCGTGGCTCGCAGCCGTGCAGGCGGAGCGACCTGCCGATGAACGGAAGACCTTCGGGTATCACCGCGTTGGCATCCTGGCGGCACTGCTCAACGCGCTGCTGCTGATACTGATCGCGGTCGCCATCTCCTGGGAGGCGATACAGCGTTTCCAGCATCCTGAGCCGGTTCAGCCGCTTATCATGTTCGGCACGGCAGCCATCACTATAGCCGTCAACCTGTTTATCGCCTTTGGCTTGCAAAAGAATGAGCACAACCTGAACGTACGTGCGGCCACCCTCCACGTCCTGGGCGATATCGGCGCCTCGGTCGGCGTCATCCTTGCAGGCGTCATCATCTTGCTGACGGGCTGGACGCCTGCTGACCCGATCCTCTCGATCGGTATCGCTGTAATCGTGGCGTTTGGTGCGTGGCGTTTGTTGCGCGAGACGCTGGATATCCTGCTCGAATCGACGCCGAAGAGCGTGTCCATAACGAACCTGGTCGACGATATAAAGCTGGTGAGGGGCGTTCAAGATGTGCACGACCTGCACGTCTGGAGCATTAGCGGCGATATGCACGCCCTCTCCTGCCACGTGATGATCGACGATCTGCCGCCCAGCGGTAGCTCTCCGATCCTGCAATCGCTCAACACGATGCTGAACGAGAAATATCAGATCGCCCATAGCACCATTCAATTCGAGTGCAGCTCCGGGCGACAGAAAGCATGCTGCGAAGGGCTATACTGCCGCATGGAGGCGTCCGGCCCGCACGATCACGCTCCGGCACAGAAAAATCATACTATGCGACAGTAGATCATGATGTATAAGTCAACCCCCCGATACTCCCCTGAAAATAAGGAGAGTATGTTCCATCACGTCGCTAATCAGAGACACCATGCAGGCGACCAGCACTTTTATGCTGGCTGCCTGCTTTTCTACTAGGATTGCGGCAAGAGTGCCCCTTGCTTCAGCTCTGGGGGTGAATTGCTGCCCGTAGGCGGTAGTACTTCCCTCTTGACACACTCTAATATCTGTCCTTTCTGTGGGTATGTGGCTGATCGGGATATCAATGCCGCTAAGAATATTCTCAAGGCGGGGGCACCGCCTCCATCAGCGAACGTAAGTCAATAGGCTCTGCGTTTGATGGGAAGCCCCTGGCGCGCGACGCCAGGGGGAGTTGTCACGTGGTTCCGGTGCGCAGCTTATACACCTTGATCGCGACCTGCAGCGTGAGCCAGTTGGGGCGCTCCTGTAGATCGATATCGCACAGTGATTGCAGGCGCTCAAGGCGCTGAATAAGGGTATTGCGGTGCACAAAGAGACGTTCCGACGTCTTGGTGAGATTCCCGGCGCACTCCAGATAGGTCTCCAGAGTCATCAGCAGGTCAGTATTTTTGCGTCGATCGTAGCTATCGATGCGCGCGATCTGGTCCTGGTAGACATCGCGGAGATCGTCCATGCGCGCGATCTTGTACAGGTAGCGGTAGACTCCCAGATCATTGAAGTGCGTCACCGTCGGCGACAGGCGCGTATCGCCGCTCTTATCCTGCTGAATATTCTGCCCCATCTGTAGGGCCTCCTCGGCCTCAGCAAAGCCTCGGCGGTAGTCGTTGGTACTCTGGCAGGCATTGCCGATGCCGATGGAGAGAATCACATTATGCTCCAGACGCATCTGCTGGGACAGGTCTTGCAGCCATGACTTCAGGCGCGTCCCATTGAGATCTTTATTGAGCGAGAGAATGCCTGAAAGCAGATTTTCGTGCTCATAGAAGACTGTGCCGGAGTAATTGTCCTGGATGCGGCGGCGGATGATGCCGCTCACGCGTTTATAGGCTGCCTGTAGCACCGTTCCCTGCGTGAAGCTCTCGTCTGTCGGCTGGGGAGGCGCTGGCAGGCGACCATCGCGGCCCGTCTTGCTGTGTGTCTCGCTCTTGCGCTCCTCCATTTGCGTAATCTCGATCATCACTACCGCGTTGGGGCGCGTCAGATCGCAGCCCAGGAAGTGCGCGCGCTGGCGCAGCGAATCTTCAGAGTCCAGCGTGCCGTGCATCAGGTCGTCGAAGAAGCCCTTCACGAGATTCTTCTGCGCCAGTTGATTGACGAGATAGCTATTTTTAATCGCGATAGCTGCCTGGTTAGAGATCGTCGTCAGCAGCGTCTGCTCCTCGGATGTAAAGCGCCTGGCCTTGCTCGAATAGCAATTCATCAGGCCGAGCTGTTCGGTACCAGCGATCAGTGGAGCTGAGAGGAGCGCCTTGTACTGTGAGTCCTTCAAAGGATTGAGGCGTTCGAGCGTATCATCGCTGGAGACATTGTAGCCAGTCGAGCTAATCGTGAATTGCCCCGCCTCGTTCATTTCGCGCAGGCGTTCAAGCGCCTGGCGATCGACATCGATGGGGCGGAAGTTGGCGCGCTCGTTGAGATTGGGAGCGGTTGCGTGCACCGTCATCCGCCTGAACTGCCGCGCCGAGTCGCTCTCGCGTTCACGCGGCTGCTCCATTAGCATGATTACGCACAGATCGACCTCCATAATCTGGACCGTCAGCGTAGCCAGGGAACGGAGCATGTCGTCGAGGTAGAGGCCGGAACTGATCGTCTGGCTCAGGACCGAGAGCGAGGTCAGGATGCTGAGCTTGCGCTGCGTATTTTCGTAGAGCTGCGCGTTTTCGATCGCCCCGGCTACCAGGGCGGCGGTATTGCTGATGAAGGTGCGATGCTGCTCCGTAAACTCATGGGGCGCCACTGCCTGCAGCGTAATCACACCGACGAGGCGGCGATCCTTCGCCACGATAGGCACCGTCATAATCGACTGGAACTTCTCCTCCTCCAACTCAGGGAAGTAGGCGAAGCGAGGGTCCTCCATCGCCTCCTCTTTCAGGAAGACCGGTTTGCGATGCAGTGCCACCCAGCCAGCGATGCCCTCACCGAGCGCCATCGTGATCTTTCCGACCAGGCGGCGGTACTGCTCGTTCGTGCTGGCGAGGATGAGGCGTTCTTTGTCCTTGTCATACAGATAGATAAAAGCGACATCGCAGGAAGTAGCGCGGACAACGGTGTCCACCAGGTGACGTAACACTTCATCAAGCCTCAACGTTGAGCCAACGGTCGAGATCACTTCATTGAGCAGCGCATTTTCCTGTTTGCGCAGCTCGATCTCATTTTGTAGTTCACTATTCTCCTCGCGCAACTGCTGAAGGCTCTGTCCTTCAGCCTTTTCAGTTGCGTTGGCGGGAAGCTGATGATTGATACTGACCTTGGAAGACATGCAACCTCCTGATCTTGTTATTGATCGGCGCCTGCCTGCCACCACTGGTGCCGCCGTTGGAACGGTGGTACAGGAAGAACCCTGGTATCCTGAGCAAGAGGCGAAGATGTGATACGGCGACCGACAGCGCGAATCACCACCGGGTTCGCATCGTCGGTCGCCCTTGCTTATGGATACTCCGTACATAATGATATATGAACCATTGTACCCATTTTCCGTTGTATAGTCCAGTGTCCTGGTCGCGAACTTGCATATTGCTAGCAATTTGATATGGTATAATGATGATGTCCGTTTGTTCCGTGTACAGCGCTGTATGCTTCATTGCCGTGCAGTGTTTTTTTGTTGTCTCTTTCACGAAGCAAGGAGGGTCCCTGAATGGCTTCAGATACCGCCATCATTCCTGAGCTCGAAAAAGGTATTGAGACTCATGGTATTGAGCGTGTCTCCCCTGCAAAGCGTAGCGATGTACGCATCTTCAACAATTTTACGATGTGGCTCTCGGCCAACCTGGTGATCTCCACCGTAGCGCTGGGCGCGTTAGCCATCCCTATCTTTGGCCTTGGATTCTGGGATAGTCTGGCCATTATCATTCTTTTCAACGTTCTTGGTGTCTTGCCTGTAGCTTTCTTCTCGACCCTGGGTCCCAAACTGGGATTGCGCCAGATGACGATCTCGCGCTTCTCGTTCGGTTGGGTCGGCGCGATGATTATGGCGGTCTTCAATGTGCTCGCCTGCATCGGCTGGTCCACCGTCAATGTTATTGTCGGCGGTCAAATAGTCGCGTCATTGAGCCACGGGGCGATCCCGCGCTGGGCTGGTATCTTGATTATTGCTATCCTGACGACGTTGGTCAGCATCTACGGCTATAAATACGTTCACCGCTACGAACGCTATGCCTGGATACCGATGGCCGTGATCTTCGCCATACTGTTTGTTGTGGGGGTGCCAAAGTTTACGATCGTGCCTACGCCGGCAATGAGCATTGCGACGATAGCGTCTCTGGTCTCCTTCGGCGGCGCTATCTACGGCTTCGCCACCGGTTGGAGCTCTTATGCCGCCGACTACAACGTCAATCAGCCGGAGGAGGTCCCGGCCAGCCGCATCTTCTGGCTCACCTTCCTGGGCGTGACGATCCCCTGTATTCTTTTGGAGACATTGGGGATGGCGCTGACGACGGTTGCGGCCTATAAAGGGAAGAGCGGCGGCGATCTTCTGGCGGCGGCTTTGCAGCCACTTGGTGGCTTTGGCAACCTGCTGCTGGTCCTGCTCGCCCTCAGTGTGATCGCCAACAACATCCCGAACGACTACAGCCTGGGCCTCTCCATGCAGGTCCTCGGCAAATCCTTTCAGCGCGTCAACCGGGCGGTCTGGACGCTCATCGGGGCGGTCGTTTACATCATCATCGCGATATCACTCGCGGGGAACTTCAACGAGACGCTCAACAGCTTTCTCTTGCTTGTCGCCTACTGGCTCGGTCCATGGTCGATCATCCTGATTCTGGAGCACTTTGTCTTCCGCCATGGACGCTATAATGTCGATGATTGGAATACGCGCAGCAGGCTCCCGCTTGGATGGGCGGCCATTGTATCGATGGTTATCGGTCTGTTCGGCGTTTTTCTCGGCGCGGCGCAGGTCATCGCCATCGGAAGTACCTCTATACCGGCTGTTGGCCCCATCGCGAACCTTTTTAATCCTCCCTATGGAATGGATATTGGCTTTGAGCTTGGCCTGGTGTTTGCCGCGATCTCCTACCTCATCCTGCGTCGCATTGAGTTGAACGCGAATGGGCGTTAAGAGAAGCAAGCGACATTGAGAGGCCCTCTCTTAAGTGTGCTAAAGGGCAGGTGGTATGATAGAAAACGTACCACCTGTCTTTTTTACGCCTCGAACGGCTAACGGAGGAAGAGCACATGCAATACGACCTCATTCTACGCAACGCACAATTGCCGCGCCGGCAAGGACTCGTCGATATCGCGATTCGGGACGGACGCTTCGTGCGTGTCGTCGCCGATCAAGCGAACGACGGGGCTCGGCGCGAGATAGATGTCGCGGGCCGTCTGGTTACACCGCCCTTTATCGACGCGCATGTCCACCTCGATGCGGTTCTGACTGTTGGACAACCGCGCTACAATAGCACGGGGACGCTGCTGGAAGGGATACAGATCTGGAGCGAGCGCAAGCCGAGCCTGACGCGCGAAGATGTCAGGCAGAGGGCGCTAGAGGAGATTCGTTGGGAGGTGGCGCAGGGAACGCTCTATATCCGCAGTCACGTCGATGTGTGCGACCCTGAACTGACGGCCCTGCGCGCGCTGTTAGAAGTGCGCGAGGAGGTGCGCGATATCTGTGAACTGCAACTGGTCGCCTTTCCCCAGGACGGTATCTTCTCATTCCCCAACGGGCAGGCACTGATGCGGCGGGCGTTAGAGCTGGGCTGCGACGTCGTGGGTGGTATTCCCCATTACGAGTGGACGCGCGATATGGGCGTCGAAGATGTGCACTACGTCTTCGCGCTCGCCAGAGAGTTCAATCGCGCCATCGACTGCCACTGCGACGAGACCGACGATCCCCACTCGCGCTTCACCGAGGTCATGGCCGCCGATACGCTGCAACAGGGCTGGCAAGGCCGCGTCACAGCGAGCCACTGTACGGCGATGCACTCGTACGACAATGCCTACGCCTTCAAGCTGATGCGCCTGCTGGAGCGTGCCCGCGTCAACGTCGTCGCCAATCCCTTCGATAACGTCGTGTTGCAGGGTCGCTTCGACACCTACCCGAAACGACGTGGGATCGCGCGCGTCAAAGAGCTGCTCGCGGCGGGCGTCAACGTCGCGCTCGGACACGACTCCATCATGGACCCCTGGTTTCCCCTGGGGAGAGGCGATATGCTGGCGGCAGCGCAACTGGCCCTCTTCCTCTGCCACATGAGCGGCTACGAGGAGATCAACGACGTGCTCGACCTGATCACCGGGAACGCCGCCGCCGTAGTTGGCGTGCAGGACAGGTACGGCATCGAGGAGGGGAAACCGGCAGACTTCCTGGTGCTCGATGCGCCCTCCGCCTTTGAGGCGTTGCGCCTGCTGCCCGCGCGCCTGCACGTCTTCAAAAATGGACGCGAGGTGGCCTCTACGCAGCCCGCGCGGAGCGTCGTGAGGCGCGGTGCAGAGCAGGATGGGCAGGAAGTCACCTACCATCTGTGAGACCTGTTCTTAAAGGATGTTCACAATGCGTCCAACGATAATGATAAGGATAGCCATCGCGTTTAGCGCCTCGATCATCATCAAGATCTTCGCTCAGTGGTCATGGCGTTGAAGCGTTGCGCCGCCTCGTCCCAGGCCGTGTGCCTGTCTGGTCGCGGCGAAAAGATGAACGTCGTCTCCCTCTGTGCGACGGCGCGCACCTCCTGCAGGCTCAGCAATTCGCCCAGGCCCACCAGTTGCAGCAGCGCGTTGCCGTACGCGGTCGCCTCGTAGGGTCCAGCGATCACCGGCATCTGCCGCGCATCGGCCAGCCATTGATTGAGCCGCGCGTTGCGCGCGCCGCCGCCCAGCACATGCACGCCCCTGATGGGAGTACCCGTCAGTGCGCCGACCTGCTGAAACACCTCGCGGTAGCGCAACACCAGACTCTCCATGATGCAGCGCGCGAACGCCGCCGGTGCCGAGAGCGCCGCCCGCCCATGTTCCAACAGGTAGGCATTGATCGTCTCTGGCATATCCTCTGGTGCCAGGAAGCGCGGATCGTCTGGATCGATCAGGGCGGCAAAGGCCGGGACCGCATCCACGTCTGCCAGCAGCGTGTCATAGTCGGTGGCATGTCCGGCGCGCGCGAAACTGCGCAGGCATTCCTGTAAGAGCCACAGGCCCATCACGTTCTTGAGGAAGCGCGTCGTGCCAAAGACGCCTCCCTCATTGGTGTAGTTGGCGGTCATCGCCTCCGCCGTCATGATCGGTTGCTGGAGCTCGACACCCACCAGTGACCAGGTGCCAGAGCTGATATAGCCCCAGTCGCCCGAACGCTGGATCGGCGTCGCCGCAATCGCCGAGCCGGTGTCGTGCGTCGCAGGTGCGATCACCTGTGCTGCCCCGAGATCGCCGCGCCATTCTGGTAGGACCTCACCCAATACCGTGCCTGCATGCACCACCGGCGGCAGCATGGAGGTTGGCAGCGCCAGCCTGTCGAGGAGATCGGTTGCCCATGCGCCAGCAGTGGGGTCCCAGCATTGTGTGGTAGAGGCATTCGTGCGCTCGGAAACCTGCGAGCCGCACAACCAGCTATGCAGCAGGTCCGGGATCATCAGCAGCCGGGACGCCTGCTTGAGCGCCCCCGGCTGCATCCGTTCGTGGGCATAGAGCTGAAAGAGTGTATTGAAAGGTAGCACCTGGATGCCAGTGCGCCGGTAGAGCACCTCGCGGGGGATCTGCGCAAAGACCTGCTCCATCACCCCATTCGTGCGGGCGTCACGATACTGGAAAGGAATCCCTTGCAGTAAGCCATCCGCACCCACCAGGCCGTAGTCAACGCCCCAGGTATCTATCCCGATGCTGTCCAGGTTTCCCGCCACGCTGCGCGCCTTACGCAGTCCGGTGAGTGTCTCGTCCCACAACGAGAGGATATTCCAGAAGCGGTGCCCCCCGAGCCGCACCGGGCGGTTGGGAAAGCGATGCACCTCTTGCAGGCTGAGCGCGCGCCCATCGAAGCGCGCCAGCAGCACACGTCCGCTCTCTGCGCCCAGATCGACAGCAGCGATGTTACGTGTTGCCATCACTCTTCCCCTTTCTCTTAACGCGGATAGGCTGCAGGAACGCCTCCATCGACATTGAGGATGTTGCCGGTACTCTTGCTCGAACGGGTCGGCGATGCAAAGAAAGCCACCGCTTCAGCTATATCCTCCGGCAAGATGTTGACGCCCAGCGTCGTCCGCTTGCGATACACCTCTTCCAATTGCTCGGGAGCCACGCCGTAGGTGGCCGCCCGCTCCAGTCGCCAACTGCTGCCCCAGATACGCGAGCCGGAGAGCACCGCGTCGGGATTAACCGTATTCACACGGATGCCGAACTGACCGCCCTCTTCCGCCAGGCAGCGCGCCAGGTGCGCTTCGGCAGCTTTGGCCGTCGAATACGCCGCTGCGTTCTTGCCGGCGACCAGCGCATTCTTGCTGGCGACGAAGACGAGGTTGCCGCCACGGCCCTGCGCCTGCAAGAGCCTGAAGCCTTCGCGTGCCACCAGGAAGTAGCCCGTTGCCAGCACATTCCAGTTCTTGTTCCACTCCGCCAGCGTCGTCTCGGTGATGGAGGCACTGGAGGCCAATCCGGCGTTGCTGACGATGCTATCGAGACCACCAAAAACCAGAGCGGCCTGCTCAAAGGCGGCACGCACACTCTCCTCCCTGGTCACGTCCATCTTCACAGCCACCGCACGCCCTGCACCGTACTGCTTGTTGAGGTACGCTGCCAGCTCCTCTGCGCCCTCCAGGTCGATATCGGTGGCCACAATATGAGCACCATCCTGCGCCACGCGCCGGCAGATGGCCGAGCCGATGCCGCCCGCCGCCCCGGTGACCAGCACGACACGCCGGGCGAATTCGCGCTCGGGGGGAGCCAGCTTGAGCTTGTACTGCTCCAACGGCCAGTATTCCACCGCGTAGCTCTCCGCATCAGTGAGCGAGATGAAGCCGCCACACGCCTCGGCCCCGCGCATCACGGCGATGGCGCGGTGGTAGAGTTGGGCCGAGACCTCGGCCATGGACGCGTCTTTACCCGTGGTGAACATGCCAACCCCAGGGATCAGGATCACGCGGGGATGGGGATCGGCAGCCGCATCGGCAGCCCGGTAGACCGGAGTCGCCGCGTCGGGATCAAGGTCCTGCTGCGTGTTCTCTTCCAGGTAGTGCTGATACTTCGCGACATACGCCACCACTCCCATGCGCAATGCCTCAGAGAGGGCGGCCACGTCCTGCTCCGGCGTCCAATCGACCAGCAGCGGCCAGGGTTTGGTATGCACCAGGTGATCGGGGCAGGCCGCTCCAATCTTCGTGAGGCGTGGGGCATCCTGACTGCTGGCAAAGCTCAGCACATCCTCGCTGTCTTCGAAGCGCAGGATCTGCTGTTTCTCCGCCGAGACCAGCCCGCGCACGATGGGCGCGACCTGGGCGGCGACGGCGTGGCGCTCTTCGACGGCTGGTGGCGTGAGGCGAGGTCCTCCAAAGAGGGCTCGATCAGCACGAGCGATACGGGCCTCGACGAATTCGCGGGCGTGAGCAATGGTCGCGATGGTCGCGGCATAGCAGGTCTCATCAGTCTCGCCCCAGGTGATCAGGCCATGTTTGGCCAGGATGACCAGCTTCGCCTGTGGGTTGGCGCGCACTGCCAGGGCCACCTCGCGCGCCAGGGCGTATCCGGGACGGCGATAAGGAATCCAGATCAGTTCATCGCCGAAGCACTCCCGTGCCAGGTGCTCGCCACCTTCGGCACAGGCGAAATAGTTCGTCGCATCGGCATGCGTGTGATCGACATGGGTGAAGGGCAAAAACCCGTGCAAGAGTGTCTCGATGGAGGGGCGCGGACGATCCGGCTCGTAAAAGCAATGGGCCAGATAGTTGACCATATCGGTGTCGCTCATCCGCTCGCGCTCAAGCAGAGGCATCACATCGTCCAGATAGAGTCCTGTAAACGAGGCGTTCGTGACAGTGGCAAGGTCAGAACCGGAACCCTTGACCCATAAGATACGTGTTGGGCGACCGCGAAAATCTATTTCATCGGCTTTGGCTGAGGTATTGCCGCCGCCCCAGTTGCAGACGGTGCGGTCCGCCCCCAGTTGACGTGAGCGCGCGACGAGCTGCGCTAACGTCACTGATGATGAGACATCTGTCATCGCATCAAATCCTTTCATCATCTCGTTGCATTTCTATCAACTCCATCTTCTCCACCTGAACAAACGGAAAGCATTAGCTTACGCGCCCGGATAGCCGCTGGCCGTTCCGAGAGCCGTCCGCTCTCGCGCCACCTGTTCAGCATAGCCGCTGGCCCTGAATGCGGCGATGGGATCGGGATTGAGCCCCTGTCTGACACGAGCCTCAGCCAGCAGTGAGCGCACATCCGTCTCGTAGGCTGCCTGCAACACACGATAGGCGCCCAGCACATCACTGCGCTCCTGCGCTTCGCGCAAAGCATCACGGTCCACGAGCAGCGACCTGGCGTACGCGGTCTGGATGTTCATCACGCTCTGGATCATCGCTTCGATTTTCGGCTCGATGTTGTGCGACTGGTCGATCATATACGCGACGCGACCGGCATTGGCGTTGCCCTCGGCACCAGCATCAACGATCTCGTTGAAGATGCAGAAGAGCTCGAAGGGATTGATCGAACCAGCGATCAGATCGTCGTCGGCGTACTTGCGGTCGTTGAAATGGAAGCCGCCGAGCCGCCCTTCATCGAGGAGTTGCGCGACGATCTGCGGAATATTGGTGCCCTGGGGATGATGGCCGGTATCCACCAGGACCTCTGCCTGCGGGCCAAGCTTCTGCGCCATGAGCAGCGAGGTGCCCCAATCGGGCAGATCGGTGGAATAAAAGGCTGGCTCGAAGAACTTGTACTCGATCAACAGGCGCATCCTGGCGGGTAAAGCAGCGTAAATCGCTTGCAATGACTCCAGCAGGCGATGGCGGCGACGACGCAGGTGATCCTGTCCGGGGTAGTTCGTGCCATCGGCCAACCAGACGCTGATAATATCTGAGCCGACCGTTTGCGCAATCTGGATGCACTCCAGCACATGCTCAATCGCTCGCTGCCGTACCTTCTTGTCGAAATGGCATAGACTGCCCAGGCGATAGGCGTCCTCCTGAAAGAGATTCGGGTTGACGGCTCCGATACGCACGCCGAGTTCAGCTGCATATTCCTGTATGGCTCGCCAGTCGTCAACCATGTCCCAGGGAATATGAATGGCGACGCTGGGGCAGACGCCTGTCACCCGATTGACCTCAGCCGCATCGGCCAGCTTCTCGCGCAGGGTGCTGGCCGCTCCCGGCCAGTGAAACACCTTGAAGCGCGTCCCCGAGTCGCCATAGCCCCAGGAAGGTGTCTCAATGGTGAACTGTTGGATTTTCTCTACCACGGCACTGACATTGATGTTCTGCTTCTCCACATTATCGTTCATAGAGCTTCTTTCCTTCTTTATCTCCTGATAGCAGATAGACAACACATCACATTACTCAAGTACCTACAGAGCTCATATGAGTCATCTCGGTACCTCTTCAGGTCCTTCTCGTCCGGCATGAGTCATCCCGGACTTTTTGAGCATCTGTTCGAAAGGTCCGGTTTGGCAAGAAAAGTAAAACGAAAAACTGGTCGATGTTCATTCCAAAAACGGCTTAATGCCCAGCGAAGTCGGTAGAGTG
>DAOTTD010000191.1:0-9653 GCA_034438015.1 Ktedonobacteraceae bacterium | reverse complement strand
TCGGTGGACTTGTAGGCGGATTGCTCACACTGCCGATTGTTGGAGAATTCGCCCCCATGCTGTTTCTCATCTATGCACTCATCTTTGGTCCGCTCATCGGGCTCGTCAGCGGACTGCGTGCGGGCGGCCTTGCCTGTATACAACACTTTGTGCTGCGCTGGTTCCTCTGGCGGAATGAGTCTCTGCCCTGGAACTATTCTCGCTTCCTGGACTACGCAGCCAGACGTGTGCTGCTGCGCAAAGTCGGAGGCGGTTACATCTTCGTACACCGATTGCTGCTTGAGTACTTCGCCTCGCTCGAAACGCCACCCTTATAATAATTGCTCCCAGGATTCTTGAAAGGTTATTGGATCTCGTATATACAAATCCAGCATCCTATGTTAGAATAGCGAAGAAAGAGGAAGCGCGCGAAGAGGATCTTCACACACATTTCACTTGCGATGTCGTTCCACACTCTGTTTGAACACCTGGAGAGATGCCCGATATGTCTTTTTCGTCGTCATCCAGAGCCCTCAACATCTTCATCGCCTATGCCATCAAAGATACAACAGCGTTCAAGAAACTTACCACCCAGATGAACCTCTGGCTATCCCACTATCCTACGCTTACATGTGACCACAGCGGGCTCAGCGCCGGCAGCCAGATCGCCCCATCCATCGAGGCCTGTCTACATAAGGCTGATATTATTATCCTGCTCATCAGCCTGGATTTTTTTGTTTCAGAGCTCTACCATGAGCCTGAAATGCAACGGGTGATTACGCACAGCGGCGCAGGAGCCGCACGCCTGATCCCTGTGCTGTTGCGACCCACCGAGTGGAACACCACTCCTCTTGGTCAGTATAGCCCGCTCCCTTCCAATCGCGAGCCCATCAGTAGCTGGTCGAACCGCGATGAAGCACTCGTCAATGTGTCGCAAGGGATTCGCCAGGTCGTCGAGGAACTGATCCATCAGACGACGACACAGATCCACTCTACCTTCCAGCACGATCCCCCTTACCACCTCAATGCTTTTTTCATCGATCGTGATACCATTCTCGCTACCATCTCTTCTTCCTTCACCGCTGCACAACCCCGCGAGACCAAAGTCCTGGCCTTGTATGGCACAGGTGGCATCGGCAAGACACAAATCGCGCAGACCTATAGCGATCGTTCCTCTCAGGTATATCAGCACATCTTCTGGCTCAAGGCATCGTCTCGCACCGCGCTCAGCAAAGACATAAGCACCTACGCCGATCGGCTCTCGCTGCCCGATGCTGCCCGGGAGGATGAACAACTGCTCTTTGCCACCTTTAAGCAGTGGCTTCATGACCACACGGGCTGGCTCCTCGTGCTGGATCAAGTCGAAAATATGGCCCTGCCCAAACTCATTGTGCCCTCACGCAGTAGTGGCCACGTCCTGCTCACTACGCGCACCCAGGCCACCGGCAAACACGCCTCCCCTATCCTCGTTTCATCGATGGATACTGATGCAGGCGCTTTGATTTTGCTACGGCGCGCTCACATCCTCCCGGCTGGGGCGTCCCTCGATGAGGCTCCAACCGACGTTGCGCACGAGGCCAGGGGGATTGCGGAGGCGATGGATGGCTTTCCCCTGGCCCTCGATCAGGCCGGGGCCTATATCCAGGAAACGCGCTGCAGCCTTTCCACCTATCTCGCCCTCTACCAGGTGCAGCGAGCGCCATTGCTGAGCGAGCGCGGACAATCGGCGGATGATCACCGCAAATCGGTGACGAGTACCCTCACCCTCAACTTTAAGCAGGTGCAACGGAAGGATGCCATCGCCCTGGATCTGTTGTACCTCCTGGCCTTTGTGCATCCCGCTGCCATCCCCAAAGCACTCCTTCTAGACGGAGCCGAGGAATTGAGCGAGCCGTTGCGCACGCTGGTGACCGACTCTCTAGCCCTCAACCGGGCGCTTGCCGAACTGTTGCGCTTCTCCCTGATCCACTCTAATGCCGAGGGGACGGTCCTGCAGATCCACCGGGTCGTCCAGGACGTGCTCATCGAGGGACTGACAGCGGAGCACCGACAGCACTGGGCTCAGCAGGCCGTGCGCATGGTCAATTGCGTCTTCCCAGCGGTGCGTTCTGATACCTGGGCCGAGTGCGAGCGCTATCTGCCGCATGCCCAGCACTGCGCCACCCTGATCTCCCGCTTCCAGCTCACCCTGAAAGAGGGAGCCCTGCTCTTAGAGCGCCTGGGGACCTTTTGTTCCCGGCGCGCCTCCTATGCCGGAGCCGAAACATATCTCACCCAGGCGCTGCACCTCTATGAACATCACCTGAGCGCTGATGTTCTGGATACGGCCCAGACGCTCAATTCGCTGGGACTCCTCTCGCACCAGCGCGCCCATTATAAAGAGGCCGAAGCGTTCCATCAACGCGCCCTGGAGCTGCGCAAGCATGTGCTGGGCCCGGATGACCCCGATGACCCCAAAATAGCGGAGAGCCTGCACAATCTCGCGATGATCTATGGAGATCTGGGACAGTACCAACAGGCCGAGCGCATCTTCCTGCACGTGCTCGCGGTGGAGGAACGCGCGAAAGGCGCTGACCACCCCGACGTGGCCGACACCTTGAACGAACTCGGGCTGACGTACTTGCAGCAGGGGCGCCATGCTCAAGCCGAAAAAGCGTGCCGCCGGGCGCTCGCGATTTATGAGCACGTGCGAGGTCCCGACCATCCTGACCTGACGTATCCTCTGGATAGCCTGGGTGCGATCGCGGAGAAACGCGGCGACTACCAGCAAGCCGAGCAATACTATCAGCGGACATTTACCATTTGCAAGGACAAGATTGGAGAGACGTGCCCTGAGACCGCTTACTGTATTAATAAATTGGCAGGGATCGCTGCGTCGCGAGGCGACTACTCACGAGCTGAAACCCTCTACCAACAGGCATTGACCATCAGTGAGAAAACGCTGGGAACGAGGCATCCCGATGTGGCCCTCATTCTCAACAATCAGGCGTTACTGGCAACTAAACAGAAACAGTACTCAAAAGCCGGGCTACTGTATCAACGCGCCCTGAGCATCTACAAACTGGTCCTGGGATCGGAGCATCCTAATGTGGCGAATGTGCTCAATAACCAGGGGCAGCTCTCCCGCGAGACTGGAAACGAGAAACGCGCTGAAAAACTCTTGCGGCATGCACTCACCATTCGTGAAAAGGTCCTGGGCACGACACATTCCAGTATCGCCCAGAGTCTAGCCAATCTGGCTGCCTTGCTGGCCGATCAGCACCAGGATGAGGAAGCGGAGCCGCTGTTCCAACGAGCACTCGCGATTTATGGTCCCAGACACCTGGATGCCGCGCGAGTGCGAGAAGAGTATGCCTCCCTGCTGGAACGCACGAATAGAAGCGAAGAGGCCAGGGCATTGCGACAAGCGATAGAGCCACTTCAAGAGGATGACTAGATCGTAGAAGCTCTGCGCATGATTAGAGGACCAATCCTTCTGTCCTTGGTTCTTTCTCCTTGCGCTTGCCTTTGTCACCCTCTCTCCCCGGTGGAGTGGGCTTTGGCTTCGTGGGCTTTGGTTGGTTCCCGTCCTTTTTTTATCTCCCTCAGAAATAGGCCCACCCGACACCGCCAGGACGAGGCGATAGGCCGTCCTTCGAGTGCCAGCTTTTCTCTGTATGTCGACAGGATGGGAATACGTCTATACGTCCTCAATACCGCAAGAGTGCTGATAAGAGAGGCGATTTCTTTTACAAGCGTGGAGTTTTTGAACGGATTGCAGTTCAGGGATGATGCTCCCGCGAGAGGCGTAGTGACCAAACAGATGTGGGAGAGCCGTCTTGACGGACCTTGTTTCACCTGCTTTGTAGTGTATGGCTATAAGAATATTGCGGGGGGTGTGCTCGTGCTTTCTTCGCCGGGGAAAGGTGGAGTGCACTATGGATAATGGATGGGGTACCTGCTCCGCGCCTCCTCTTGCCAACCGCCCTTGTGTTTCTCTTCTTACATGCAGATATATCTACCTGGGGGGGGTATGGGGGAAAGAAGCAAGAGGGGCGCACATGCCGACGACATGACCAACGCCGCCCGCTTCCTGGTTGGCCCACATCGTTATCCGCCTGGCATCATCACCAGGCACCCTGTGGAGAGGATGAAACGCCGCTCGTTTCCCACTCAGAAGAGAGCAGCATGTGCAGGAGGCTTCATCAGGAGATGCTTCCGATCTCTTGATGCCATTCATCACCGCTGTTCTCATCGCTGCTCTCCCTCTCATGGTCCCCTGGGCCTGGCCCCTTGTACATGTAACATGCACAGGTATCGATACATGCATCTGCATCGATGTATTGCGCGCGCGCTCGGAAAGATCCCTTTGGCGTGGCAGAAACGTTTCGGTGAGGATCTCCAGTCTCTGATGGAGACCCTCTCTCCTGGTTCTACCAGAGAAATGAGCCATCTTCAACGCACATAGAATACCACAGAAAACAGTCCTATGCTACGCTCTTGTCCACGGGATCGCAAGAGAGGCGCATCATTCTACGAAGGTGTTCACCCTGCAAAACATGCTAGCGATACCACTCGTGGATAAAAGCTGCCAGCCCACGTGCTGAGAAAAAGCGCTGTTGCACCAGCATCTCAAATGGTACCTGCAAAAAGTCAAAAGGCGATGCTTTGACATGAGCCAGCAGTTCTTCGTCCATGGTCTCAACATTGAGGAGCCTCCATCCCTGCTGCATGCCATGCCAGATATAGCGCTGCTCCCATTCCACGACCAGGGGAGAGACTTCGACCGTCTGGAGGATCTTCATAGATGGCGCGAGTCCTTTGTCAGAAAGGGCCTGTACCCAGTTGCTTCTCGTGTACCATGCCTTCCTCTCAGATCCCCACAGGGCTGCTGTAGGCGAAGCATCACTAAGATGCTGTGCGTGACGACGCTTCGGCCTGCTTGTCCGTCCTACATAGCGTATTGCTCCCGTCTCTGGATCGACTTCCGCGTAGATGACCTGGCCTGCTGGAAAGGCTCGCTGGCAACAGGAACGAATACACATCCGTCGTTCAACGTCAGAAAGCGCGCGCAAGGACGCCTCGCACCCCTTACAACAGAGGGAGATCCAGGTCCCATCAGCACACAACGCATAGCCGTCGAAATGGGAAAGAAAGTCGCAACGAGGCTTTTTCTCCTGACAGATGCAGCACGCGAGCTGGCGGCGTTCACGTAATACTTCGTGGCAGATTTTACAGCGTGTATGCAGTATGAAACCGTTGGCAGAGGATGTCCCTCCAAAAGCAGATGTGGGTAGGATCTGCTGACACATGCGGCAACGACGGTCCGGTTGCTGAAGATACCAGTTCTCCCGTTCTCGCCAGCATTCCTCATGCGCCTGCCGCAAAGCGATCCTTCGTTCCCACTCTTGCTGCCTTCTTTCCTCCCGCTCTTGCTGTTGCCACGTTTCTCTCTGCGCCATCATTCGGCGATGTCGTTCGTGCAGGTTGAAGCACTCACACTCGCGACAGATTTTCTTGTATTCCCCGCTTTTCCCTTTCTGTCGAGAAAAATCCATGAGTGGTCTGCTTTGCTTACATTGCAGGCAAAGTTTCTCATCTTCCTGCGGCACGCCAATTTCGGCCCTCTGCATCTCTCATGTTCCCCTTTCGCCTCCGTCCTCACATATCTCTTTTCATGGAGAGTCACACCCCCCATATCCTTCATGCTGCGTTCATCTCGCCCGCGTTGGAAGCGATCTGCATAGTGCCATGCGTGACCGCGTTATCTTTCGCAGGACCGTGCGAGCACCTTTATATATATCGATATCTGCATGCATCAATAAGCAGCCCGAACGTTCGGCACGTTGTATTCTTTTTCAGTGATATTCTCTATTTTAGTTGTTCTATGATCGTATTAACTATATCACACTGATACATATCAACATAATGAAAAACTCGCAAGCATGCTTAAACTTGTTATACACTCAATACATCTCCTGATAGCAGAAATCAGCCGCACAGGTCAAGTGTTTTCGCACTTTAGGGGTGAGGACCGGGCACATTGACGATTGGCACAAACGCGAGATATCCCCAGGGAGCGATTGGCAAGACGTTGCTGATGAACGACTCAATCAGGCTGATATTATTTTGCTCTTCATCACCCCAGATTTTATTGCCTCAAACTATTGCTATGGCGTTCAGAGGTTTCTCTCTACACGCCCGAAACGACTCGTATGGGACGCTCCATCTGACAATGGAGACCCCCTCTACAGCATTTCCACAAGAGAAATCCCCTACATATAAAGAATACCGCAGAAAAGTGTCCCATACCCATTATATACATCATTGCCGATCTATGCTACAATGACGGAGTAGAACAGGCTTCTTCTGATTCGAAGCAAATTTTCGTTTGGCACGTTGAGGGAGTGGGCATAACGTGGCTTTTTCACAGTTTTCAGACTCCTCCCTTCCAATGGCAAAGCGGTGAGTGTCTGGAACAACCTGGATACCGCCCTGGCAGAGGTTGCGAAAGGCATTTACCAGATGGTCGAGAAACGCGCGCGTCGATTGGCTGGCATTCCTGAACCAGTGATGCCTCCACAATTTCCTCTGTTTATGCTCGACTACGCACGCAACCCATTTTTTACCGATCGAGCAGACACGCTCGCGACGCTACACCACGATTTCACTTCTGGGCAGATTATCCAGACACGCACTCAAGCACTGGATGGTATGGCAGGTATGGGCAAAACGCTCCTCGCGGTAGAATATGCGTGGCACTATCACCGGGAGTATCAGGCGGTCTTGTGGCTCAATGCCCATCGTGAGCTGTTGAGTGTAAATATACTCTCTCTGGCTCGTAAACTTGGTATCCCTGCGCAAGAGGACGTTGACGAGCAACAGCGCTTTGCCGTGATACAATGGTGGTTGCAACGGCACGACCGATGGTTATTCGTGCTTGATAACCTGGACGACTTTTCCATTGTGGAACAGCTCATTCCCCTTTGTAGTAACGGCCATGTGCTCTTGATCACACACTCTCGGGCAATTGGACCACTTACCTCCGTCATCCCTATCGCCCCAATGACCATCGACGATGGCGCATTACTGTTGCTCCGACGCGCCAGGATCATTCCAGCACAGGGGTCGCGCGACGCCGCTTCTGAGACGGATTACCATCACGCCAGGGAGATCGCGCGAGAAGTCGAAGGTTATCCCCTGGCCCTTGATCAGGTAGGGGCCTATCTCTATAAGACCGGGCGCTCACCCGCTTCCTATCTTGAGCTCTATCATCAGCAGCAGATCACGTTGTCAGGCGAGCGGGGATCGTTGGGGGATCATCCAGATCCGGTCATGACCACGCTTTCGGTGAACTTTAACCAGATTGAACAGACCGATCGCAACGCTCTGAAACTGCTGCATTTCTTCGCGTTTCTGTATCCCGAGGCTCTTCCCGATAAAATGATCACGGATGGTGCCTCTGTACTGCGTGGGCCTCTACGCACACTTGCCCTTGACCCCTCCGCCTTCGATGATGCAATTACCACACTCCGAAAGTTCTCCCTGGTCTATCGCAGTGCAGATACCACCACGCTAAACTTGCATCGCCTCGTTCAGGCCGTCCTCAAGAAGCTCCTGCTGAGAACGCAACAACTCCAACTGGCAAACCAGGCGGTACGTCTAATCAATGCCATCTTCCCAGAGGTGCGTTTCGAGACCTGGAAAGAGTGTGAGCGATATGTATCTCAGGCGCAGCACTGCGCCAGCCTGATCACCGACTATCGGCTCACAGTAAAGGAGGGGCCTCTGCTCTTAGAACGCCTGGGTTTCTATTATTTCCAGCAAGGGTGCTATGCCGCGGCGGAAAGCTGCCTCACCCAGGCCCTGCAGCTCCAGGAGCGCCATACAGATCCCCTGGACCTGGCCCGGACCCTCAACTCTCTGGGACTCCTCTCTCAGCGACAGGCCCGCTATCACGACGCCGAAGCGTTTCACCAACGCGCGCTAGACCTGCGCAAACATGCACCGAAGCCTGATCATCTCAAAACGGCGCAGAGTCTGCACAATCTCGCACTGCTGTATGGGGACCTGGGGGAGTATCAACGAGCCGAGCAGCTCTATCTGGACGTGCTCTCCCTGCAAGAACGCCTGCAAGGCGCTGACCACCCCGATGTCGCCAGAACTCTGAATAACCTCGCGCAGATGTACTATCATCAGGGACGCTATTCTCAAGCCAAAATCACGTACCAGCACGCACTCGCAATCTGTGAGCGCTCCTTACCCGCCGGCCATCCTGACATGATCTATCCCCTGGACGGCCTGGGCGCGCTCGCCGAGGTCGAGGGCAACTATCAGGAGGCCGGGGAGTTCTATCGGCAGGCGCTTGCCATTTCTGATCAAGCGTTTGGAGAGAAGCACCCGGAGACGGCTCACTGCGTCAATAAAGTTGCAGATGCCGCTGAGTCACAAGACAACTACCCACTGGCCGAGCCGCTCTACCGGCGGGCATTGTCTATCGGAGAGCAAGCGTTGGGACCGGAGCATCCTGATGTCGCTCTCTTTCTCAATAATCTGGCCTTCCTCGTGCATAGACAGGGGCAATACCAGGAGGCCGAGGATCTCTACCTGCGTGCCCTGAACATCTACGAGCAAGCTCTGGGGCCAGAGCATCCCTATGTGGCGAATGTGCTCAATAATCTGGGGCAACTCTATTACACCATCAAAAACGAGAAACGTGCCGAAGAACTCTACCGGCGAGCGTTAGCTATCTACGAACAGCACGCAAACTCAACACGCTCTGATATCGCCCAGGTCCTGAGCGACCTGGCTGACCGGCTAGCAGGTCAGCACAGATATGAAGAGGCAGAGCCGCTATACAAACGAGCATTGCCGTGCGACACGAAGTCGCACGAGATGAGTGAGGCGAAAGCCTTCAGGCAAGTGTCTATGCCTGTTCCCAATCCCTCTCTGCGTTGCTGGTAACGGCGGGGTGGAAAGCGAGGGATAATGTCTAAGGGAGCTTCAAGCCGAATGAGGCGACCGGGCTAGGGAAACATCGGACGGGTGAACGCAAGTGAATCGCTGATGAGGCTGCGTGACGTCTGGTCACCGTAACTGGCTGAAACGGTGATGAATGGGAATATTGGGAAGCCGGGCGGCAAAATCGGCTTTGAAGACACCCATCCCCGCAGTAAAGGAGGCACCCACCCCGATGGCATCTCACTCGTGCGGAACGTGGGAACCCCAATGGAGTCTCAGATGATCTGAGTAGGCGAACCGCAAGGAACGCAGAAGTCTCCAGTGGGAGGAAGATGCTTCAAGAAGCGAAGGCTGCCAACCGAAAAGCCACAGGAATCCATAACTGGGCAGATAGGGCCGGGATACCGGAAATACCCACGCCGAAAGGCGGCTGACGTGAAGCGGGTGGCAACGTGCATCTTATCTGGAAAGGAAGTGAACGGTATGGGAAAAGGTAGATGGCAGCATTTTGCTGCTAACCGTAACCATACGGAGCCGAAAGGCCAACGACTGGAGCCAGAGAACCAGCACGAGCTATCAGAGCCGTGTGCGCTGCAAGGCGCACGCACGGTGTGCGCCGTGAGGCGCGTGGTGGTATCCCTGCTGCAAGCAGGAGGAACTGAGGAGAAGTTCCTGGGTTACTGGCATATCTGGAGGTGAAAACTGAAGGAGACCAAGCATGCCAGGCAAGCGGC
>DAOTTD010000190.1:0-80268 GCA_034438015.1 Ktedonobacteraceae bacterium | reverse complement strand
ACTTCATTTGGGAAAGGGGAGTTGGAAACGTGCTGACGACCAGAGTACGGGAACGGGGACTGTCCGTTTCAATCACTCTCGCCAGCCCTTCTGAAAACGAGGTAACGCGCCAGCTTCCTATTTCATGCAACATCTGGCCGTCGTAATTCTTGATATGCATGTGTGTTGCGGCCAAACCGCCTGCCCCGCCCCCCCTTCGGGCCTGCAACAAACCCCAACAGGCCCGTGGAGTGTCAAAAAAGCTCCACGGGCCTGTTCAGTTCAGATTTATTGATACGGGCGCGATCATGCGGCGACTTGTTCGTGGGACGCGCGTGGGGACGGCGCGGCTATTCCCACGGAGGCGTTGTAGACCCCCTCGACGTAGTGGATCGTCTCCTGCGCGCCGGTTATGTATGGCGGGAGCGCTCGGGCGAGGATTGCAGCGTACTCTTCTCTGCGCGCCTTGAGATCCTCGAACTTCTGGATTAGAAGGTTGGCATTCACGTCCTCGATCTTGATTACCCAGTCGGAGAGGCCGAGGTCACGCATGATGCCGCTCGTTTTGTATTCGTACTCGATGGCTAGCGCAGGTACGTTTTCGGTCAAGGAGAAGATGACCGAGTGGAAGCGCGTTCCTACGAGGTAGTCGAGTGAGGCGTAGAGCGCTTTTATCTCGTGATGATTGTACTTTTCTTCCAGGTTGAGTACGTGCTGCCTGTTCTGGAGCAGGGCGTAGATCCTCTTCCCGACTTCACGATCGTCGTCATGGCAGAGGTCGGCAGTGACCTGGGGGATGAAGAGCACAAACGTATTGCCGTCCCTGGTGATGGTGTCTACGAAGCGAGCGACCTCTTTTTCGTAGCGTTCCTGCTTTTTGATCTCCATCCAGTTCCTGACGGTGATGCCGACCAGGGTCTTATTTTTTAGAGAGGGTAGGGCGGGAACCAGGTCGTGCAGGGCCCGCGGGTGCTCGTTGCGGAACAGGAAACCGGCGTCGACCGAGCGTATGACGAGGTGGCTGTCAACGCCGATCTGTTCCAGCGTCTTCAGGGTGCGGTCCTCGCGCACGATGATGCCTTGCGTTCTGTTCAATACAAAGCGCGTAATTCTCTTCTGGAAGGGTGTGGCGAACGGTCCGATTGATTGGGAGTGCAGGACGATGGGCTTCTTCAGCAGGGTGGATAGCAGGATTGGGTGCAATAGCATGACCAGGTTCATTGTCGCTTCTAGCGATTTCACCGTGCGCAGGTAGCCTCCGCCGATCGGTACGACGAGATCGGCGGTAAGTATGTCGTTGAGGCTCTCCTTGATGTTGCGCGGGAGCAGGAAGTCCGCTCGCCTGTGCAGATGCGTGTAGATGACACACCATAGTATAGTAGCAAGCATACAATAGAAGGCGTAGAGCCCTTTTATCGCTCTGCTCTTCTCACTAAACATAAAGTAGTGCATGAATGAGTTGACATACTTACTTTCCTCGAATTCGGAAGCTTCAGTTATGTTATCCAGTGTTGCGATGTTGATAAACGCCTGTGGAAAGACTTTCCTGAGTTCCTGAACAAGGACGTTCAGGATGGCGGCGTCTCCTTTATTGTCGTTTGCATAGACATGGGTGATCAGTATTTTCATAGTTTTTTCTTTTTATCCTTACGAATACGTTTTTTCATTTGACATATACGTGGTCTTTTGGCTGCGGGTCGCGGTTCTGAACCTCCTCGTAGATCTGTTCGATGCGGTCGGCTACTTTTCCGACCATGAACGATTGCACGCGTTGACGGCTCTTCGCGCCCATCGTCGCTCTTCGCGCCGGGTTGAGCAGCAAATCACGCAGTCCTCTCTGTAATATATCGGCATTCCCAGGCGGTACAAGCAGGCCGGTCTCGTTATCTGCAACAATGTCGCGTAGCCCCCCCACGTTCGAGGCGACAAGCGGCTTTCCACATATCATCGCCTCCATCGCTACGGTCGGACAGGGGTCTGGCCAGAGCGATGGTACGACGCCGACAGCACAATGCTGCCAGCCAGCCATGACCTGCGCGTGTGGAACGCTGCGCATCACCGTTACTCCTGAGGGAATTTCAGAGAGCGTATCGCCGTACGCTGAAACCATCATCACCAGCGGCGCGAGGTCGGCCAGGCCGGCGTATGCATCGAGCAGGGTCTCGACGCCCTTCTCTCTGCTGCTGCGACCCACGTAGAGGATGTAGTTATCCTCCGCCGGTAAGGCGGCTGGACGGTCCGCTACGTCATCCAGGACGCGCCCTGGAATGAAGTTCGGGACCACTTCTACTGGAAGCCCCGGTCTGCCGGTCCCATCCAGTAAGGCATCGCGCACCGCCGAACTGACTGCAAGGTAGCGATCGACGCTCCGGTGCAGGGGGCCATTCATCTTTAGAGCCGTGGTCAGGAGCACGGCCTTCGCCGTTCCGTAGTGGGCGCTGGAGCAGCGCAGACATTTTCTGTACTCCGGTCCCTCGCACAACTGGTCGTCTCTAAAGAGGGTCTTTTTGGCGCAGATCAGGCCGTAATCGTGCAGGGTCATCACGAGCTTTGCCCCGCTCCACTTTTTAAGGGGCAGGAACGAATGCACGATCCATCCATGGGCGTGCACCACATCGGGACGTTCTTTCTCCACGACGCGGCGCAGGGCCGCTACGATACCAGGATCGGGCGCTGGCGGGTGGAACTGCTGCGCCTGGTCCTGGTAGAATGGCGCCAGGACGCGGTTCCAGCCGGCAACGCGGTACACCAGGACGCCCCCATCGTCCTCATAGGCAGGAGCATCGTGGTGCGGCTGCGTCGCGATGGCTACATGATGACCACGCCGCACCAGCTCGCGCGCCAGGGTCTGGACATGGATCTCAGCCCCGCCGATATGCGGCGGATAGAAGTCAGCAAGCATCAGTATACGCATAGGGCATAGCTCCAATCTTAGTCAACGTACTCTGGAACGAACGGGCTCGGGAGTCATCACCAACTGCTTCTCCAGGCTCTCTGCCCTTGTCCGCTTCACATAGCGCACGACACTATATATTCCTGCCGCCAGGGTGCCGCTGGATTGAGCGATCATCCAGGCGATGCCTGCGCCCACAATACCCAGCGATGGGAGCAGAAACCAGGCGATGGTGAGTGTGAGCAGTGCCATACCCAGGTTGAGCATGACCGCCAGGTGCAGATGCCTGCGCATGCGAAACACGGCGGTATACAGGCTGGTGATGGCATCGGGCACGGCTGAGAGTGCGAGGACCGTGAGGAGCAGCGCACCGTGTTGGGCATAGCCCGGTCCGAACAGCGAGAGAATGATATGCCCCCACAGAATCGCCACGACCATGGCCGGACCCAGGAGCGCGGCGATCGTCAGGGCGGCTGAGCGGGTCTTCTGCATAATGCGCTTCATCTCGTGCGACCCTTCGGCATAGAGCGAGGTGGCTACCGCTGGCGCGACCATCGAGAACATGCTCCCCATCATCCAGGTGCTGTAGAAGTAGGCATTATCGGTCGCCGAGAGCCGTATGGTGACGAAGACCGGCAGCAGGTACATGGGGATCATCCCGCCTAGATTGATCATGTGATGCCCGGCGAGTAGTGAGAGCATCGAACGCATATCCGCGAACAGCCCGCGCGTCGTGAATGTGTAGGCACGCCCCAGGCGCGGCAGGAACAGAGCTGCGCTGCCGACCAGGCTGATGGCCGCCGCCAGGACCCACGAAGAAAAGATGCCCAGCGCATCCCTGTGCGCGAACATAAGCGGCAACAGGAGCAGCGGGAGTTTGAGCAGGGCGAAAGCCATGTTGCGCACCAGCATCTTCTCCGAGCGACGCTCAGCCACGAATATCTGATCCAGCAGCGTGGAGAGCGTCGTGAGCAACACGCCAGCAACAAAGGAAATGGCGTAAGCGGCCTGGTGTATGACGACGCCAAACTCAACCGACACCAGCGGCAGCACGAAAAGCGCAATGCCCCCGGCCAGCAAGCTGGAGAGCGTGCCGGCCAGCAGGCCCGCATTCACGGCGCGCGACCAGGTTTGCCCCGCAGCGCGGCGCGGCAGAATCTGCACGAACGCGGAGCCAATGCCCAGGTTCGCCAGCAGCGAGGCCAGCGTCATGGCCCCGATGAGCGCCGACGCCAGGCCCATGGCGTGCGCGGAGTAGATATGCGCAGCCACGATCCAATACAGGTAGCCGACGCCCGCCGTTACGATGGTCGTGCCCATGATGTATATACTATTGCGTATCAACGAGTCTTTATATGTACGGGTGAACAGCGTATGCGTCCACCGACGAGGAGTTGAGATTATCTGTTTGCTGAGCATTGTCGTCCTTCCCCAGGGATAGTTAGATTCGCACGCCAAGCCAGAGGTCAACATGGCGATACTGTTCTGATGGCGCATCAGAACGATTGAGAACAGCCACGACATGCTCCGGGCCTGCATGTTCCGGTAATGCCAGATTTGATAGCCATTGCTCATGTGGCTTGAGTTGCAGCGCAGACCAATGCTGGATGGTCGTACCATCTACGCTCACCGTGAGATCGTATTCGGCATTCGTCGGCTGCATGTTGCTCACACCAAGGCGCACGTTATACAGTTGACTACTGTTGGTCGCTGGAAGCATCCAGAGCTGCGTCGTCCCCGCATTGTTCTGCTGCTGAGTTGCACCGGACCGTGAGAGCGTGATCGCTCCCGCTACGATAAGCGCTGCCAGCCCCAGTAGGATGCCCGCTGGAAGGGTTATACCGATGAGACGGCGCTCGTCGGAGGCAGGTTCGCTGCTCCTCCGGCGAGCAAGAGCTCCGAGACTGGCACCCAGCGTGACCGCGCCCAGAATGAGCGCCCAGGATCTCGTCTGCAAGCCGTACGGAATTAGATTGAGCAGAAGCCCACTCAAGACCGTGAGCACCAGGCTTACGCCCAGGCTCAACATAAGCCGCTCAGCGATTCCCATCCCCTGGCGGGTGAATAACAGGGCGGCGAGCGCGTAGCCGGGCAGCACTAGCACCAATGGCAGTGTCACCATGCGGCCTGGCACATTGTCCGCCGGCAATACGAACGCTACAACGACAGCGACGAGCGTGATTGCGATCACGATAAACAAATCAAGTGATTTACGCTTCATGATCTGGCCCTCCTGTGATATCCTGACTTTCCTACGATCCATTGACATAGAGGCTCATATCGTAAATGGCGATATCGCCGCTATCAAAAACCCGACTGACCCCCGTCATGCTATCGAACTTCGTCAGGGCGCCCCGACTTATTGGAGTCTTGTAAGGCTGGCTTCCATTTTCGGCCCGGTCAAAGTAATATCCGAGCGCCGGTAGCTGTGTGCTCATGCGTATGTCAACGGCGAGGTAGTGAATCTTTCCTACGTGTATGAGCCCATATTCGTACAGACCGAAGCTTGAAGAAGTGAACAGAGGCGCTACACCGATATTGTCGATCGAACCTGCCACCACCCATGCTTTTCCATACGTTCCCAGGATCATCTGATTGGTGAGATCCGCGCTCACGCGCTGACCCGGCCCCATCTGCACCAGCATCCACTCAGCCGCGTTGACACTTTCAGCGTCGATCGAAGGTCCACTTACAGCGCCTACAATGTATGGTCCAGGAACCTGGGTCCAGGTCGGTCCTGCACCCTGTATGACGCCGCCGGTGAAGATGATCGCGATGATGGCCGCCGTGAGGACGGTCAGCGTAAAACTATTTATTCTCTTGCTGAAGCGGTCAGGAGAGAAATTTTGCGCCCATTGCAGCAGTTGCTTCCCTCCAAGCGTTACCAGGAACGCGAGTGGAATGAATACATAGACAGCCAGGCGACCACCAATGTTTTCGCCCGTAGGGGTGAAGCGCAAGGCGAGACTGACGGGATAGAGCAACGAGGCCACCGCTAAGGCCAGGATAAAGCTATGGTTACGGTAGTGTTTCCAGACGTAATACAGGCCAGGAAGCAGGCCGAGCAGCAGCAATCCCGTCGCGACCAACGCGACCACACGCTCCCACATCGGCACAAACTGCGGCCCCACCTGTTGAAACAGAGGGCGGAAAGAAGTCTCTCCAGTGAACGCCTGAAAAATGTTCTGCCCCAATTGCCCCGGGTATGGCGCCAGGTACGCCTCAAGGTTTCTAGCGACAAACACAAACCAGGCGACCGCCATGAGGACGCCCAGGAGCGTGAGCAACCACGGACTTATCCAGTCGCGCCTGCCACGGTCGGTCCAGATTGAGATAATACACCAGACTATAAGGAGTACGATGAGCTGGTAGGTAGCAAGGTGGTGCGTCACCGTAATGGCCGCCAACGCCAGGAAGGCGACGATCGCCAGGCTCCAGCGCGATAATCCGCCGGGCTCTGTGCGCCGCACCATGGCCCAGAGGGTCAGGGCTAGAAGCGGCAGCGCCAGCGACTCGTACGCGAACTGGGACTCGAAGAAGATGAACAACGAGGTTGTCATAAATAGCAGGGCAACGATGCCCGCCATGTACGTGGAGCTGCTGATCCTTTCGTAGAGCAAGAAGAGCGCCAGCACCAGCACCAGCCGCACCACTGCCAGCGTGATGACGCCCGCTGGATAGAGCGGCAGGCCGCTCAACCTGCTCAGGGCCGTCACCACAATCTCCAGCCCTGGAAATGATGGGCTGACCGCCAGCAGAGGATTCTGCATGAAAAGGTGAGCGCTGCTGAGAATGTCCTGAGCGGTGCGCGTATGCTGGAATTCGTCGCTGTACATGAAAGCCAGCGGATATTGTAGGACCTTGACGAGGTACAGCATCCCTCCCAGCACCATAAGCAGAGCGATACGCTCGCTCCGTGATGGCTTTGACGAGAGGAGCCGGATAGCGAAGGGGATAAACAGAACGAGCAAACCCACCCAGAACAGCAGGTCGGCCCAGGGCGCGCTGGTCCTGCCGCCGTTATCGGCAAGGGCCAGGATGAAGAGGCCACATGCGCCTGATAGACTGAGCAAGGGCAGCCAACCCCATTCCGTGGCTTTGAGCGCGGCAGCGCTCGTATTGAAGCGCTGCTGACCTCTATTGACTGTACTACTTATGTTGACCATCATTCCACTCCTCTCTTATAGAGTGACTATCCTCCGCCAGTGCTCGTAACTGTTCATACAGTGAGAGCACTAAGCGGCGACTGGATGGCTCCCGGCAATCGTCTGGTAAAGAGAGTAAAGACTGGCTGCGCACTCGTCCCATGTCGGCAACTTCACATTCGCCGGTATCAAGGGATCGCGCAACTGCCTGACGATCGCCATCGCCACCTCTTCTGAAGAACTCTCCAACGGCACAGCGCGCGCGAGATTGCTTTCAACAAACTCACTCAAGGCGCATGTGTCGGCAACGAGCACCGGACGCTTGAGGGAAAGCGCTTCCAGGACCGCGATGCCCTGGGCCTCGTGCTCACTAAGCAGTGTTACAAGATCAGCCTGCCCAACCACCGTAGCCATGCCGTCGCTATCTCCCGGCGGGATGGCTCCGATCTCTACGCGCTCCGCCACTCCCAGCCTCTCTGCCAGCGACCGCAGCTCAGACTCATATGGGCCTACACCTACGATGCGTAATCGCACCTCTGGAATGTGTTTCTGCACCTCTGGCAGCGCAGCAATGACGCGATGATGTCCCTTATACCGCTCCAGCCGCCCCACCGAGACGATCAGTTTGTCGCTCTTCTTGCGCGCCAACGCCCCCGTCTTGACGGAGAGGTGATGCGCTCCATTCGGAACAACGGTGAACTGCTCTCTGGAGAAATGCAGGTGCTCCTGGTAATAATCGACCTCCCACCTGGATGGACCGATCAACCGCTGCGCCTGCGCCAGCAGCGGACGCAGCGCCATCTGCTGAACTCCGCGCAGCTTCTTGCGCAGGGCAGAGGTATCGCCACCACTATGGAACGTCACTACGTATGGAATCCCGGCGCGCCAGGCGGCAAACATAGCCATTGGCGCAACCAGTGTATGGAAACCCTGGCAGTGAACAAGATCCCAATGCCCCTGCGTAATACAGCGGTAAAGGGCCGGAGCGTAAAAGTAGTCCTTGTTGGTTGGCCACGCAGGTACGCGCTGAACCTGGACGCCTTCCAGCACCTCAGAGGTGGGAAGCTGACCGCTGGTATCAGTCGTCAGGACGGTGGTCTCGGCACCCATACGGGCTAAACGCCGCCCCACCTCGTACACATGCGTCTCTATTCCCCCTATATAAGGAAAGTAGCGAGCCGTAACCTGCAACACACGTAAGGAACTTGATTTATCTGACATTGTAAAACTCTCCTCTCTTCTAGTATATGCACCATACGATCAAATATCGGCAGATTGTCATTTTTCAGTAGCGCAACGCTTCTATAAAAAAACAAAAGGTATTTATATAGATAATATTCAAGATACACATACATCAATTCGATAATATTCAATGTAGTTTGGGGCTTAATTTTTTGAAATAGGTGCCGATGCTTTGAAGTGAAGATTGAACCTGTCTGGCACAGTTCCAGGTAGGAACACAAAAAATAAGTTCAATTGCGAGGTGTATGAATTGAGAACGATTCACTATAGTCTTCGACTACTTATAGTTGTTTTGTGTGTCCAATTGCTCTATCTGGGAACAGCCACCCTGTTCCATCAGTCGCTACAAGTGCCTGTCAGCGTGACATTGCTACTTGCGACGGTTGGTATCGAGCGCCTGTGGGCACTTCTAGACTGGATGGGGCCCGTGGTGGGAGTTGTTGACAGAAGCAAGCTAGAGCGCGACCTGCACAATGGTCTGGAACGCGAGATAGCCCGTTCAATGCGCTACAACTCATCCATGGCCATCATGGCGCTACGGGAAAGTAAGCGCACATCTCTACACGTAGTAGCGCAGTACCTGCGCAGCAGCGACGCCATATTCCGCAGCCGCGACGGTTACTTGATTGTAATTATGCCTGAGACTACGCGGGCACAGGCCCGGCTGGTCGTCGATCGACTCACAAAATACCTGCCGATTCAGGCAGCCACTCTGCTCGATGAGAAAGAGATCAGAATCGCCTTGAAAAACACCACGACACCGCAGAAGAACGAGAAAGAAGCCTCACGCGAGCTTATACAGGCGTACCTGCGTTGTCTTAAAACCGAACTCTCTACAGCAGAAAAAGAGGGCCAGCAGACCCTTCCTATTAGCGATCTTTCAGCCACCGATATATTGTTCCAGCCAAAGGAGAGGAGTGCTGTATCATGCAAGTAACAGAGAAAAAATATCAGGTCAGTGTTGTCATCCCAACTTTGAACGAAGCAGCAAATCTACCATATGTGCTTCCCTGTTTGCCAGACGTAGTGAGTGAAGTCATCATTATCGACGGCGGCTCGACCGACAATACAATAGAAATGGCGCAAGAGCTGCGCCCGGACACGCGCATTATGCGTCAATCGGGCAAGGGCAAAGGCAACGCGCTGCAGGAGGGCTTCCTGGCGGCCACAGGCGACATTATCGTCATGATGGACGCCGATGGATCGCACGATCCACAGGAGATCCTGCTCTTCATCGATGCGCTCACGCGGCAGGGGATGGATTTTGCCAAAGGATCGCGCTACATCGGGGATGGTGGCAGCACGGACTTCACGCTCATCCGCCGGCTCGGCAATATCGGCATCAGCCTGCTCACCAATGCCCTGTTCGGTGTTCAATTCACCGACATCTGTTATGGCTACAACGCCTTCTGGCGCCACTGTCTCGCCGACCTCGACATCGACTGTCCCGGCTTCGAAGTGGAAACGTTGATGAACCTGCGTGCATGTAAAGCGCATCTCAAGATCAAAGAAGTACCCAGCTTCGAGGCGCCGCGCCTGCACGGTGAGAGCAAGCTCAGGGCTCTCCACGACGGCCTGCGCGTCTTCAAAACCATCATCCAGGAACGCCTCAACAAGGTCGATTGTCCCGAATTGAGACTGGCAGCCTGATGCTCACGGCGACCGCAATATCCTAGAGCTTCATCAACAAAGTGAAAGGAACAGTTAATGAACATCTCCGTCATCATCTGCGCTTACACCGAGGACCGCTGGGCAACCCTGGCCTCTGGCATAGCAGGCGTGCAGCAGCAGAGCGTCCAGCCACACGAGATCGTAATCGTTATCGATAACAACCCGGCCCTGGCAGCTCGTGTGCGCAACCACTTCCCCGACGTGCATGTGATCGACCACGATGGTCCGCGCGGCTTGAACCACGCGCGCAACGCGGGAGTCGCGGCCTCCTCGGGAGAGATTGTGGCCTTCCTCGATGACGACGCTATTCCAGAGCAAGACTGGCTTGAAAAGCTTGTGCCCAGTTACAGCGACCAGAACGTGTTGGGCGTAGGCGGCAAGGTGATACCGGCATGGGCCGCTGGCTGCCCATCCTGGTTCCCCGCTGAATTTAACTGGACGGTGGGATGTGACTATCGCGGCATGCCGGAAACAACCAGCCTGGTACGCAACTTTATCGGCTGCAATATGTCGTTCCGCCGCGAGGTCTTTGTCGCTGTCGGCGGCTTTAGTTCCAGGTTGGGGCGTATCGGGACCTATCCCCTCGGCTGCGAAGAGACCGAGTTTTGCATACGCATCCAGAAAAACCAGCCCGCGTGCTTACTGTATGAGCCACACGCGCAGGTACATCATGTCATTGCGTCCTGGCGTGGACGCTGGCGCTACTTCTTCCGCCGTTGCTATATGGAGGGCTGCTCTAAAGCGGTGGTTACGAAGCTCACTGGGGCCGGCGATGGCCTCTCGTCGGAGCGCAGTTATACAATGCGCACGCTGCCGCTAGGTGTGTTACGAGGCATCGCCGATTCGATCTTTCACGCTGATCCCTCCGGCCTGATGCGCGCCAGCGCCATTATCGCGGGGCTTTCGTGCACGGTCGCTGGCTATGTCGTCGGTTCATTCAAGGATTATCATGCCAACCAGATGGCGGTAAGCACGTCAGCATAATATGATCAGACAAGTAGCGGCCCACCGGTGTTGACCGGCGGGCCGCTCTTCGTCTTCAAGAGAGGAGAGAGATTAATGGTAGACGCGCACGTAGTCGATCGTCATCGACTGGGGGAAAGGCGTACTCGCATTGGGAGGACCAGGCCATTGCCCACCGATGGCCGTATTGAGCAGCAGATACATCGGGGTATGCGGCACGGAGCCGGTGACCTGAAACGTCTGCACACCGTCGATATACCACTTGATGGAGGTAGAGGTCCACACCAGGGAGTACGTGTGGTAGGCCGCCGAGAAGTCCTGCCCTTTCACGATACCCTGTGAGACGTAGGCATTGACGATGGGCGTGTGCACATGGTACGTCTGGTACACCGTCTTTGGCGTATTGATCATTTCCATGATATCGATCTCGTGATCGGCGTTGGCCGTTAGCATCCAGAACGCGGGCCAGATGCCCTGTCCCTTTGGCAGGCGCGCGCGGATGTCGACGCGCCCATAGAGGAAATTGAATGTATGTTCTGTGGTCAGGGCGCCAGAGGTGTAGTTCCTGCCACCCATGCTCTGCTGATCGCTCATGATGCTCAACGCGCCGTTTTGCACAGCGAGCGCTTTGGGAGTGTAGTATTGCAGGGCGTAAGACGATGAAGAATTTCTGTAGCCGCCCTGGCCGAAATCTTCGATATTCCACTGTGTGGTATTCAGGCTGGAACCGTTGAACTCGTTGTCGAACAGCAGGTTCTCGCCGGCTATTTTCGTATGACCCAGAGGTGGCAAGTACAGAGTTTTCTTCTTCGTTTGCCGTGTAGACGACACGCCAGGCGTCGAGGCCAACGCAACCTGATTGGCGGAGGTAAACGGGTAAGCGACAAAAGCGCCGATGACGAGAACGACAAAGGCCGCGAGGCCGGCTACTATACGTACAACCGGGATAGAGGGTTTCCTCTGTGACAAGCCGTTAGATAGTTTCACTAAGTTCTCTCCTGACAGATCCTAAAATGTTTCATAGTTTATCAACATATTTCTATATGTATCTCTATGTTTCATAGTAGTTCTTTTTGGTGTATGTCAGGTTGAGGATAAGTAGGAAGCTGGTTGATTGTACGCTTGCCTGGTTAAGGATTCTTAACCAGGCAAGCGTAACTCTTCAGATCCCAAAGGCGTCAAGATAAGGTAACTAACGCCTGTCAGAACCCACCGGTCGAGCGAATAATCTGGCCTGTTACCCAGCCGGCGTCTTCACTGGCCAGAAAGGCGATGAGACGAGCGGCATCCTCCGGCAATCCTATCCGTCCCATAGGAAAGCGCGGCAGGAGCGCTCGTTTCACCTCTTCGCTCATCCATCCAGTATCGGTGGGGCCAGGATCGACCGCGTTCACCGTGATCCCGCGCGGGGCCACTTCTACCGCCAGCGTGACCGTAAATGCCTCAATCGCTCCCTTTGTGGCGACGTACGCTAACTTGCCTGGCATCGCACCCCGTCCCTGCCCTGAAGTCAGATTGATGATCCGTCCACCCGACGGCAGTGCAAAACGGCGCGCAAACTCGACACTCAGCAGCATGGTTCCGCGCATATTCACGGCATAATAAGCATCTAATGTCGCGGCATCCAACCGGTCAAAGGGAGCCTCGGTATCATCATGGGTGGCGTTGTTGATCAGGATGGAGACCGGTTCCAGGAGCGCTTGAGCCGTCTCTATAATGTGTTGTGGAGCATCTGGCACTCCCAGATCGACCATCAGGTGTTCACAGCGCACCCCCAGCGCCTGGAGTTCTTTTTGCAAGCGCACCGGTTCGTCTTCTTCCGCTCCCCAGGGCATCTGACGATCATAGGGGCTCCAATGCGTGAAAAAGATATCAACGCCTGCCTGCGCCAATGCTCGACAGGTAGCGGCTCCAATACCCACGCTGCGACTTGCCCCTGTCACAATCGCCAGTCGTCGTGGAGCCTGTTGAGTGGTCATGCCGTATCTCCCTCCTCACAAAATCCTCTTTAGTGCAATTTCACTAACTTAGCGCGAGGTAGGCGACTGCAAGATGCCATCGACTATGCTCTGCCGCACCCGATACCCCTGGCGTTTGCCGTGATGAGGCAGGACCACAGCCGCCAACGCCCCGGAGACGATCCAGCGTCTCACCGTCGTTGTATCCACGCGTAGACGCCGTGCCACCTCACCAACGGTAAGCAGGGTATCGTCGCTCATTGCTTCGTTGTGCTCTTCTTGTTGTTCGGACAAAGCGGATACATTTTTAGACATATTTATACCTTTCTATTCTATGGGCTGGCACCTCCTGATCGATCAGACAGGAATGGGAACCAGACACGATACTCTATTTTCTCTCCATCCTTATGAATAATGTGTTAGAGAGAAAGCAAAGGTGCAAAGTACAAAAGTACCGCAGTACCGCAGTACAGACCTCGCAATACGTTCAAGAATGCTATTCTATGGAACGCTGGCTTTAGTATAAGATCTTATACAAGAAAAGACATCATGAGAACACACTATTTTTGGGTCCCTGTTGCGGTGTATAGGGTTACTGGTGAGAATAGTGCAGGAAACATATCTATTGTTTATAATGAATTCGCACTATATTGGGCCTCATCGCCGGAGCCGGCGGTGTGCACCGCCTGCCGCAGCAGATCCCGCTCAAACCGGCGATGGGGATGCTGCTCACCGGCAAGCCGATTAGCGCGCAAGAGGCGTATCGCCTCGGATTGGTCAACGAGGTCGTTCCCGGCGCGGAACTACTGACGGCAGCCGATCGCTGGGCCAACGAGATCCTGGAATGCTCACCTCTGAGCGTGCGGCTCACCAAAGAGGCCGCGCTCTCCGGTCTGGGCCTGCCCATCGACGAGGCTATGCAGCGGGACCGGCCTCTGATGGGACGCCTGCTCGCCTCGGAGGACTTTATCGAGGGACCAAAGGCGTTCGCCGAGAAGCGCAAGCCGCAGTGGAAGGGAAAGTAGCACGATGGGCAAACACCCGGTTTGAGCCGGGTGTTTGCGCGTCATTTTTCCTCAACGGGCAGCTTGCCGCAGCGCTTTGATAGCTTTGGCATAATCGCCGCGCGGAATAATGGAGACGACGATAGTAGATACGATATCCCAGCCGACGACGATGACGAACAGGGTGAACCCGCCCGGTATGCCGCTGAGCCAGGCGTATCCGGCGGCCAGCAGCGAGCAGAGATTGGTCGAGGTCTCGCCCGCGCCGAACATCAGCGCCTTTGCGATCGGGCTGGCCTGCCGCATACTGCCCTTCTCGGTCATGGCAGTGAAGAAGGGGATGCAGCTCATGATCTGTCGCAGCACCGGTGGGTAGTTCTCCGGGTGATCCGTGCCGCGCACACCGAAGCCACGGAAATGGATGCCGACCAGCCGCCCCACCGCCCAGTGCGCGACGGCGTGACAGCAGATGTATATGACGAGCCAGCCAAACAGCATCAGGGCGATACGTATACCGTCAATCGCCTGCAGATGTGCTGCCACGAATAATAGCGCCGCCCCGACCAGTAGGCCCGCTAGTTGAACGAGCACGCCGGAGCGCACCGGTAAACGAAACCACAATTCGGGAAGCGCTGTTTTCTTTATAGTTGCTGCTTGCATGATGAGTCCTCCATGAATAGAAATGTCAAATCTTGTTTTCATCCAGGTCGTATTTGCCTGTGATCGTAGTATATAGTGTAGCAGAGAAATGTACATCTTCCAAAGGGAAGATTTCTCGTTCTACGCGTTGCTCACAACGGCTCTCCCAAAAGGGGGAGGCGTGCTGCTCTCTTTTCTGACCCCTCAGCGCCTGCGGCGCGGCGCGACTCGCCTTTGTTGTGCCAAAACACAGTGAGATATAATGATGGATGCATAAATGAGCGTGGATGAGATAGAAAGAAGATAAGATCCCTTCTCAAGAGAGAAAGATATGGAACAACCCAGCAGCGCTTCCTTGCTCCTGACAACAAAGCTAACTATCCCGCCCGTACGCTCGGGTTACGTTGCGCGTCCACGGCTGTTCGAGAAGCTGGCAGAGGCTAAGGAGCAGCCTCTTACGCTCCTGGCAGCTCCGGCTGGCTTCGGCAAAACGCTGCTCTTGAGCGCCTGGGCGCGCCAGCAGCCGGTCGCCTGGCTCTCGCTCGATAGCAGCGATAACGATCCGGCCCAGTTCTGGATGTACGTGCTCGCGGCCCTGGATACTGTTCAGCCGGGTATCGGCCAGGCGCCACTGTCTCTGCTCCAGTCCGAGCAGTCGATTGAGGCGGTGCTTGCGACACTACTGAATGCGCTGGGAACGCTGCCACAGGATATCGTGCTGGCGCTCGACGATTATCACGTCATCGACGCGCTCCCAATTCAGCGCGCCATGACCTTTCTACTCGATCACCTGCCGCCACAGTTTCACGTTATCATCGCCAGTCGCGTTGATCCGCCCCTGACCCTCGCGCGACTGCGCGCGCGTCACCAACTGGTGGAGCTGCGCATCGATGATCTGCGCTTCACTTTTGAGGAGGCAGCGACTTTTCTCAGAGATGTCATGGACCTGCGTCTGACGGCAGGCGAGGTCGCGGCCCTGGAGGCGCGTACAGAAGGATGGATCGCCGGATTGCAACTGGCGGCGCTCTCCATGCAGGGAAGAGACGATGCCGCAAGTTTCGTCGCGGCCTTCGCAGGCAGCCATCGCTATATCGTGGACTATCTGACGGAAGAGGTGCTACGGCAGCAAGCCGAGCACACGCGTATGTTTCTGCTGCAGACCTCGATACTCGAACGCCTGAATGGCTCCCTCTGCGATGCCGTCACGGAACAACAGAGCGGGCAGGCCACGCTGGAGAGGCTTGAGCAGGCTAACCTCTTCCTGCTTCCTTTAGATGATGAGCGGCGCTGGTATCGCTATCACCATCTCTTCGCGGAGGCGCTGCGCTTTCGCCTTTCCCGGACGTATGCTGACCTGCTGCCCACCCTTCACACGCGGGCCAGCCTGTGGTTCGAACAGCAAGGACTGCTTCCCGAGGCCGTCGACCACGCCTTCGCCGCGCGCGACTACGAGCGGGCGGCGACGTTGATCGAGCCAATTCTGTACCCGATGTTCAATCGTGGCACGCACGCCACCGTGCGGCGCTGGCTACAGGCGCTCCCCGAGGAGGTACTCTACGCCCGTCCATCTCTCTGTCTCCTGTACGCCTGGGCGTTTATGTATGTCGGTGAGCTGGCGTCTTGCGAACGTCCGCTGGCCGCCGCCGAGCACACCTGGCAGGCCGAGGGGAATACACGCGGGCTGAGCGAGGTGTATACGTTCCGCACCAGCGTGGCACTGGTGCTGAGCGATGCTCAGCGTGCACGTGACTATACGCAACGAGCACTCGCTCTCCTGCCTGAAGATGATCTTGTGAACCGCTGCAACTGCGCCGTCTATCTCGGCGGCAGTGCCTTCCTGCTCGGCGAGGTGCGGGAAGCGTCTCGCCAGCTCAACGAGGCGCGTGCCCTGTGCCAGAAGTGCCACCTGTATAGCACGCTCTACGCGATGAATTTCCTCGCGGATGCCGAGATCGTGCAGGGCAGGCTGCATCACGCCGCCGCAATCAGCCAGGAGGTGATGAGCAGTTTAAACGGGCGTCAGAGCATCCACAGCAGTTGGGCGCAGAGCAGACTGGGCGGCCTCTATTGCGAATGGAACGAGCTCGACATGGCGGAGCAGGCCGTTCGGCAGGGCGTAAAGCTGGGAGAGCAGGCCGGTCAGGGGATCTACATGGCGCCCATCTACCTGCTTGCCGCGCAGGTACTCTGGGTGCGCGGAGAGATGGAGGATGCGCTTGAAGTCCTCGCTAAGGCCGAGCGGGCGGCGCAACAACTGGGAGATCACCATGCCCTTGAACACGTGCACGCATTCCGGGCACGGCTGGCACTGGCACGAGACGATCTCGCCCAGGCCGAACAATGGAGCGCGAAGACTATCGCTGCGAGCGCCGTGCCAGCATACGAACATGAGGTCGCCTATCTAATGCTGGCACGGCTGCATCTCGCACGGCACAGAACTGGGGAAGCGGTGGAGCTGTTAGAGCGCATGCACGCGGCGGATGAAGCAGCGGGGCGTGAAGGCAACGTCATATCCGTCCTGGCGCTGCTTGCACTTGCTCACTGGCAAGCGGAACGATCCGAACAGGCTACGCGCGTCCTGGATCGCGTGCTGGCACTCGCGGAGCCGGAGGGATATATACGCGTCTTCGTCGACGAAGGCGCTCCCATGCGCGACCTGCTCGCAGCATGGCTGAAATCCTCCGCACGACAGCCTTCTCGCATAGAAAAGAGTTCGTTAGAAGCATATATACAGCGGCTACTCGCCGCCTTCCCATTAACGGAACCAGTCACGGATCACGAGGATACAGACCAGAGAACAACGAACGCTTCCCCCCTGATCGAGCCGCTCAGCACACGTGAGCAGGACGTGCTGGAACTGCTCGCCGCTGGCCTCTCGAATGCGGAGATGGCGGCGCAACTGGTCGTCACCGTAGGAACGATTAAGACGCATATCAAGAGCATCTACGGGAAGCTCGGCGTCCACAGCCGCACACAGGCGGTCGCACGCGCGCGGGAAGCAGGGCTCCTGTAGGCAGGCTTTTCCTCTTTTTGGGAGAGGACTCCTTCTTACCTTCAGGCAAGAAATCTCCCTTTCGGAAGATGCGTTCTCTCCTATTTCAGGGTACACTACGCCTACAAACAGGAAATGCGTGTAAGCGAATTTTTCCCATACATATGGAGGCTATTATGAAACTAGATGACAACTACCTGCAAACGGCCACGCAGATTCAGCGTTGGCGTGACTTTAGTGCTCATGTGTTTGCCTATGTGATCGGAAATATTGTTTTCGTCGCTATATGGGCAATGCGGGGCAAAGGCTTTTTCTGGCCCATCTATCCTTTGCTCATCTGGGGTTTCGGCCTGAGCGCACAGCACTTCAATGTGGTGATACGTGGCCAGATCACCGACGAAGATGTGCGGAGCGCATTGAACAGAGAGCGAGGTAGCATCCAGCCATGACAGAGATCTATCAGATTCTCGTGCAGGGCCAGCTCGATCCAGAGCGATCAAGCTGGTTCGATGACCTGGCGATCACACATAGCGCCGATGATGAGACGCTCCTCTCAGGCCCGCTCGTCGACCAGGCTGCGCTGTACGGTGTGCTGCTCAAGATTCGCGACCTGGGCCTGCCATTACTTGAAGTGAAGCGGAGTGCGCGGCAAAGGTCCCACTAACTCTTGAGGCGCTGACCGACCTCCTCAAGAGTTAGTGGGATATTGGAACTTATATCCCGCCTCCAGCATTCTCTTCGGCAGCACGCATGCAGCTTCATCGGTCGTTTGTCTCCATGGCCTCTGATGAGCGATGAGCTAGAGACGCGCGTCTCGTTTCTCACTGCATACTTCCGCTCAGTGGCATGAGTGATTCTGCTCAGCCGCCTGACTGCGGAGCAGTAGCCGCGCATGCGGCGTTGGCGGCTGAGTCAGGAGCGCCGAAGCACTAGACGCGAAGCGTCGTTTGCCACTGAATACTTCCGCTCGGTCGGATGAGCGTTAGCTAGAGGCGAAGCCTCGTTTCCGACCGAATAAGGAGCGTACGGAGCATAAGGAGCTTACTCAGTGCTCCCAAACCTCTTGATCTCCTCCATCTCTTCTTGCGAGAGTACGCGTGGAAGCTCGCCACGTGCAAGCTTCTCGCTCTGGGAGTAATGGCGTACGCTCTCTACGATCTCCGGGTTCGCAAGCGTCGTTGTGTCCCCAACATCGGCGAAGTTGGCGATCGAAGCAAGGACCCTACGCATGATCTTGCCAGAGCGAGTCTTGGGCATATCCGCAACGATCCAGATATTCTTCGGTCTCGCGATCTTCCCGATCTGAGTCTCAATCGCATGGGCCACCTTCTCTTCAATGCCTTTACTCGGATTGACCCCCGGCTTCAGTGCAACGTACACCTCAACGACCCGGCCACGGAGCTCGTCCATCAGCGGCACTGCGGCGGCCTCGGCAATCTCTTCGACGGTGAGGCACGCCGACTCAATCTCTTTCGTTCCCAGTCGGTGCCCGGCCACATTGATCACGTCGTCGACCCGGCCAAGGATGCGAAAATAGCCGTCGGCTGCCAGAACCGCGCCGTCACCAGCGAAGTACGGCCAGTCATGCCAATCTTTACTCTCCTTGTTGCGGCAGTACTTCTCATAGTAGATCTCCACAAATCGCTCCGGCTGGCCCCAGATCGTCTGAAAGATGCCTGGCCATGGGTTGCGGATGCAAATGTTGCCGGCCCGTCCGCTTCCGGCCTCGACCAAATCGCGTTTTTCATCGTAGATCGCGGGGTAGATCCCAAGGACTCCCGGGCCACAGCTGCCAGGCTTCATCGGCTGTAGGGCAGGCAGGGTGCTGCACAGGAAGCCACCGTTCTCGGTCTGCCACCAGGTGTCGACGATGACCGCTTCGCCTTTTCCGACGACGTTGTAATACCAGCGCCAGACATCCGGCTCAATCGGCTCTCCCACGGTTGTCATGTGCTTGAAATGGTAGTGATATTTCTCCGGCTCGTCGGGACCGACCTTGCGCAACATGCGAATCGTCGTAGGAGCGGTGTGGAAGATAGTCACCCCGAGTTGTTCGGCGATCCGCCAGGGACGGCCGGGATCGGGATACAGCGGCACGCCCTCGTACATAACACTCGTCGTCCCAAGCGCCAATGGACCGTAGACGATGTAGGAGTGCCCGGTTATCCACCCGATGTCGGCGAAGCACCAGTACGTGTCCTCAGGGTGGATATCCTGGTAGTACTTTGATGTGCCAGCGACGTAAGCAAGGTATCCGCCTGTGCTGTGCTGGCATCCCTTGGGTCGACCTGTCGTGCCACTTGTGTACATGAGAAACAGTGGGGCCTCAGCAGGCAAGGAAACCGGCTCGACGACTTTCCTGCGGTAGTCCTTCAACAGTTCGTCGACGAAAAAATCCCGACCAGCGATCATTGGGCTCTTTGATGCGTAATGACCAGGATAACGTCGCCAGACCAATACTTTCTCAACTTCGACGCCGCGTTCACGAGCCGCTTCCACCGCCTCATCGGCTTTGGCCTTGTGGTCGATCAACTCTCCATTGCGGTAGTAGCCGTCTATTGTCACCAGGATGCGACTTCCCGAGTCGGCAATCCGGTCTCCGCACGCCACCCCGCTGAATCCACCAAAAACCTCAGAATGGATGACGCCAAGGCGCGCACAGGCAAGCATGGAAACTGGCAACTCAGGGACCATGGGTAAGTGGAAGGTGATGCGGTCGCCAGTCTTGACCCCGCAAAAATCTCGGAGAAGTGCGGCGAACTCGTTCACCCTGATGTAAAGTTCCTGATACGTGATCGCTTTGGCATCTTCTGTTTCCGGCTCGGGCACCCAGATCAAAGCAGCCTTGTTGCGACTGGCCGCCAGGTGGCGATCGACGCAGTTGTAACAAGCATTGAGCCGACCGCCGACGAACCACTTCCAAAACGGCGGGTTGCTCGTGTCTAGCGTCGTGTGCCAATAGAGGTCCCAGGTGAGCAGATCTGCATATTCCTTGAAGCACTCAGGAAAGTACTCCTCCTTGAACCGTTCAAAGATACTCGGATCGCTTGCATTTGCCTGTCCAATAAACCTTGGAGGGGGTTGATAGTATTCCTCCTCCCGCCAGTGAACGGCGATCTGTGCTTCGGAGGGCAGGACTTCTTCTTTGGCCATGGCTTGATCTCCTCCTGCATCTACGATAATTTTCCGTTACTATTGAAACGTCATACGCCACAGGCGCTCTACTGCGTATGCAAACGAGGTTTCTAGAAGATAGCGGGGCGAAGTTAAAAATGATGCTCATCCTGAGCTTGAAATGGTCGGATCGCAAGCATGAAAATCGACTTCGCCACCAGTACCACGATTGTTGTATACCGCTCGCTTTTCTAGCAAACCTGTGGGCAGAGTCCTGAATCCTCATGACAATCTCTCTGTATTCAGTATAGCACATCGATATGAAATTATGCAAGTTCATGATTTGCAGTATTTCTCATAAATTAGAACTTTAATCAATACGCGGCGGACCCTGCCTGATGCGGGCCCACGACTCGTCCAACCGCGTGGGATTGCCCCAGCGTGCCTCCATCCACCACGTGGCGCCCGCTTCGGCCCAGGGGCGTACGATCTCGCGCGCCTGCTCCCGGTCGTCGGCAGGCGTCTCGCCTTCCCACACGATATCGAACGGCCTCTTCAGGCTGCGGTGGTCCGCGATATACGCCTGCATGGCCTGGAGATCGGCGGGTGTGACCTCCGCCATTGATCCGTCTGCATTCAGCTTCGTCGGAAGCAAGCCGTCGTAGCGCAGCACGCGCTGCATCGATTTCGCGCGCGGCCAGGCGCCTACGACCCAGATCGGGATACGTGGAGACTGCACCGGAGGCGGCAGGAAAGTCATCTCCTCTACCTGGAAATGCTCGCCGTGAAAGCTGAATGGCTGGCCGCTCCATAGACCCGTTATAATCTCCAGGCTCTCATCTAGCAGTTCCGCACGCTCCCTGCGGCCCGTCGCCTCTCCGACTTTTGTAAAGCCGCCATCGTCGAGCGCGCCCAGACCCACGGGAAAGACCAGGCGACCGTTTGAGAGGTGGTCGACCGTCACCGTCTCGCGCGCCAGCTTCCACGGACGCCGCCGCGAGGGTGGCGTCAGTACCGCGCCGATGCGTACCCTACTCGTGCGCATGGCGATGGCTGCCAGCGTCGCCCAGGCATCGTACATCGGTCCCGCGCCCTCGATGCAGATGCCGTCCCAATAGAAAACGCCGTCCCAACCGGCCTCCTCTGCCTCGTGGGCCATCTCGATAATCGTATGGATATCGCCGCCAGGAATGATAAAGCCGTACTGCATAGACAATTTTCTCCCCTATTCTCGCATAATTTACTTGTCTCTGTCGACATCAGTAAGCGTGGTTTCATCGATATGAGATGGTTTTTTCATCGCTCGTATGAAGCGATCCAGGAGTTCAGAAGACAGTATTTACAACTGAGGATACTCCCTGACTTTCTCTACATGACGAGTGATGGTGGGCACGAATGCGCGTGTGTCGATAGGCTTAGAAAGATACTCATCGCATCCTGCATCTAATGCCTTCTGCTCGCCTCCCTCCATGGCATAGGCAGTCAGAGCGACGATAGGAATATTCTGCATGGTCGGATCTGCTTTGAGGAGGCGCGTGAATGTCAGTCCATCTATTCCAGGAAGCTGGATATCCATGACAATCAGCGCCGGACGAAGAGTAACAAGGAGTTTCTGCGCTTCTTCAGCTCCTCCTGCCGTATGAACAGTATACCCAGCTCTTTTAAGGAGTTGTTCGATGAGCTGCAAATTGATCGGATTGTCCTCTACAACGAGGATTGTTTCATTACTCATAGATGTCCTTCTTTCTCGTGTTTCTTTCTTTTGCCTTTCTCAGATTTCTGTATCGAGAGCCTGGACACAGCGTTTCTCTCGTACGAGAAGAGACCTTCTCTTGTGTTCAGGGATCGTTTCTCTCTTTGTCCTGAGCAGCAATCACGGTTCAAGAGGGGGATATTCATTCCGCCCGAGCTTTTTTGAGACTTTCCAGCAGATGACGAATCTCCTTGACCTGGACAGGTTTGCCCAGAATATCATACACAGAAAAGCCCACTCCGATGCCCTTTTCCTTGATCATAGTGATGACAATAATAGGTGTACTTCGGTTTGGTCCCTCGGCACGAATGGCCCGGAGAATCTGCACGCCGTCTATATCTGGCAGAATCAGATCGAGGGTAATGACATCAAACGGTTTTTGACGGCACGTTTCCAGGGCTTGTGCTCCAGTGAGCGCACTTTCCACGTTGTAGCCAGCCTCGATCCCGGCTTGTACCAGTCGTTCTCGATCGTGGGTATCATCCTCAATAATCAGCAGAGTGGGAACCCCAGGGAGTCCTTCGGGCAGGTGAGCATTCTGCTCTTCCTCCGACTTTCCTAGTGTTTTGGTCACACAAGGAAAGGTCGCAAAGAACCTGCTGCCTGTTCCCGGTGTACTCTCTACACCGACCGACCCTCCCTGTGCCTCGACCAGACGCTTGGTCAGAGCCAGTCCCAATCCCGTTCCCTGATACTTTTTAGCGACAGTACTATCGAGTTGTTGAAACTCGACAAAGAGTCGGCTGATGTCCTGGGAGGAGATACCAATGCCTGTATCTTTGACTTCCAGTCGAAAGGCAGCCGACGACTCTGGCACAATCCGAATACTGATCTTCCCTTCATCGGGAGTGAACTTGATGGCGTTGGAAAGGTAATTATACAGCACTTGCTTAAACTTGACAGGATCAACGACCACGGTGGGAAGAGTAGAAGCGATCTCAGCAGTGATCTGCAAGCTCTTTTTGCTGGTCAGAGGTTGCATGAGCCCAAGGATATTGGCGACCAGGGTTTCCAGATTGACTGGCTCCGGCCAGAACACCATTTTCCCTGCCTCAATCTTTGTCAGATCCAGAACATCATTGATCAGTTGCTGCAAGTGCTTGGCACTGATCAGAATATTATTCAAGCTCCCTTTCTGTTCATCGCTCACCCAACCATAGGCTCCGTCATACAACATCTCAGCAAAACCAACGATCCCGTTCAGTGGCGTTCTTAACTCATGCGACATATTGGCAAGAAACTCGCTTTTGAGCCGGTTTGCCTTTTGAATAAGGCGGTTTTGCTCTTCTAATGCCCTCTGCTCAGTGACGTCACGGACAGCTCCAATCACATGGAGTACACCATCGAGCAGCAGCGGTCTCAGACTGAGATCCACAGGAAACTCTGTACCGCCTTTGCGTTGCCCAAAGAGTGGCAATCCTACTCCCATTGGGCGAGGAAGTGGAGCTGCAAAATAGTGCTCCCGGTGGATGGTATGAGCTTCTCGAAAGCGTTGCGGCAGGAGCATTTCGAGCTGCTTTCCTAGTAACACCTCAGCAGAATAGCCGAAGAGCGTTTCTGTTTGCCTATTGACCATCGCGATGGTTCCAGCTTGATTCACAACGACAAGAGCGTCAGGCGAAATTTCCATAAACTGGAACAAGCTCACAGAAGTGATCGATGTTGGTTCAGACGAGGAAGACTCGTGTGTCGCTAGCTTTTTTTGTGAGTCAACCATCAGCATTTACTCCCTTCAGGTAGCCCGTAGACAGTGAGCAGAAGCAATGATGCTTTGCACAACAAGAAGAGCTTTGCCTTCGCATACGCTCTATTCATGGGCACTCATGTCGTCCTTTGCTCATGACAGGCAACATCTGGTATGGGTAAGGTGATATGGAAGCAAGAGCCTTCTCCAAGCGTACTCTCTACCCAGATGTGCCCTCCATGGAAGTGCACGATTTGCTTGATAATAGGAAGACCTAACCCCACACCTGGGATATACCGTGTTTTATCCACATAGAGGTGGCGAAAAGTATCAAAGATGGTTTCTAATGAGTGAGAAGGAATGCCAATGCCGTGATCTTGAATAGAGAGCTGTATGACGTTGCTCTCACTACAACTCTTCAAGAGAACTTCACCACCAGAAGGAGAATACTTCACCGCATTGGCAACCAGATCATTGACAACCTGGGTCCATTTTGCCTGGTCACCCCGTATGTGCGGCAGGGTTTCATCCAGATCGAGGTGGATCATATGTCTGGATGTAAGCTGCTGCATTTGTTCCGCCACTGTTTGTATAATCGTATTGAAATCGACGAAAACCCATTGCATGTTTTCTAGATCGATGAATCTCGTAATCACCCGGCTGAGACGCACTGCATCACTATGGATATCTCTGGCAAATATCTTCACTTCTTCAGAGCTCAGTTCTTCTTCACACAACAATTCGCTAAAGCCCTGGATACCCGTGAGCGTGGTGCGAAATTCGTGGTCGATTATGGTGACAAGTGCCTTTTGGTGTTCAAACACATTCTCGAGTTTGGCATTGGCTTCCTTTAACGCGAGTTCGAGCATCTCACGCGTATCTTTCTGGTTGTCCAGGGCACCTTCCGGCTCATACCCAGTGTTTGTCGTGATCTCTTCCTGAGTTGCACTCTTGTTGATCTGCTCAAACATTCACGCTTCTCCTCAAACTATGGCATGTCTATCCGATCTCATCTCTTTCTTCTGAGAAGGTGAGGGTAGAGCCTGGCAATTCTTCCATAGTCTGCATCACACGCTCAGTATCCTATCCTACTCTTCCTTATCTACGGCAAGTATAGATTCACGGACAAACTGAACAGTATTGGTATCAAATAGAGGGCTTGTTTACTTTGTAGCTGTCCGACCTTTGCAAAGAGCGTCCGCTCCCTCTCCGACGAGCGAAATGGCTCAGACTGCTCTTTAGGGAACTTATTCATACTTGTCGGGGAGACGGGCGAGGATCTGGGTGAGGAGAGCTGTCTGTTCATCAGATTTGACATGGAGCACTTTGATATCTTGTCTGATGTCGCCTATCTCTTATTTCATTTCGCTGATCTATGCTCGTGAACCGCTGATCGACGGTCGTTTTCAGGACCATGAGCCGTTTTACGGCATCCTCGCTGAGGCCCTTTACCATCGTGATTTCTAGAGCCATTTCCGATACGCTTTGATGATTTCCGTTTTAAACTGCTTGAGGCCATATCCTACAACGTCTAACCGTTCTTCTTGAGTTGGCATGAGAGATGTGCCTTTCACTAAAGGTTCGGCTCTTCGATACGTTCAATTATAGCATGACTAGGCCATAATCGCTCTAGGACGTTTTTTCCGAGAGGGTAGGTACAATCCACTGGCCCACTTTCAGCAAGGCCAGTATTTTCTGACCCCCTCGGGTGGAAAAGGGCATTGCTATGATTGCTTATATCTCAAGCATCCTCTCTAAAGAGGCACCTGAGACAAGGGCATGCTCATCTCGAACAGACGTGGAAATATATGCATGTTTCCGCTTCGATGCAAGCGGAAATAGCGTCGCGCTTAGATACCCTGTTATGGGGGGAAAATCTCTCACATTAGCTGGTGATACTGCCAGTAGTGCTGTCAAAAGGCGGTTATGTGGAAGGGCTACGCTACTGGATGGTGGATTGAAGCGGGGTTATGTGCTGCTAAAGTTTAGTAATGAGGGACATCTTCTGTCATATTCCCTGGCAAAATCCAGATTAAAGATTTATGCAAATACGCCGATTAAGTTAGCTATGAATGGTGAGGCGCGCTATCACTGCCTGGCCCCATTTCGTCGTTGGACGACCCTTCGTTGGGCCGCCTCCCCATTGCTATGTGTCACCGTAGATTGATCTTTGTAGTATTCTTTCTTCAGTGAAAGATAAAAAGGCATGTTACACGATAGCGCATCTCCTCTGCCAATTCCCTCTTTTAACGAAACGACCTGTGATCCTGATTTGATGCTGGTAAGCGCCACCGCCTATATCGATAGAGGCTGGCGCGTCTTCCCCCTGCACAGCATCAACCATCCTGCTGGCACCTGCACCTGCGGCGCCAGCGATTGCCGACGCAAAGGCGAGCATCCCGTCAGGCCAGCCGGTGTGGCGGGCGCAACGACCCGCCTGCGCGACGTTCTCGAGTGGTGGGAGGACGATCCGACCGCCAACATCGGTATTGCGACCGGGGCCGGGCTGCTGGTGCTCGCGGTCGCTCCTGAGCGCGAACTGACCTCGGTCCCGATCAATCCGGTGCCGCAGTCGGGACTGGTGAGTACGGGCAACGGTGGCTGGCATCTCTACTTTACGTATAAGAAGATGCTGATCATCGAAAGTCAGAAGGATTTCCTGGGTCCCGGCATCGACCTGATTGCCGAGGGCGGCTACGTTCTAGCCCCGCCGAGCCTTCATCCATCAGGTGGGCGCTACGCCTGGACGCTGCCACAAAATATCGCACCGCGCGCATTCCCGCCTAAGCTCCTGGCCCTGCTTAAGCCCCGTCACGGCTGGAAGCGCAGCGATTATCAGAACGTCCTCGCCCTGATGGCCAGTCGTGGTTATCCTCTCACGCCAACCGAGATAGCCCATGCCCTGCACAAAGACTACTCCGGCACGCTCAAGCTACTGCGAAGTATGCGCGAGGATCAACAGATTCTCCTGGTCAGTCGCGGCCTGTATGCTCCGGTCGATACAATGCCTTCCCGGTAGGAGATACGAGAAGAGAGGGTGAAGAAAAGGGGCAGTCGGGTTGATGGTAGGGAAAACAAACGGATCAGAACGTCTTTATCTCCAGTCGTTCTGCGGGAACCTGTGGTGACGCTGCCCCTCACTGGTAAATATAGTGGTACATCATGAAACCCTCAACATTCCTCCAAAAGTCCTTTGCACTTTCATCCAATGAGCAACTATTTCTTGCAGTCAGTCGTATCCACTGGTAGAATAGAGAGCATGTTTTCGTATGGAGTATCCTGGTAGTATATGATACATTGCGTCGCTAACGCATTATCTATAAAGAGGTGGTTATGAACAACTGGTACTTGCTCGCCGCTATCCCTGTGCTTGGATTGTTGGTGCTGGTGCATGAGTTCGGTCATTTTATCGCGGCAAAGTGGGCAGGTATTCGCGTCGAGGAGTTTGGGCTCGGCTTTCCTCCGCGCCTGGTGGGTTTTCGCAGGCGCGATAGCGGCGGCTGGGAGGTTGTCTGGCTGAGCGGGAGAGGCTCGCCGGAGAAAGATTACCTGGCGCAAACGCCATTCAGTGGCACGAGTGGCGGTGTGACCGTTCCAGGCGCGCCAGTAAATAACCATACCTTATATTCGCTTAACTTTCTGCCCATCGGCGGCTTTGTGCGCATGCCGGGCGAGAATGGCGATGTCAACGATGAAAATGGACAATATGACCCGAACAGTTTCGCAGCAAAGTCAGCAGGCAAACGCCTGATCGTCCTCGTGGCGGGCGTGGTTATGAACTTCCTGCTCGCGCTGCTCCTGTTCACAATCGCATACAGTCCGCTGGTGGGCCAGCGCGACTTCCAGCCGGTCATCGCGACGGTTGTACCGGGCACACCCGCCGCCCAGGCGGGACTGCGACCGGGCGATACGATTCTTGTGGCGAATGGGCAGAGTATACAGGTCTTCTCGCAGGTCAACTATATCGTGCAGAGCGCGATTGCCGCCACGAAGGATACGGGCCCGAATGCTACTACCCCTATTCACCTGGTTGTTCGCCATCCGGGGAATCCCGTGCAGGTCTCGATTACGGTCAACGCGCGCCTGCATCCGCCAGCGGACCAGGGCCCGCTCGGCGTCACGCGCACGGATAAGACACTTACACTGACGGTTCCGCTCTGGCAGGCACCGTTCAAGGGCATCCAGCAGACGCTGATCAGCACGCAGCAGTATGTGCAGGGCATCGTTCAGATCATCACCGGCCAGGTGAAGCCCCAGGTCACGGGACCAGTCGGTATCGTCAAAATAACCGGCCAGGTCGCGCAGAGCGTCCCGGACCAGGGCTGGTGGCCCATTATGAGCCTGACGGCGATTCTGAGCCTTAGCCTCGCGGTCATGAATATCCTGCCCTTCCCGGCTCTCGACGGTGGTCGCATAGTCCTGGTGCTGATCGAGGTGCTACGTGGCGGCAAGCGCCTCAAACCTGAACGCGAGGGGCTGATCAACTTCATTGGGATGGCCGCTCTGCTCACGCTGATGGTCGTGATCACGATCAGCGATGTCGCGCATTGGGGTAGTTAATGCCTCGATGGGCTACGGCACGCGCGCGAACAGATCGTTCTCGCCCATCAGATCGGGACCCACGCGCGATGTGGCGAGCTGATAGAACTCGGTGCTGCGCCACTTGCGCTGCATGTCCTCGGGCAGGCTCAGCATCGCATTGTTGGGATTGATCTGCGTGCGATGCATAGCCCGTGCGCGCGCCTTGGCATCCTGCCAACGCTCGACATCGAGCAGAACACTGATCTTATCGTCGGGGATGCCTATCTCGTGGGGGTCCTTGCCCTTGAAGATGTCCGACTCCAGACCCACCCACTCGGCCAGCGTCACAAACTGCCAACGTGTATACGAACTGTAATAGAGCTTGGCTACAGTGTGCGCCGGGCCCGCCTCGGGATATTGCTCCCCGTCCGCCGCTGCGTGAAATGCGCCTACAGTATTTCTGTACACGGCCATATGATCGGGATGTCCAAAACCACCCGTCTCGTCGAACGTGACCATGACCTGGGGGCGAAACTCGCGAATAATGGCGACCAGTTCTCCGATGACCGCGGCGGCGCTCGCGTTGATCAGGGCACGCGGGTCCTCGTTAGCAGGCGTCCCATACATGCCCGAGTCGCGGAAATTCAGAAACCACAGATGCTGCACACCCAGCACATCAGCCGCCGCCCGCATCTCGGCCTCACGCACCTGGCCCATATTCTCGGGCGTCGCCAGCACCGGATCGAAGATCTCTCCCACCTCGCCACGCGTCGCGTAGACCAGACCAGTCTCAACGCCGAGCGAGTGATAATGCAATAAAGCTCCGCCGACAAAGCCCTCGTCATCTGGGTGGGCGAAGACGCCGAGTAGCCGTTTCGTGGACATAATACCTGCTCCTTCCTATCCTGGCTGCCTGTCCTATTTGATCTCACCATCGCCGACATGGAGCTTGTCCCACACCCGACGAGGGGGGTTTGTGTAGAATCCTCATTGCTACTGTAGCATTGTCTAAAAGAACTGTCAATTTTATCACGGGCGTCACTTATCCCTAAAGAATAGAATAAGTATTAGAATAGTTGGCTCTATCTTTTCTGCTATAAATGTGATACAGTATCAGAGGGTTCCGGCATGGATGCCTTTTTGCACTATGACGCGTGCATGAGGCCACCGAGATGCAGGCTGGAAGCGCACACACTGCGCCATACCATAGAGATGAAGGAGAACGCTGCATGGCAAGGACGGTCCTGGACAGAGAGCTCGAAGCCCTCAACGGGCAGATCATACGACTGGGCTCACTTGTTGACAACGCGCTGGCAAAAGCACTGAACGCCCTTGAGAAGGGCGACCTGGCAACCGCAGGTCTGGTAATTGAGAACGATAGTCTGATCGATAGTTTGCGTATGACCATAGAAGAGCACACGATCCGTTTATTGACACTACAACAGCCCCTGGGCGGGCGCGACCTGCGCTACCTCACCTCTTCCCTGTCGATTGCGGGCGATCTGGAGCGCACAGGCGACGGCGCTGCCGGAATCGCACAGATCATCCTGCGCATGGCCCCTCTGCGCGGTGAGCATCTCCCATCGCTCCATGTAGACGGCGACGCAGTGCACGGGTCCGGCAACGAGAAGATCACCGAGGCTTCCCTGATGCGAGGATTGCTCGATCTGGGCGAAGAGGCGCGCAAAGTCTTGCAGGGCACCATGAGGGCGTTCGCGAATCGCGATGCCACCGCCGCCCGCGCCATTCGCGAGGAAGATGATGTCGTCGACGTGCGCTACCACCTGGTGCGTCACGACCTCATGGCAATGATGGCGGGTGCGCGCGCCATTCCCGCTTTACAGAGCGACGCGCTGATTCTACAGCGCGTCACTTACCTGCTCTGGATTGCACATAAACTGGAGCGCGTCTCGGACCACTGCACGAATATCTGCGAGCGCATCGTCTTCACCGAAGAGGGCGAGAACATTATCCACACACCCGAACCCGCATAATACCGTGTGGGCCGGTCTTGCACCGGCTCACATAATACCGCACCGGCCCACGAATCCACTATTCCACTACATACAGACCCGTCATGCCGCCCATCATATGGTCGGTCACATGGCAGTGGTAGAGCCATTTGCCCGGATTATCCTCGACGAACTCGAACGAGGCCGCCATCGAGGGCCCCAGCAGGTGCGTATCCGTAAACTGGCCGTTCGTCTGCCAGCGATGGCCGTGCACGTGGAAGACGTGGAACTCCTTGCCCAGGACCGCAATATGCCAGCGCACCCTATCGCCCACCCTGGCGTTGAACGTTGGCGTATTGCCAAGATACGCATAGCCATTGACAGGGTTTCACGCCACATAGCTTTTCGACGCATCTAGACAAGGAAGGTGCTTGTCGGCCGCTTTGAGCAAACGAACGACGCCTGCTGTGTCAGATCCAGGGGGGGCTCGCCTGGACATTTCCACAACAGACGTCGTCCCTCTCCTCCCAATCCTCTCTTGTCCATGCGGATGCCGCAGCTGCCGGTACTCATCTCCTCAGCCGGTCATGAAGAGCCGCACGAGCAGCACGAGACCGAGCAGCGCACCACCCACCGTGATCCATGCGCGTCCACGCAGCGACGCCTTGCCAGCGAGCGCGCTGCTCACCGGAAGCGCAGCGAACGCCAGCAGTGCGTAGAGGAAATGCAGCCCTTCGTGAGGGCGTGCACCACCCAGGAACATTCCCAAACCGCCTGCCGCCGTCACGCCCACCAGCAAGAGCGTGCTCGTAAAGATGCGTGCCGAAAGCTGGCCAGGTGTACGTCCCCGCACAGCGCGTATGCCGGCTTCCAGGCCAGCCAGTGCCATGACCGCCAGACTGACCAAGGCCAGAAACAAATGGAGAGCGATGATCATACGATGCCTCTTCCTCCCTCTGCTTGTGCTCCGGCACTCCCCCGCCTAGTTAGCCGGCTCCGGCCACGGCATTCTGAATGATGCCGACAATCATCACCAGCCAGAAGATCACCATCGCCACAAACGCCCAGCCGCGCGTGCGCCAGTTGAACGCTTCAGCACGGTTGCCCGGTTCCTGCTTGCTCCGATCAAGGAAGGGAATAGCGATGAGCGCGAGGAGCATCAGCGTCATCCCGATCATGGTTCCCCAGATATCTGGCTCAATCAAGAGATGCTCTCCCACAAAGACGTTCATGCCGTGCGTCCAGCTAATCGGAAAGCTCGGCTTGGTTCCCAGGGCCCCAGGACCGTGCTTGGAGCCAAAGAAGGGTGAGGAGGGAAGGAGCTGGGGAACGATGCCTGCATCACGAGGCACAAAGAGAGCCAGCAGCAGGATGACACCCATAATGATCCCGCCATAGATGAGCCACCCTTTCACGTGCTCGCTAAAAGCGGCCTTGCGACCACTCACCCGGAGCCAGAACGGCAGCGAGATCCCTTTGATGCGGATGAGGTAGTAGTGCCAGACGATGAAAACCACCAGGAGGATGGAAGTAATCGCAATATGCGCGGCGTAGAGCTGGCCGAGCTTTGGGGTCGCGGTGGCCACATTGCGCAAATCCGCGAAGGTGTACTGGAAAAAGCCTGCCAGGCCAAAGGCTTGGAACACTTCCGACACGTGCCAGGGCACCGCGAACCCGACCTCATCCCAGTGCAGACTTTCGCCGGTTATTGACAAGAGAAAGGTCAGCCCCGCCAGTACCACGCCCACCAGCCAGAGCCCTTGTTTGCCACGCAGGTAGCCACCGCTGATGAACACGCGTAGCATGTGGATCATGACGAGTGCGAAGATGAGAAAGGCGTTCCAGTAGTGGAAGTTGAGGATGATGTGCCAGCCGGGCGAGCTGAGCAGGCTTGCGGTGATGGCATAGGCCTTGCTCGCGTCCGGCACATAGACCAACGAGAGCAGCATGCCCGTGAGGATCTCGAGCACCAATGCAATGGCGAGGACCCCACCGAGCAGATACCAGATGCTGTTCGTCTCCACTGGGGTCATGTACTCCCAAATGAGTTGACGGAGTCCGAACTGCTCCTCCAAACGGCCCCACAGGCCTCCACGGGGCGGGATCTCAGGGGCCGGAGGAGGACTCTTGACGATATCAGCCATTGTTTGCCTCCTTGAAAATAATGATGGGGGATTCCATTCCCGAAAGAAAGTCAAGGACAAAAGAAAGCCAGGGACAACAGCAATGGGCTCACTCCACCTCCTTTCATCTTGCTTGACAACCACAGGGTATATCACAAGTGTATAGTAATGATTGAGATTTTACAAGCGCATCTTGAAACCGCTTCTTCGCAGCAGAGAATGAGCACCAGTCATGGCCGGTACCAGATGGGCAGATGCCAGCCTGCACTAAGGTGCAGAAGCTGCCCTTGTCTGCGTTCATGAGGTCAATGGCATGAGGAGCCAACGCTGGTGGGCGTTCTCCTTTTTGAGGAACATGTGACAGAAGAGCAGCATCTCACGTCACTGGCTCGTCTGTACCTCTCAAGGAGAAGGACCTGAGCAAAGACGATGCCTATCTTCCTCATGTGAGGTGCGCAGGAAACGCCAGACCCTGCTACTCTAGTATCCCCTCCTCATCGAGCACCTGAGAACTTCCTTATCTAGATGCGTAGGCCGATTATTGGCGTGAAACCCTGATTGAAGCAGTCGAAATCCTGGCCGAGGCCTGCGATGTCAGCCTGGTAGAGATCATGAAGAAACGTGAAAAACTCCCTATCGACGGGCCAGACCGTATTATCGGTCAGGACAAGAAAACCAAACATACCCAGTTCAGTGTTGAATTCCAAGTGAAAAGGTTCATAGAGCTTACTGGTAGCGCAGCGCCTCGGCGGGCGCGATCCTACCAGCCTGCCACGCGGGCAGCAGAGCACCCAGCAGCGAGGCGAAGAACGAGACACCGATGATGATGCCCAGTTGCTGCCAGGGGATGCTGAAGGTCAGCCCGGTCTGGTATTGTTCGAAGAAGTTGGCGGCGAAGACATTGTTCGCCAATATCAGGCCAAGCACAATGCCCAGGATGCTTCCCAGAGCACCAACGAGGAACGATTCGAGCAGGAACGCGCCCTGGATCAGGCGTCTTCCGCAGCCCAACGCGCGCAGCATACCAATCTGCTGGCGCCGTTCGACGACGGCCCGCGTCCCCGTGATTGCCAGCGCCGCGATCCCGAGCAGCAAGGTCATACCCACGACCCCTAAGAGCACGTTGCTCAACAGGATGCGCGGCCCGCGTGCCTGCCAGATAGCATCCTCCAGGACCGTGGTCTCCAGTCCATTGTCCAGGTAGGCGGAACCGAGCGCCAGGGCCAACGCACGCTTGTCCTGTCCGGGCGCTACCTTGAAGTAATAAGTCTGCGCCTCCGGCTGCGCTGGATCGACGCCTGTTCCGATACTGGCCAGGCTGGCTACTCCTGGCTGGATATAGAGCCCGAAGTGCGCACCGTCGCTATTATCCACAACGCCGATAATGGTCAACTTCATCGACTGCTGAAGCTGCGACCCTACGACCCAGATGGGGACCGCCGGGAAGCTGGTATCGCCCTGGTAGACGCCACTCAGCGCGAATGCTATGTGTGGATCTATCCCCGGCGGTGTGGCCGGCACGCTCGCGTTGGCTGCCTGCGGAGAATTGGGATCGTAGACCGACGAGTTGATATCTGGATTGGGAGGCAGAGCGCTGCTATCGATCAGCGCGTAGTTGGGATGCGTCTGTAAGGCGTGCCAGACGGCGCTATCACTGGCGAAACCCTTCGCACGCGCCGTCAGGTGCAGTCCGTAGCCCTGTAGAAAACCACCGCTGACCAGTTGCGCCGGGTAGAGGGACCAGCGCGGCGTGCTGGCATCGGGCTGAATCACGCCCACCGCGGTCGATGTACGCACGCCGATCGCCGAAAATGCGTTGGGATTGATGCCGTGCTGGACCAACGACGTGCGCAGGTTCGGCAGAGGCTTGAAGTAGGCCGTGGCCTGGATGTCATAACCACCCGTCTGCGCATCTATATTGACGTAAGTATTCTGCATGGCGCTGGTGATTACGGCCATGACGGTCATCGCGAAGACGACGAGGCTGAACATCACCACGCTCAGTCCCGTACGGAAGCGGCGATGCAGCGGATAGGCCGAGGCTAGCCGGGACATAGCATACAGGCCCGGAAAGCCCGCACAGAGCGCCAGCAATGGACTGACGAGCAGGCGGGCGTTAGCCATCAGCGCCCAGACGGTTCCCAGCACCATCATCAGGCCCGCGATAAAGAAGATCTCGATGCCGCCCTGGAAGCGCGGCAGCCCGAGGTACGCCAGTACATCGAACGGCAGCGCCCAGTAGGCCATCAGCGCCAGCCCTACCACGGCTGCGAACAGTCCAGGCAGTACCCTGCGCCGGTCCAGGGGCTGCTCACGGCGACGGAGCCAGGCAACCAGCATGAACAGACCTTCCAGCAGGGCCTTGATTGCCAGCGCGCCGCCGACGACGATGAGCGAAAGGCCCAGCGAGAACGGGAGAATCTCGGTATTCTGTAGTCCGTACTGCAAGAGCCAGAGGCCCGCCAGCAGCGGCAGCAAGCCCAGGCGTACCAGTGTAGCGACTATCCCGATCAGGATGTCCGGAATCATCTCGAAGAAGACGCGGCGCACGCGACGCGCATTGCGTTGGGCGAACGCGCCGCTCCCCTGGCGCAACAACTGGAGCAGGCGTGCTAACAGTTCTCCTGGCGTGGCCGTAGAGCGGCCCAGCTCCGGCAGGTCGCGCATGGCCTCCACCACCGTCATACGGCTGACCAGCCACGACGAGACGGCCACCGAACAGAAGGTGAAGATCACGCCCAGGCAGTAGGCGATAATCATGCTGTGCGGCTGGAAGGTCAACTTGAGCGGAAAATTGAAGCGCAGCAGAATGGGACCAAGCAGTTGCAGCAGCCCTATGCCTGCCAGTATGCCAATGAGCAGGCCAACGAACGACGCGAGCAGATCGTAGACGGCGCCCTCAAAGAGGAACATCAATATGAGGTGTCGCCGCTGCACACCGATTGCGCGCACCATTCCCATCTCCGCGCGCCGCTCAGCCGCCAGCAGGACGAAGATCAGGAAGATCAGCAGCAGGCCGATCGCCAGGGCAAAGAGCGTAAAGAGGGCAAAGATGCGCGAAAATATATCCTCGGCGTTCTGCGAGACCTGCACGCCCTGCTGCTTGACCTGGATAACGTGCACGTAGCGGGGAATCCAGTCATGCAGGGTATCCGCTACACTATCCGACAGCCCCAGGCCGCTGAGGCCACCACCACCGCGATTGGCAATAAAGATCTGCGAGATGCCGTCAGGATCGTGCTCGATGCGCCGGAAATAGTCCGGACGTGCCAGCAGAAACGAATTATCGCCCACCAGACCGGCATTATTGACGACCGCCGCCACGCGCATAACAAACCGCTGCCTCTGCCAGCGCTGCGAGTAGACATATATTGTATCGCCGGCCTTCGCGTTGAGCAACTGCGCGAGTGTCTGGTTCAAATAAACTTCGTCTGGTTGCAGGGCGGCGATCGTCATCGTCTTCTTGCTTACAATATTTTGCATGCCGCCGAAGCTGCCCTCGGTGCCGGGAATCACTCCCAGCCCGGTCACTTGCGAGCGTACCTGACGCGACGTCTCGTCCGCGATCAGGAGGCCCTGTTCGCGCAGGGCTGCACTGACGGCGGCGATGTTAGAATCGGGGTTGCGACTCGCTCTGGCGGCGACGCGGTAATATATGCCATCGGGATAGAGGCCAATCGGGGCGCGTCCACCCTCGATCAGCTCATCGACGTTGCCCAGGTTGTACACGGCGACGCTCTGCACCGCCGCGGTCATCACGTCGCCCGTCGTCAGCACGCTGGAGAGCAGCGTCGTCGAGAGCATCAGGGCGAAGACGATCAGGATCATCTGTGTGCGCCTGCGTGGAATATTGCGCACACCGATCTTGAAGAAGATCTTGTTACCGAGCGCCAGCAGCAGGACGGTGCCGACGATGAGGCCGGCGATCGTCAGGAGAATAATGGTCAGCGTATCGATTGAAATCCCAAAGAGCTGAGTCATGGCGCCTTCGTCTTTAACACCTGGTAAAAGATCTCCGCCACGCGCATATAGCCGAGGGCGTTGGGATGAAGGCCATCGCCGCTGATATACTCGGGATGTTGAGCCAGTTCGCTCTGGTAGATATCGACAAGCAATACGTGATGGGCAGCGACGATACTGGCAATGGCGTCGTCATAGGCCAGGATTTGCGTGCGCAGCGCCTGTTTGTCGTAGGATTGGAAGTGCGGCAGCAGCGTCAGATCGGGCACGTTGGCGACCGCGATGCTCAGATGAGGATGCGCTGCCTGCAAACGGGTCAGCAGCAGATTCAGATCGTGGGTATAGCTCGCAAGGGATACCTTATCGGCCAGGTCGTTTACGGCCAGCCAGACCGTCACCAGACCGGGATGGGAATCGAGAGCCACCGGCAACTCGACGCCGAGCGCGCTGTGCAGATCAATGCCGGGAATGCCCAGATTGATGAAATGTACACGCTTGCCCAGCATGGTTGCCAGATCAGAGGCCCAGTTCTGGCTCTGCGGGTCATCGGTACCGATACCGAAGGTGTCGGAGGCCCCGAGTGCTACATACGTCAGGCTCGCCGCTGGAGCCTGCTGCACCACCGTCGCCCCGCTCTGGTCAGCTACGAAGGGAACACAGGACACGAGCGATAGACAACATAGCGCAATAATAATACGAGCGCACAGCCTCACGCTTATGCGCTTATAAAGTGAACTTAGACTTTTGTTGCCGCACCCATGCATCATGCAGTAGTATCTTTGCCAGCGTTATTAACGGATAACTACATCAAGAACGGATATGAGAGCAAACAGCACCACAAGAACAATGGTGATATTAAAGATCAGGCGCTCAACGCCACGACGCGTCTTGAAGACAGAGCCCGCACTGCTGCCACCAAAGATGCTGCCCAGGCCGGCACCACGCGCCTGTAACAGAATGAATACAACCACAGCTATAGAGATAATAATTTGTATGACTCGAATAGCTGGAATCCACTGTTGGAGCAAGAGCTTCTCCTCGCTTTCCTGGTATCTCTTCAGGTCCCTGTCCTGACTCCTCACCGCTGCGCGGCTCGCAGGAGTCTTGTGCGGGTGGCGAGGGGGCGGCCCGTGGCCGCCCCCTCGCCACCCGCAACAAACCCTTTGCGAAGCGCCGCAGGCGCTGAGGAGTCCTGAACAGTTACAATTTCTGCCAGATTATACCATAGTCGCGCCGATCCGTCGAATCTGTTTTTCAGATGGGAATAACCCTCGCGCCCCGAGTGTTTACATAAGTGTATGACATCAAAAATACTTGAATTGCTTCTGTGAGAAACGGTTTCTACGAGCGTCAATGCATTGAGAGATGTCACAGGAGCATAAACGAATGAGACTTTACGTTGGGGGCCTCCCCTACCAGACAAACGACCAGGATCTGAGCTACTTCTTCGAGCAGATCGGACCGGTCACCTTTAGCACAGTCATCACCGATCGCGAGACGGGACGAAGCAAGGGCTTTGGCTTTATCGAGATGAGCGATGAGGATGCGCGCACAGCTATCGAGCGCCTGAACGGCAGCACGATGGGCAACCGCACTATTACCGTGAGCGAGGCACGCGAGCGCCAGTCCACGGGCAATAGGGGCTACCAGGGCCGCGAGCGCTCTTCAGGCTACCGTAGTGATCGCTACTAATTTCCGCCGAGTAGCGTGTGCGAAAGAAACAGGAGATGGGCAGAACTGCCCGTCTCCCTTTTTTTGTCAAACGGGCTACGCCCTTGTAGATCGCCTATCCCTATGGTACAATATTTATCGGGCGAGGACATAGGTCCCCGCCCGAACTTATGTGAGAGAAGCGAAATATCAGCTATGGAAATCTCTTGGCTGGGCCACGCCTGCTTCGTACTGCGTGGCAAGAATGCTACTTTAGTTACCGACCCTTTCTCTCCTCAGCAAAGTTCTCCACCTGGAGACGCACTCCGTTTGCTGAGCAAGGTCAACGCCTCCATTGTCACCATCAGTCACAACCATCCAGGCCACAACAATTTCGCCGCCGTCGGTGGTAATCCGCGTGTTGTGCGTGGGCCTGGTGAGTACGAGATCAGTGATGTGTTGATCACCGGCATCGCCTCCTACCACGATACTAAGCATGGGCAGGAACATGGGCGTAACACGATCTATGTCATCCACATGGACGACCTGGTCATTTGCCACCTGGGAGATCTGGGTCATATCTTGCAAGAGGAACAATTGGAAGAAGTCGCCGACGCCGATGTGTTACTACTCCCTATTGGCGGTCAACATACGATCAATGCGGCACAGGCGGCAGAGATCATCAGCCAGGTAGAGCCGCGTATCGTGATCCCGATGCACTATCGCGTCGCTGGTGAAGAAGGACCCGATCCTCTCAGCAAGTTCCGCCGCGAGATGGGCGTCGAGTCCATCGAGCCGCAGGCGAAGCTGAGTGTCACGCATGCGAATGTTCCTGCGGAAACGCAGATTGTATTACTTACAGCAAAATAACATATATATGAGTCATCCCGAACTTTTGAAAAAGTTCACAAAACTGCTCTTACCGGACTCATCGCCGCTCTGCGGCTCACATGAGTCCTGCTGTGGTTGGCGGGCGCCGGCCCAGGCCGGCAGCCCGCCAACCACAGCAAACCCCTTGTGAAGCGCCTTTGGCGCTGACGAGTCCTGAACCGTTCCAGCGGTTTGAGGGTATCAAGCGCATGTTTGGAACATTCGGGATGACTCATACCGAAGACGGTGTTTCGGGCCGGATCATGCTGGCCCAGCCGGATGGGGCAAGCCCCATCTCTACTCAAGAGGAGGCACCTGAATAGTTAATTTTTACATGCATAACGGTCAGGCTCCGAATGAAGGAGGATTTTCTATGTCAAAATTTATCTTTGTGACCGGTGGTGTGGCTTCGTCGGTGGGTAAGGGTATCAGTGTCGCCTCGCTCGGGCGTCTCCTCAAGAATCGCGGAGTCTCCGTCTCGCTCATGAAACTGGACCCATATATCAATGTTGATCCTGGCACCATGTCTCCCTATCAGCATGGCGAGGTCTTTGTGACCGACGATGGCGCAGAGACCGATCTCGACCTGGGGCACTACGAACGCTTCACCGATGAACCGGCGTACCAGGCCAATAATGTGACAACCGGGCAGGTCTATGCCTCGGTTATCGGCAAGGAGCGACGCGGAGAGTATCTCGGTGGGACCATCCAGGTCATTCCGCACATTACCAATGAGATCAAGGAGCGCATCCACGCGGTGGAGCGGCGCTCGGACGCCGATGTGGTGATCGTCGAGGTCGGCGGCACGGTCGGCGATATCGAGGGCGAGCCGTATCTGGAGGCCATTCGCCAGATGCGCAAGGACGTGGGACGACACGACGTGCTCTACCTGCACGTGACGCTGCTACCTTACCTCGGTGCGACGCGCGAACTGAAGACCAAGCCAACGCAGCACAGCGTAAAAGAACTGCTACGCGTCGGCATTCAGCCGGACGTAATTCTGTGCCGCTCGGACTATCCCATGACCGACGATCTGCGCGAGAAGATCGCGCTGTTCTGCAATATCGAGGCACGCGCCGTCGTTCCCCTGCTAACCGCCGACACCATCTACGAGGTTCCGTTGGTGCTGGAAGAGGCTGGTCTGGGCGAGTTCCTGGTACAGGAGCTTGGTCTGAAGCAGCAGGAACCGCAGATGCGCGAATGGCACGATCTGGTAGAGAAGATCAAAACGCCGCGCCCCGAACTGATGATCGGCCTCGTTGGCAAATATGTCGAGCTGCACGACGCCTACCTCTCGGTCGCCGAGGCCCTGGACCACGCCGGCTGGTTCCACGATGTGGATGTACGCATCAAGTGGATCAATTCGGAGGCGCTGGAGCAGATGGGCGAGGCGTATACCGAGGTGCTGGAGGATGTGGCGGGGATCGTGATACCGGGCGGCTTCGGGCATCGCGGCATAGAGGGGAAGATCAAGGCGGCCAACTTCGCGCGCCGCCAGCAGATCCCTTACCTGGGCCTGTGCCTGGGCATGCAGGTGGCGGTCGTCGAGCTCGCGCGCAACGTCCTGAACATGGCCGGGGCGAACAGCACCGAGTTCGATCCGCAGAGTCCCTATCCTGTGATCGACCTGATGCTGACGCAGCGCCAGATTGCCGATAAAGGCGGCACGATGCGCCTGGGCAACTGGGTCTGCTGCCTCACCCCTGGCACGAAAGCCTATCAAGCTTACGGGGAGGCGATCGTCTTTGAGCGCCATCGCCATCGCTATGAGTTCAACAACGAGTTTCGCAAGCGCATGGAGAGTCACGGCCTGGTCGTAAGTGGTCGCTCAGCCGACAATAGTCTGGTTGAGATAATCGAACTGGCGAACCATCCCTGGTTCGTCGCCTCGCAGTTCCATCCCGAATTCAAGAGCCGGCCCACGAACCCACATCCCCTCTTCCGCGATTTCATCGGGGCATGCGTGAAGAGCGGCCAGGAGCGGCAGGAGCGGGCGACTTTTCTCGAACTAGAACCCAGTACTGTGTTACCTGAATCGCCTATTGAGATGTAGAAATTATGTTGTACTTGAGTCAGTTGCTTGGAACGCCCGTAGAGGAGCAGCAAGATGTGCGCCTGGGCAAACTTATCGATGTATTGCTCAATCCAGAAGACGTGGGGAGCACGGTCTATCCCGACGCGCTCCTTGTGGAGGATGAAGAGGATCGGCTCTGGCGCGTTCCTCTCGTCGCGGTAGCATGGCAGCAGGACGAGCTGCTGCGCCTGAGCACTCCCACGTCCGAACTGACGCCCTTCGCGCCCTCAGACCAGGATATACGCCTGGCGCAGGACGTACTGGACAAACAGGTTATTGACATCAAACGCAAAAAGACCGTGCGCGTCAACGATGTATGCTTCGACGACGACTGGCGGCTCCTGGGCATCGATAACAGCAACCTCGGCCTGATCCGCCGCATCGCGCCCGCATGGCTGCTGGGCAAGAGACGCAATGCGAGCAGCGCGCCCACGAATCTGATCCCCTGGGAGCGCATTGAGCTGCTCAGGCAGGAGCAGGACCCGGCCTCGCCCCTATCCCGCGTCTCCGGCAGGCACCTGGCGAACCTGCATCCGGCTGATATCGCCCAGATCATCCATCAGCTCACGCCCATTCAGGGCGCGCACCTGCTTGAGGGGCTGGATAACGAGACAGCGGCTGACACGATGGAAGAGATCGATACGGACCTGCAGCGCGATATCCTCGCCAATCTGCCGCCCGAACGCGGCGCCGCCATTCTACAGGCAATGGGGCCGGACGAGATCGCCGACCTCCTCGCCCGCCTGCCCGAAGACCGCTCCCAGGAACTCCTGCGCCTGATGAATCCCGAAGAGTCCGAGGATGTGCAGGAATTGCTGGAGTACGAATCAGACACGGCTGGCGGACTGATGACCACGGATTACGTCGCGCTCAGCCAGGACAAGACGGTTGCAGAGGCGCTAGAAGAGGTGCGCGTCAATGTCAAGGAGAACGATATCCGCCTCCCTTACATCTACTGCGTCGCCGGTGAAACGCGGGACGATTGCCAGGTTCTGGGTGTCATCGAACTGTGGGATCTACTTGTCGCAGCGCCGACACAGAGGCTCAACGAACTGATGGATACCAACGTCACCACGGTCGAACCAGATCGGGACGGACGCGACGTGGCCGAGACCATGGCGAAATACAATCTGCTAGCTATACCCGTGGTGAGCGCGGACGGCATCCTCGAAGGCGTGGTAACGATCGACGACGCCATCGATATGCTCCTACCCACCGAGAGGAGACGCAAGCCCGGCAGTATGTATTAACTACGCCTGGATGTTCTTCATGCGTTGTCCAGTGGATGATACGAGATGCTGGCATCGAGGGCCGCGAGCACGTGCAGAATATCCTGGCACACCTCGACCAACACCTGCGGCAGCCACTCCTCCGGGCGCGGATTATCGGCAAGCACCTCTGCGCCCTCCTCCTCCTCTTCCTCATCGTAGAAGCGGCGCTCCGCCCGTCGTTGCATTTGCATATCGTCGTGTAGCCCGCGCATGCCATCGGGATGCCAGATGGGCAGTTCCACCCGCTGCTGTAGTGTGAGCGTCTCCGGGCGCAGACGATTATCCTGCAGAATCATGCTCACGCCGGGACGCGTCTCGACCGTGCGCTGACTATGTTCGCTCGCGCGCAGTCTGAGCATCTGCGTCAGGCTGAGCAGCGTCTCCTCCGAGATATCGGCTCCGAGCAGGGTAAGACTATATGATAGATCAAGCACAAGTGGAGGGATCGCGTCGGTGTGCAGATGCGGGCAATCAGGGTCAGGCTCGTGGAAGAAGTCACACACACCTGACGGTCCTTCCAGCGACAGTACTGTGTCAAGTGGCCCCCAGGAAAACGAGATATTGCAAGAGCTGTGCTGCTCCACCTCCTCGCAATTTCCGGCGTGGCAGGTACAGGCAAACTCGCGTTCGAGCGTGCGCGCATTGCTCCAGTACTCAGGATGCGTGGTCAGCGCGAGGCCACTTGCCGCCTTCAGGAAATATCCAGTCACGTCTTCGAAAGTTAACAATTGAGTCACTCCTTAACCAACCATAGCCTTTTGTGTAGCACAGACCCGCTGGCTTTCCTGTTATGGCATCCTTCTATATTACTGTTGCGAACGAAAAGTGTCAACAATCTCTTTTTCATCATCCAGGGCTGTTGCAAAGTCGTTTGTTGCCGCCTGCGGCGGCAGGGAAAAGAAGGAAAGGCGAGGGCACCTCGCGCTCCGCAAGGGGGCGGCTGCCCCCTTGACCCCCGCTTTGTTCACTCTCTTCCCGACTTTGCAACAGCCCTGTTTCATCATCTAATCAAGGACATGAGTTATCCCGGTAACTCTTCAGGACCCCTTCTTCTCTGACTCCTCGCCGCTCTGCGGCTCGCAGATTCCTGTGTGGGTGGCGGCGTGGCGGCTGGGGCCGCCACGCCGCCACCCACACCAAACCACCTGCGAAGCGCCAAAGGCGCTGAGGAGTCAAGAGGCCACCTGAAGAGTTACCGGGATAACTCATGTCCTGGGGTAGTATTAAAGCATGGGACGGATAGCAAGAATAGTATAAGAAGTGACTCCACCAGGAGTTGCTACGCTTACCTCGTCGCCAACGACGTGATCCATCAGCGCCTTGCCAACAGGCGATTGGTCGGAGATCAGACCAGCTTTCGGATCGGCCTCGAATGTTTCGACAAGCTTGAAAGTGCGCTTCGCGCCGCTATCGCTCTCGACCTCCACCTGCATACCAATACGCACAGAGGGTGGACCATCTACCTCGTCATGCATGTCTGGCGTCATGATCTCGGCCAAAGCCATGAGGCGATCAAGTTCGATGATCTCGCCTTCGACTTTCGCTTGCTCGTTCTTCGCGTCCTCGTATGCGCTGCTCTCGCTGATATCACCAGCTTCTTTGGCCTCGTGAATATAGTCAGCGATCTCCTTGCGCTTGACCGTGCGCAGATATTCCAGACGTTCTTTTTTCTTGGCAAAGCCCTCGGGGGTCAGGCGGTATACCTTTCGATCGGACCTTGCATCACTCTGTCCACCAATACTCATTGTAAATTTCCTCCTGGTAGTGAGACTCGCGACTTATTGTTGGCATCTTCCAGATATATGCCTTCATTTCTGTCTACCACTACATCCATTCCTCTTTTACTTTTTCATTTCGCGTCCACTGCGGGTTTTCTCCGTGAAGAAAACTTCACATTCACCCCATCCATCGAAGCCTCTTCTCGCGCACATCTGGAAAAGAGGACGAACACCTTGACAGGCAGCGAAACAGGTGATGACGCCTGGAAGTTGCTCCTGTTCGCTGCCGCACAGATTGAGGCCGCGTTCTCCTGCGTCTCTGACGCTTCTGACACATTCAGGCATCGGCCAAACGCAGGTGTTCAATACACATGAGGGTGATTATACGTTGTGAAATACGGAACGTCAAGAGATTTTTCGCCACTTTCATCCCCCCTTGTGTATATTCGCCAGTACTTATCTAGTAACATTGAAACGCCCTGCAATATTCCTCACCTCCCGGCTATATCTTGATCTAAAGAACGCTGCCAGCCACCAGATTTAGTGGGCCTGAGAAACTCTATCGACACAGGTGAATAGGTTCTTTAGAGCGCCTTAGAGCGCCACAGATCATGCCGACACAAAACGCATTATCTTCGTCCCACAGACCGGGCACGTGCCCTCCATCGCGCTACGCCCATTTCTGGTTTCGGTCCTTTTAGCATTCTGGATCGCGCGCTTTTGCTTGCACTTCAGACAGTAAGCCTCGATATTGGCATTTTCAGGCTGCCCATCGGCCTGCTCACGCTTTCCAGGCGTTTCAACAGGAGGTGTAACCTCAGCCCGTAGATTATTTTGTGCCGTTGTCGACGGCGCGTTTTCAGGGGGGACCGTCGTCGATGAAACGGGTAATGGTGCCTGAAACGCGCCATCCGTCTCAATCTGAGCGGTTCGCGCATGATCGTGCGCTTGCTCTGACGCTTCGTGCCAGCGTAGAATAGCCGCGATGACTTCGTGTGGTGACGCCTCATGCACGTAGCGACCGCCATCGGGCAGAGATAGCGTCTGTACCTGTGGCGCAATTCTATACTGCGGCACAACGGATTGCACGCGGCGCAGGGCGGAAACGCCCCAGATCAGCGACGCAGGTCGCTGCAGAGCCTCCAATTGCCGCGAAACATCCAGGCCTAATTTACCATTTATAAAGGCAAGGGCAGCATACTGAGCCCCGAGTTGGTGCGCAGCAGCGAACGCGTAATCGAGGTCGTCGTCGGAGAGCTGCCTCTCGTCCAACGCATACTGCCAGGCAATCACTCTACGCAAGATTACGCACGGCGTTAACAATGCGTAAATCAATAGGCCGGACAGGGAAAAACGCGTAAGGCCTTGCAGCCAGAGACGCGACCCGGAGCGCTGGAACAAGGCTATGGGCGAGAGAAGGTGCAAATGGAGGCAGAGTTCTGGCACATTGATGGCCACGGCGACAGCATAATTGCAACTCAGACCGCTGGCCAGCAATTCCGCTGGCCCTCCTACGACGTCGCGTAGGAAATCCTGATATAATGCAATATAGGTATCAGCAGAATAGTCGATATCGGGATGATCTGAAAGCCCAAAGCCGGGCAGATCTGGCACATAAATACGATAGCTACGCGCCAGGTCTGCGACAATATGACGCATCTCGTAGGCTGAGGCGCCGATACCAGGGGCATGGAGCAACACGAGAGGAGGAGCATCGCGCGCACCGAGGGCTTTATAATAGACGTGTCCATACGTCCATTTATATATATGACTTTCGCCGGGTAGGGCACTTTCAAGAGGTTGAGGAGTTTTCAAAATGTAGCGCAGTAAAACGAGTAGTCCGCCCAGGAGGCCAAGACTAAGAAGTTTTACGACCTGTCCAATTCTATGCATATCTGATCTCCTTACGCCTATAGTAAAGCGTATACAGTAGTATAGCATGTTACAATTTCAGGCGCTATACGTCGTGCACACTACAACAAGCAGAAATTATGTTCGCTTGCATCATCGTGTAATTTTTTCAATGAATTTTTTTTAATGTGTGTAGAAATATGAACGCTGGCGAACACGGCGTTCTCATGGAGAAGGGGCTATGCGCATTATCGAGAATCTGAAGGAGATGACCGAGACCGCTCGCGGGTGGCTCGCGAGCGGTACCGTCGGCTTTGTGCCCATCAGAAGTACTACGCTCCATGATGGTCATAAAATGCTCATCCAGGCAGCAAAGCGCTCGTGTGAGATCACCGTTGTCGGACTCTTAGGCAACATATGCCAGCCTGATACTGGCGCGACACAGATCCAGTACTTGCAGCACCTTGAACGCAACCTGCACGTGCTCAACAACTACAATATCGACGTTGTTTTCATACCGCGTCTTGAGGATATGTATCCCTCCGATTTCACAACCTGCGTGACTCCTACCGGGGCAATACTGGCGCGCCTGGGCGAGCGAGAAAAAATACAACGTTTCGCTACACTTGCCATCAAGCTGTTCCATCTCATACATCCAGATGTCGTGTACTATGCACAGAAGGATGCGCAACAGGTCATGGTCGTCCAGCATTTAATACACGATCTCAATATCGATGCACGCATAAGCGTCCTGCCCACTGCACGCGCGGGCGATGGTCTGGCCATCAGTAGCCGCAATGTCAACCTCTCGCTCCCAGAGCGGCAGGCCGCCGCACTCATCTACCAGGCGCTCCTACATGGAAAAGCGCTGATCGAGAGCGGGGAACGCCGTTCCACCGCCGTTAAACAGGCGATAGCGAATCTGTTGCAGATCAATCCGCTCATCACACCCGAGCGCATCGATATATGCAATCCCGATACCTTCGCAGAACAGGCTGACACGCAGCCCGGTACATTGTTCCAGGTTATCGTTTGCATCGGCTCAAAGCGCTTTACAGACAACATTCTCTGGCGGCAGAATGGGCAATGGAGCCTATAAAAGCCCCATGGCGGCGACCGGTACGCTCACAAATACCCACATTCCCTACCCTGGCCTCCCTAACACAACTATTGTTATCACCAGCAAAAACGTCTATAATGGGGCCAAATGACAAAGCACGAGTCCCTGATGAGTATAGATAGGTTGGTCTCTACCTGGGGCCGTCATGCAACGAAGGAGGCTACGATGCCTGGAATCATCGGTTCACTCTTGCTCACTGCAATTATCGCTTACTTGTGGGGATCTATTCCTTCTGGCTATTGGATGGGCAAGCTGCTGCGCGGCAAAGATTTCGATATCCGCGCATACGGGAGCCATAAAACCGGCGCGACGAACGTACGACGTACGCTGGGCAACGGCCCAGCCCTGATCGTCTTTCTGGTCGACCTCTCGAAAGGGATTGGGCCGGCGCTGATCGCCACACTCGTCCCGTTCCTCTATAATGGGGGCTGGGGACCAAGCCTCGCCGGGCTGGCGGCGCTACTGGGACACTGTTTCCCGATCTTTATCGGCTTCAAGGGTGGGCGCGGCGTCTCCACAGGAGCTGGAGCTGTTCTCGTCCTCTCGCCATTCACTACTTTGCTCGCGGCCATCGCTACCTTCAGCACTATGGCTATCTGGCGCTACGTCTCGCTCGGCTCTATCGTGGGCGCGCTGACGATCATGATCTGCGGCGTCATATTTTTCTTTGTCGGCCTCGCCGATCCAACCTTTTTCGCGAAGGTCAGCCTTGCCCAGTTGGCCTTTATGCTGATCGGGCCAGGGCTGGTGATCTTCTTCCACGCCGACAACATCCGTCGCCTGCTGGCTGGAACGGAGAGCAAGTTGGGACAGAAGGTAAGCGTCCCGACCGCCGAACCCGCTGGCGCCGACAAATCCGCTCGCTAGGCATTCGATTGCCTGGTCCCCTGTCTACCTTGCTGGAAGAGTGGCAGGGCACCAATCGTGTACTCGACGCCAGAGAAAACGGTCCAGATCGTTGCGAGAATAAGCAGTACATCGGCGAGTAACTGCATCAGTTCGGGGATGGTCAGGGTCTGGCTATTGAAGAGCAGCATCGGCGGGAAGAGTGTGAGGAGATGCGCGCCCAGTCCCCTGGCCAGTAGCAGTGCGCCCATCGCGACCAGCGTAATGAACGTCTTCTGCTTGCCCCACACGCCAGCGGGTATGACCTTACCCATCGCCGCCGCCATCGAGCGTAGGCCCGTGACCAGGAACTCGCGCGATACGATGATGACGACGATCCAGGCAGGCACCAGCTTGATCTGTACCAGGGCAATGAGGATCGCGGAAACAAATACTTTGTCGGCGGTCAGATCAAGAAAGACACCAAACGAGGAAACAACCTTCAGTCGACGCGCCAGGTAGCCGTCCAGCAGATCCGTGATCGACGCCAGGAAGAACAGCAGTGTCGCCACCAGGAAGGCCCATGGCTGGTTGATCAAAACTAACACAAATACCGCCGCCGTGGCGATGAGCCGACTGATACTCAGTATGTTTGGGAGACTGTTCATAATCTACTCCTCATAGTTTGCGTCACCGACCGGGCGTGAAGCGCCCTCTGGTACCTGCAAGTTGTTATGACATCGCAGACAGCACTGTTCTACGACCCATCTCGACAAACGGGCGTTATTACTTATGCTTGACAAAAATATGTAGATCAAGTCACTATCATTATATGCGAACAAGGCACCGTTGTATAGGCATCATATATTGTTGTCACATCCCGATTTCTACCGCGACGCGCGCACGCCGATCACGATATCGCGCTTCTTGATCACCCGATCTACGGCGTGGGCGAACTGCGTATAGGGGGGCTCATTGCGCACGCGTAGATCGGTGCAGCGCTCGATCAGCGCGATCATCTCCGCACGGTCGATGCGCGTCGCGTTCCACGCCAGGGCGAGCGTCCCGCCGGGCAGCAGCAGCTTCCCCCACTCCGTGAGGGCCCCGCTCAGCCAGGACGCAAGCTCGCCGAAGTGCTGGATGCCGTAGGGGAGATCGCCGATGATGGCGTGGAAGCGTGGGCCGCCCGGTATCTCGCGCATGTGCAGTCCGGCCTCGCGCGTATCGCCGTGTGCCAGGACGAAATAGTGCCTGTCGCCTTTGGGGCCGATCTCGAACTGGTAGCGCCGCCCGGCCTTGCGCCCCCGCTCGTCCAGTTCCTTGTGCGAGATGCGCTCGCCTTCCAGGTACTGCTTGACGAAGACGGCGGTCGTTTCGACATCCTGCCGCTCAAGTTCGACGCCGAATGCGTCGTAGCCGTAGGCCAGGGCGAGGAAAAGCGTCGTCCCACCGCCCGCCAGCGGATCGAGTATCCTCAGGCGTTCCGTAAACTCTTCGGCGTAGCCCCCTGCGAAGAGCGCAGCGTTGAGCAGAACGCGTGTAAAAACCTCGTTGGTCTTGCCCTTATAGCGCCGCGCCTCGGCCATCTCCAGCGGCACAAACGGCGCGAACTGCGGCTCGACCGGTCTCAGCAGGGGGCCCTGCACGGTCCCGATCCGCTCGAAATATTCATAAATCTCGCTACTTGCCCCCAACCTTGAAAGCACCTGCAACGTGTTAACAGATGAGAGGTGTTCGTCGTCACCGTCAACTAGCAGGTAGTGCTGTCCCGCCAGCATGGTCGGCACTATCTCGCGTATCGACGCGGCGACGGGACTCGCCAGGAGCTCGGGCGCGGCCAGCACTGCGGTCATATGCGCGTACTGCGTGCTGCGCCGTGGTGTGATTTTAAGCGCCAGTTTCATGGCAATGAGTATATCACATGCACCTATGCTGGAATAGGGGGCCAGCCCTACTTTTTTTCGCTCAGAGCAGGTAAAATACATAGCGTACTACATCTTAAATTATACCGAAAAGTCAGCCGGGAGGAGCCTTATGTATATCGTTACCGTCAATGAAATGAGAGCACTGGAGGCGCAGGCCGAGCGCCAGTATGGCCTCTCGTCGCAGATATTAATGAAGAACGCGGGGAAGAGCGCCGCCGACATCTTCGAGGCTCATCTCTTGCCGCATCATACTATGAACGGCCTCGAAGTGTTGTTTCTGATAGGTCCGGGCAATAACGGTGGTGACGGTCTCGTCATGGCTCAGCACCTTGAGCAGGCGGGGGCGTTCGTGAGCCTCTACCGTTGGAAAGAGCGGCGGCTCACCGTGCGTGGCGAAGAGGTAGACGAGGCACAGACGGCGACCGAACTGGAAGCGCTCATACAAAGTTCCGACTACATCATCGACGCGCTGCTGGGGACCGGACATTCACGCCCGCTGCCCGACGATATGCGCGCCCTCCTGGCACGCGTGCAGCAGGAGTGTGCCAGACGCAGCGACCTGCGCATCGTCTCAATCGACCTGCCGACCGGACTCAACCCCGACACGGGCGAGGTCGATCCCGGCACCATACACGCCGATATCACCATTACACTCGCCGCTCCCAAGATCGGCTTTTTCTTCTTCCCCGGACGTGACTACATCGGCGACCTCTACATCGGCGATATCGGCCTGCCGCCCGAGATGGGCAGTAACATCCAGACCGAGATGCTGACAGGCGAGCTCGTGCGCAGTCTGCTCCCTGAGCGCTCGCTCGATAGCAATAAGGGGACATTCGGCAAGGTGATGCTGTTCTGTGGCTCGCCTCCCTATCCTGGTTCGGCCTATCTCGCGGGCTCGGCCTCGGCACGCGTCGGTGCTGGTCTGATCACCATGGCAGTCACAGAAAAGATGCTGCCCATCTACGCCTGCTCTTTCCATGAGGCAACATTCTTGCTCCTACCGGGCGAAGATGTGGAGAGCTTCGAGCGCGCGAAGACGCTCAAGGAACACCTCGTGGGCTATCGTTCGGTGCTGACCGGACCAGGATTGGGACAGTCGGCCAACACGCGCGAGGTGCTGCTCCAGCTTCTGGAACACTTGCGCAATCATCCCAACAAGGAGCGGCCCAGGCTCCTGATCGATGCTGACGGACTGAACAATCTCTCGGCGCTCGAACACTGGTGGACGCTGCTGCCTCCCGATACGGTGATCACTCCGCACCCCGGCGAAATGGGGCGCCTCATCGGTGGCCAGCAGGTCTCGGGCGGCAATATCGACCGCCTGGAACTGGCGCGCAGCAGGGCAAAGGCGTGGCAGGTGACGCTGGTCCTCAAGGGCGCGTGCACCATTATCGCTCACCCGGATGGGCGCACGCGCCTCAACTGGGACGCCAATCCGGCCCTCGCTACCGCTGGCACCGGCGATGTCCTGGCGGGCATGATCACCGGCTTCCTCGCCCAGGGCCTACAAACCTTCGAGGCCGCCAGCGCCGGCGTCTACCTGCATACCGCCGCCGCGCATAACGTCAGCGCCGAGATCGGCCACGCTGGCCTGCTGGCCTCCGACCTCCTGCCGCAGATTCCGCGCGTTATGGCAAGATTGTGAAGCAGTTGCGAGAATAGGGGCAACGACGGCCAATATCATTAGATAGTAGAGCCAGCGCGGCATGGCGGCTCCGGCCTAAGCGAGTGTGCAATTGCTCGCCTGATATGTACTGCCGATTCTCGGGTTAAGCAGGTACATTCGCCGACTCGTCAACGACGTTGACGGTGATCTTTGGCTCCAGCCCACTTGCGATCCGCACAGGCACGGTGAACGAGCCAGGGGTACGAATGGGATCGGGTAGTTCTATCGAGCGACGATCAACGGTGATATTCTCGACTTCGCGCAATGCTGCAGCGATATCCTGGCTTGTAATCGAGCCATAGAGACGGCCCTGGGTGCCGACGCGCGCCTTGAAAGTGAGCGTCACACTGTTCAGGCGTTCCGCCTGCTGCCGGTTCTGCTCGGCCAGCTTCTCCCGTTTGCGCTGCTCGGCGGCGATGCGCTGCGCGCGGTTGGCGATCAGGCCGGGGGTCGCCCCAGCCGCCAGGCGACGCGGCAAGAGGTAGTTACGGGCATAACCATTCGCGACCTCTTTCAGGTCGCCAGCCTTTCCCAGACCTTCAACATCTTGTAGTAATATGATTTTCATCGAAACTCCTCATAGAGGTGGGGCGAAGACCCGTCCTCCTCCTCACGCTTTTAATACGGCTGTTAGTATAGCGTACTCGGCAGGCTTTGTCTACCCCGGTTTTTGGGCGTCATTCATCGCTGAAATAATCAAGATCTACCTTTTTAACGACATATCTCGACTCTTCTGTAACACCCACATCGTGATCTATCATTAACTGTGCTAACTGTTCGCCACCCATTAAAATGATTTTCAGGTTTTCTATACCAGCAGCATAGTCTATCGCTTGTTGAGAGAAATTTGAAGTAGTAATGAGTATTCCTTTTCGTGCTTTCTTGCCTATTAACGCTCCTGCAAAACCTTGAACGACAGGTCTTGAGACGGTTCCTTCCCACCTTTTTGCCTGGAGATAAATAGCGTCCAACCCTAGCTTGTCTTCTTTGATTATTCCGTCTATTCCTCCGTCCCCAACCTGACCAACGGCCTGTCCTGCATCTTTCTTAGAGCCGCCATATCCCATCGCGATGAGTAAATCAACAACAAGATTTTCAAAAAACTTTGGTGGGCTGCTTTTAATACGCTCTAGTAGCTCTTGAGCGAGGTTTTGCCTCAGACCTTGATAACTTGTTTCTAGGATTTCTTGTGGTGTCTGGCTCGTCTTCTCGATGATCTCTTGCGGTATACTGGCATCTTCACTTGCCACGTTGTCTTTGCCATGAATAAACTCCCTAAATTCAGGAAATTGCTTCAAGAACTTTACATTGATGTGCATGGGATTACTCGTTAATATTTTGATCCCTCGTTCTGTTATTCGAAATCTCGATCTTCCAGTGCTTTGAAGAAGGCTGGCTTTCACTAAATAGGTACGTGCCCAGTGGGCACGATTATCAAACTTTCGTTGCTTGCCGCTAGGTAATAATTCTTTCCTGTCCTGATCACTGAGGTCAAATTGTTGTGCCAGGGTTTCTATGGTTTCATTGAGATTATGCTCGCTTCCATCGTTAGCGATTTTTAAGAGTGGAAGCATAAGACTCTGGTAATCTGGAACCGCCATATCTAATCTCCTACACTGGACAGTCTACGCCTTTTGAATATGTCTACATTGCGAATAGTGCGCTTATAATAACACAGAAAAGTTCTGATAACTATCGCGAAGAAGCTATCAAGTTCCTTGTCAAGGTAACATCGCAAGAATCGTCCTGTTCTTACCAACGATGCGACCCGCCGATTCGCCTACTCCCCCCACCACAGGTTGCACCCACCCTCCATCTCCCCTATAATGACAACAACTTATCTCGAGCTGTAACTCTTCAGGACTCATCAGCGCCAAAGGCGCTTCGCAAGCGATTCGTGGTGGTTGGCGGGCTGGCGGCTCAGGCCGCCAGCCCGCCAACCACCACAGGAATGGAGTGAGCCGCTTCGCGGCGAGGAGTCCGGGCAGGGAGACCTGAAGAGTCACCCCGAGCTTATCTTTTTGTACATAAAGGATCAAGACCATGAATATAGAAGGCACATACACCTTTCAAGCGAAGTCCGACGAGATCCGGCAGAGCCTGGAGGACCAGGAGACGCTGCGCAGCAGCATCCCTGGCTTGGAACAACTGGAGCGGGTAGACGACGATCGCTACAGTATCGCTATACATATCAAGTACGCTCCACTGGTAGGCAGCTATCGTGGATATGTCTCTGTCAGCAGGGACGAACAGCCGGGCGCCTATCGCTTCGTTATCGAGAGTAGCGGCGGCCCAGATACAATCAGCGGAATTGGCAGCGTCCAGTTCCATGAGAGCGGCGACAATACGACACTCACCTATAAGGCTACATTGACGATCAACAAGCGCGGCACGCGCCTGAGTCCAGCTGTGACCAGAGGGGCGGCCAAACTCCTCATACAACAATTTTTTACCGTGCTGGCGGATCAGGTGCACACGGACAAAGTCTCGCTCACAGAAGAGGTGGTCGGCAGCAACGGGCACCAGGATATCTTTATCTCGGCGTCTGCCAGTTCGACTCTCGCCCCTATTACGCACGGCATCGTTCACCTGCTCAGATTGGGTGCGAACGATCCGTTGCAGGAGGCGATCTGGGCCAGCCGGATACGACGCATCGGCCTTATTTCCGGCTTCCTGCTGCTCGTATGGATCGGCACGCGTCTGCCACCACGCAGAAGATTGCTGCGCAGAAGGTAGTTTACGGATCGATGATCGAGCGCAGTCGTGCCTTCCAGTCGTCCTCGGTACTGGATTTGTCGGACGCCCCCACGGTCCAGCTCCGCGTGCCGTCCGCCGCTTTCGAGGTGGGCGCGCGCGGCAGGCGCGGCTCCCTGTCGCTCAGATTGCGCAGGGCAGTCCATGCAGCCATACGTACATCCTGCACGGGATCGGAGAGAAGCGGGTGAATGACATCGCGCGCCGATTTTATTCCCAGGCGACCCAGCGCGCGCGCGCTGCCGGCTCGCTCGTCCATAGTAGGAGCCTGTAGAAGAGGAATAATATCGGGCGCCATCTGGGTCAGCGCCAGGTCCGCAATGAGGCGCAGTAAACGACTGCGGCGCATAGGATGCATGAGGGTAGCCAGGGCGGCGCGACAATCGGTGTAGATCTGCGCCTTGTTCTTAATCAGTCGTTGCTCCTTCGCCTCAGCCACCGCCATCTCAGGCGACAGGGGCGCGCTCCCACGTAAAAATGGCTCGATCCACGACGCCACATGATCAGGCTGATCGGTACTTTCGTGCAGTTGCAGAATAGCGTGATAGTGCTCATCCAGCCAGTGATAGAGGGCCAGCGTCACCTCGGCGTCGCGCGCGGCGTAGGCGATCATCGCAGGCGGCAGGGGGCGGCGCGTCCAGTCCGTACGCTGCAAACTCTTGTCCAGGCGCATGTGGAAGGCACGCTGCAACATCGCCGCTAGCGAGGACTCGTGCTGCCCGAAGATCGAGCGACACGTCGCCTCAAGATCGTAGTAGTGAACGACATTCAGGTCACGCTCAGCCATGACGCGCATATCCGCGCCCGCGCCATGCAACAGAATCACTATATCAGGATCGCTCACAACGGATATCAGGGGAGCCAGATTTCGCAGGCGCAGCGTATCCACCACGAAGCAATGCTGATCAACGGCAAGTTGCAGTAACGCCAGGCGCGGGACCGTCGTCAAAACGTCGCCCTGCGTACGCGAGCGCACCTGGGTAAACTCCGCATCGATCGCAACCACACCAGCCTTCGTGAGTATGTCGACGGCGCGCAGCAACTGCTCCGTCCGGTCAATCCACAGGCGCTCGCCCTTCGGAGGAAGCTGACCGACAGGGGGAACAGGACCAAGATAGCCAGGCGGTACCGCGTCCCTATCTTCCGGTTCTGCCTGTGGCGTCTTTTCGCTCAATGTACTACCATTCTGCCTTCTAAACACAGGGCCTCTATAATGTCTCTACACTATAGCAGATTTCTAAGAATACGTACAGATATCTTGAAAACGCCACAGGGCTTTCCAGTTCTCTTCTTGTCCCGCCTTCGGCGGGAGAGAGGGGGGAAGGTGCGAGGGCACCTCGCGCTCCGGCAAGGGGCTTGCCGCCCCTTGCATCTCCGCTTCCTGCGAGAACTGGAAAGCCCTGAGTTAAGCTCGTGCCGGGCTTGTATGCCCGGCACGGCTATGCTACACTGTTGGAAGTTAAGCGGCAACTGATCCAGCGGTTTCTATAGCCTGTTAGATCAGGTGCAGAGGCTGTCGGACGGGATAATTGTGCGCGGGCTGCGCCAGTTCGCCGGCATCCAGCCCAAGTCCTTCCACAGCCTCGCGCGTACACCTGTCGGCAACGTGTTCCAGGAGGGCACCATCGTCGAGGTGGAAGTCGTTCAGCCTGCCGGGGCGCAGGAAGCCCAGGTAGTCCTTCTCAGTCAGCCAGAGCACCAGTGAACGCAGACCCAGGGTGATAAAGAAGACCAGCAGCAAGGTGCTGAGCAGCGAGAAGATAAATTTGAACTGGAACGCGCCCAGGAAGCTGCCGATGTCGAGCACAGAAGGATTGATGGCAGCCGCCAGAACATAGCCGATGAGCATAAGCAGGAACAGGAGACCGAACACAGCGATCCGCACATAACTGAGAGCGGGCTGGACGATGGTGGTGCGCGCAATGTAGAAGTCGGGTCCAAAGCGCGTAAAATAGATAAAGATGCTGGCGGGTGCGCGTTCGATCTTGACGTAATCGCGCTCCTCCAATACGGCGTCACGCTCCGCCAGGCGCTCCGGGCTGGCTTTTACTTCGTTGGGATAGCGCTGTTGCACCTTTTCCACCAGTGCAGTGCGTAGATCTATGGGAGCTATCTGTCCGCCATCGATGAGCCAGGAGGCATGGGTTATGGGCGTTCCCTTGCCAGCAAAAGCGCGCTGCACGACGGTCAGGTCTATCGAGCTCAACTGCGGCGATTTTAGAGAGCGCGGCGCCCCTGGTGGCGGCTGCATCCCTGGAAAGGGCCTCTGCTGCTGAGATCCGGGTGGTCCGTAGGCCGCTCCCGGCGCGGCATAGGGATCGTTTCGCTGCCCTCCGAAAGGGCCTCCCGCCGGTGGAGCAAAGGGCGAGGCACCCTGCGGTGGTGTAGGAGGAGCATAGTTTGGCGGCACACCCTGCGCAGGTGGTTGCGATGGTACGTTCCCTTGCAGCGGCACGCCCTGCGCAGGTGGTCGCGATGGGGCATACGGGCGTGGAGCGTCCGGGGCACTTCCTTGCGAGGATGCACCCTGCACAGGTGGTTGCGACGGTGCGTTTTCTTGCGGCAGCGCGCCCGTCGTCTGTTCCGCGTAACCCTGCTGAGGGGATTGCGAACCCGCAGGAGGGGTCGGTGCAGGATCGTGGTTGCCGAAAGGGATCTGTCTGACCTCCTCGGTGTTGTCCTGCTGCGGAAACCGGTATCCGCAGCGGGTGCAGAAGGTTGAATTATCGATATTTTCCTGCGAACATTGAGGACAAATGTGAGTCATGATATCCTGACCTCCTCTTTGACGTGGATATTTATGCCAGCTCTGCGAGCTTCTTTTGCAGGCGAGCATACAACTCGGAATGCTTCTGCTCGGTAATCTCTCCCAGAATCAGGCGCTCGTCAAGTTTGTCCAGCATATCTTGAATCTTCTCGCGCGTCAACTGCCCTGTGCCTGGAGCATTTATGGCATTGGCGTCAAGCGGTCCACTATTGGTATGGCCCGCCGGCAGCGCAGACGCAAGCGAGGGATCGGGTACGATAGACCCTGTAATCGTTGTGGGAGGAACTGACGGCACGGCAGGCGGTTGCCGCAGCAACTGGTTCACGATCTGCGGGCGGTTGTCGATCAGCGCGTTCTCGCCGGGATTGAGCGCCAGGGCGTCGATAGCCTCGATACGCTTTATGTCCAGGGGATCGACGCCGATGCTCTGCTGGCTCTGCATGATCTCCACGTTGGCCTGCCCGATCGCGCGCAGGCGGGCGACCTCGATCTGCGCAGTAAAGTAAGCCCTCTGCGCCTCCAATTGGGCGAGCGTGACATCCGCCTTCGCGCCCTCAAGCTGCGCCTCTTTCTCCATCGTGACGATCGTACGACCCGCCGCAGCCTGGCGAAACTGCCCTGGAATGTTCTGGTTCTCAACGGTCAGGCCGATAAATTCGAGGCCCCAGCGATTAAAGATCGGCTGCAGCAGTTCCTGCGCCGCATCGCCAAGCTCGCGGCGCGCGCTCTGAAACTCCATCACGGTCCGGCGCGCGATCAGGTCGCGCAAGACGGAGTTGACATCGCTCTTCGTAAAAAGTTGTAGTTGCTCCTCTTTGTAGACCTGGGCATTGCCAACGACGCTGAAGTAGAACTCTTCTGGATCTTCAATCTTCGTCAGGTAGTAACCGCTGGCACCAACGCTGATGCGATCCTGCGTCAGCACATCGGGAACACCCCAGCGCAGACGAAGCTCCTTGCTGGTCAGCCAGATCACTTCGATCTGGTCGCGTACGCGCAGGTGGCTCACATCATACAGGCCCGGCGAGAGCAGGACTCCGCGCTCCCCCGTCTCGAACTTCCCATTATTAAGCAGCATGACCATCTCGTTTTCGCTGACCAGCACCCCCTGCGTATTCGCGAACGAGCTCGCCGTGCGCACGTCGGGATCAGGCACACGCCAGGCGATGCCGTCCTTCGTCGGATTCGCCATGACAACCTGCCGCCAGGATAAGGGCGTGAAACCAAAACGCTGTCCGATGCGCCGCACATCGGTATCCGTATTATCAATGATGCGAATGCCCCAGTTTACAAATGCATGGAGTAATCCCATAGCAAGATTCCCTCTCTTCTCATTCTAGTAGGGATGGGGCTTGCCCCCAATACCTCTGACTTCATGAGTTCTGGGGCTGGCGAGAGGACAAGCGCAAGGCCCCCTCCTCGCCCCGCCGCCACCCCTTGTCCCTCCTGCCGACATCGTGAAGTCAATGGTATTGGGGCTTGCCCCCATCCGGCACCCATCCAGCTCTCATTAGTATCCCTGCGCTAAGAACTCTTGCGTCTGCTTCAGCGCCTGCGCCAGGTCCTGATTGATGTTTCGCAAACAACTCACGACAACTTCTCTCCTGCCTTTTTTATCTATATAACGAATAGAGGCCGCTGGTATATACAGAATGCCGAGCATACGTGTAGCCAGAACGCGCAATTCAGCTTCGTGGGCATAGGCGTAGTCCCTTATTGCCTGTTCTGCTTTATCATATGGCAACACGGCTGGCAGCGAGACGATCTGCTGGTCCAGGAGCTGAAAATTTTGTAGCCCTGCCTGCATGAAAGGGAACGCGGCATCGTTTCCCGTGACGGCTACGACGATCGGCGCGTCGATCCCGCTGGCATCCGCCAGGAGAAAACCCTCGCGTACGCTCGCCCTCTTCACGAACATGCCGCCGACCTCAGTATAATTCATCTGGGCAATCCAGTAGGGATGATAGTGACGCACCACCTGACCAGATATCTTGTTTCGCTGACCATCGACCATTGCATTCAGCCACGTCCAGTCCTTCACGACGGGCAGGGGAGCCTCGGCGGCGCGTGCCAGCAGGGCGCGCCCGATCGAGGTCAGCAGCCAGTGCAGGTGCTCGGCTGACTCGATGCGCGCCAGGTTCCGGGCGTAGCGCAGCAGACGCCTGTAGAACGGCCTGAACTCCTCGGCGCGCCTGCGTGTCGCTACCCCGTAGTTCGTCACAATGGCCTGGAAGATACGCGCAGTGGTTATGTCCTTCTGGATACCGAGCTGCAGCGGAACGGTATAGAGCGGGTTATAGGTGCAGGCGAGGGCCAGGCGTTGCGCCTTTTCGAGCTGCGCAATGACGTTGCCGACCTGGAACCAGAGCGCGTCCGGGGCCGTATTGCGTCCCTCTTCCAGTGCGGAGATGAACAGGTCGAGCAGGTGGATGTCCGCAGTCGTGCGCGCATCCAGGACGAGGATATATGAGCGATAGTGTTCGTCCGTTACCTCCTGGAGATACGCCTGGTACTCTTTTTGCAGCGCGACGATATTCTTGCGTACAAGCTGGTAGGTGCCGGGCGCGCTCTGGTTCCGGGCAATGTTCGCGTAGTAAATCAGGCTGAGCACGCGCACCTGGAGCTGGCGCAGGCGCTGTTTATCCTCCTGCGCGACGGCGAAATCTTGCAGGAGCCGGGCCGAGACACGCGTGGAGAGCATCTTTAGCCACTGATTATCGCCTCTCGCCAGCAGCGTCAGGTTCCAGTCGGGCCGATAGTCGCGGAAGTCCCTCGTCTCCTTTATCTGCACGAGAGGCGCTTCCAACATATTCTCAAAGGCTTCGAGACGACGATCGATCTCTTTTTTCAGAGCGGGATAGAGCGACTCGCGAAAGATGAAACGGCGCGCGTTGATATCGACGCCACTGGCTCCGTTGTAGCCACTGCTGACGATCATCTGATCGAGCCAGGCCTTCAGATCTTTCTTTAATTGCTGCTCGTTTTCCTGGCTCTGACGCACCGTATAGACGGTATCACAGAAGGGACATTGCAGTGGCTGCGACAGGTCCCGCCCGCTCTTGACCTCTGCAGGGGCATTACAGCGAGGACAGGCCAGGACCTCAATAGTATACAGCGGTGGCTCCTCCTTACGAGGTATGGATGACTGTGTAAGCAACTCATGCGCCTCTGGAGCCAGGCCATCGGTATTCGTGGCCGCTATACCGGCCTTCTCAATGTTGCTCCCGAGAACCATGTTCCCCTCGCTGGCTTCGATCTCCTGCAACTGTTGTGCCCACTTCTGCTTGAGCGCCTCATAGGTAGACTGGTCGATGCGCCCCATCGATACCTGCACATCCAGCGAGTCCAGGATAGTACGTATGTCTTGCTTATCCATAGCCAACTCAAAAAGCCCTTCTAAAGATCAAACCGGTTATCAAACTGGATTTTATCCACGCGCTCCTCAAGCTCCTGAATGCGGCTAAAGGCCATATCCAGTTTAGCGGTCAACTCCTTGCGCACCTTCTCGGCTTCTTCCACCGCCTTGAACGTAATCATCGATCCACATGGCGTGCAGACGGCGACTTTCATGCCATCCAATTGCGCGGCTGATACATCCTGATTGAGCGACTCGAGCAGGTGCTTTGTGTAAGGCGTCACAGTGGCGCGACACATCGAAAAGTGCAACTCGTAGCCCTGCACTTCGCGATGACAGAGCCAGCAGGTGCGCGAGATGCGCCAGTTATCCAGCAACTGCGTGACCTTGCGCATCCAGTTGGCATCGTTACAGCGCCGGAACGCCTGCTGTGCCAGCGCGAGATCGTCGGCAGCCGTGGCGGGGTCCCGGTCCTTTTTCGTCATGGCCTCGTAAAACTGGTACATTCCCTGGTGATAGTAGTAACGCGCGTCGGCCCGCTCGTCATGCCCCACACCCGACTTGACGTATTCATAGGTAATCAACGCCTGCTGAAACATAACCTGGAACCTGCTAGTGGCAATCTTATGGAGATCACGCAGGCGTACGACATCATCGTGTGTCTGGGCAATCAGCGCCTCGATCCTGCGACACTCCAACTCGGCGCACAATGGAGCCGCCAGCATCGTCTCTCGCTGCAGGCCGATCCGCTCGATCTCATACAATCCGCCCAACGCCTTCACCAGGCGCTCCAATAAGAGCGCCTTTTTCTTTGTCAGGTAGCTATATAGAAGTGAATTCGCCACTGCATGTGCCGCTAGCTCGGCATTACCTTCCGCGCTGGCCCTCTTTGCTGCCTCGTCGAATAGATCTGCCGCCTTCGTAAAATCCTTCATCAACACGCCCTGCTCGAAAGCCCGATTGTAGATCTCGCTTCCGGTCAGGCCAAACCCCATCGCGAGCCTCATGCTCTCAAATATTTTACTCATTCTTCCTATCTCCTTACAATAGACGCATATCTATTCTAAGTTGCTGGCAAGGAAGGCAGTATCACCTGTTTGCTTAGCATCCTACCTAAAAGGACGCGCTAAAGGGAACAAACTTAAACTGGCTCTATTACATGTACGAGTAGCTCTTCCGTCTGGTTATCCACTCCAGGCTAGCCAATATGAGGCATTTTCACTGTGCTTCTCCTTATGCCACGCTATAGTATTCGTTTGCGATAACACGAAGCTGTAAAGTTGATAGCGCGAGGCGGTCCGATAAGAAAGATGTTTAAGAGCGCCTCCTATACATGACACCCCCCGTGTGCTGCGCGAATCTGCGCTCGTCCAGCAGCATGTAATAATAGTCCATAATGCTGTTCGCGACGTGCGGCCACGCGTATTCGTGGATCTTGCGCAGACCAGCTTCGACGAAGTGGCGGCGCAACGGCTCATTGTCGAGCAGGTAGCCGATCCCGTTCGCCAGTTCCTGGCTATCGCGCGGTGCCGTCAGGAGGCCGTCTTGCCCCGAATTGACGACGGTGGCGTAACCCGGTATATTACTGGCGACGATTGGCTTACCCGCCGCCATCGCCTCCAGCAGCACGATGCCCATGCTCTCGCCGGAGATCGCGGGCGAGCAGAAGAGATCGGCGCTGGCGAAGTAGCGCGGCAGATCGGCGTCGGAGACGTAGCCCGTAAAGACGACATCCTGCAGGCCGAGGCGCTCGACATAGCGCTGGAAATGGTAGCGCAGGCGACCCTCACCCACGAACAGGATGCGCGTGTTGGGGTGATGTTCGCGAATCGCAGGAATGGCGCGCAACAGGTACTTCGCTCCCTTGCGCTTCTCAAAACGGCCTACGAAGAGGATATTTTGCTTGTCATCCATGTATTCAGCGATCGGTTGCGCGTTGCCGTCGAAGCGCTCCAGGTCAACGCCATTAGGGATAATACGATAATCGGCAGGAAAGTAGCGCGAGGCAAACTCATAGGCAGCGGTGGAGACAGCGATATGCCCGTCGAGGCGGCGGAAGTAGGGACGTAGAAACGGCGATGCGGAGGCGTACGCAAGATGATACGGCGAAGTCATGCCAGGACGCATGAACGAGTGAAAGGTTCCCACGTTCAATGTGTTGGAGAAACGCAGCGCAGTGATCGAAAGCCCCGGCACCAGGGGTTCATGAATGTGCAGGATGTCAAATTTTTCGCGTTGCAGAATATCACGCACGCGCCAGGAGAGCATAGGATCGATGGCGATGCGGGCAATTGATCCATTGAAAGGCAGGGGCGCCGATTTTCCCATGCCAAAAAAGAGGCGCTGCTCGTTCAATAGTCCTTTCGTTTCGATCCCAGGCGCAAGCACGCGCACATCATGTCCCTTGTTAATGAACTGCTCGGCCAGATGCCGAATATGCTCACGCACTCCCCCAGGATAACTCCAATCATACGGTGATACGATGCCAATCTTCATTTGCTACCTCCCTGCCATAATGTGGGATGGTTTTTGTTTTTTGTGTATAGCCTTCTTCGTGTCAAGCGATCCGATCCCCCTCGTTGGTCATAGTAGTTGTGCGCTTCCCTCTTTTTTCATTCGGCCTTATACCTCGTAAGACGATGCAAGTATGCATCAGATCACCCTTTATCTCCAGAACGTAGTACTCGTCCCATTTCTATAATATAATGCTAGTGTTAAAAGATGTGTTACATAAACCATCATAGATTATGCCCAGGCGTATGTCAAAGGCAGATAAGTCAGAATAGATACCACAAACGCTAAATTTTTAAGGGATGTCAAAGCACGCGTATGAATACACAACCCGAAACAGAATATAGTAAAGCCGATATCCATATGCATACAAACCTGGGCGATGGCTGGGCCAGTCCCGCGCAGATAGTGCAGCAGGCGATCAGGCACAATCTGCAGGTGATCGCGATTACGGACCACGATCATGTTGAAGGGGCAAAACGCGTAGCTGACCTGTTGGCCCAACGGAAAGATCCGCCTTTTCAGATGATTACCGGCGTCGAGGTCAGCACGCGCCAGGGGCATCTGCTAGGGCTCTTTGTACAGCACGCGCCGAAGGCCCTGCGCTCCGTCGAAGAGAGCATCGACGCGATCAAGGAGCAGGGTGGGCTGGTGATTATCCCCCATCCCCTGGGACGCCTGGTCCCGAGCCTGAGCCGCGCCAGGATCGACGAGTTGCTGAACAAAGGGTTCTCTATCGATGGTATTGAGATCTACAATCCTTCGCCGGCCAACGCCTCGATGCGCGAGACGGTGCGCGCCGCCAATCAGCAGTGGCATTTCGCAGAGACGGGGGGCAGCGATGCCCACTTCTGGCAGCATATCGGCGCGGCCTACACGCTCTTTCCCGGCAGCACTGGCGAGGACCTGCGCCAGGCCATCCTCACACGTAGCGTACGGGCGGGCGGACAGGAGACGCCGCCAGAGCATCTTCCCGCCGCCGCCTACGTTGCCCAGTGCGCCTGGAGCTGGTTCGTCGATCCGCCACGCCGCATGATGCGCGCGCTTAAGAGTCCTTCATAACTCCCGGCTTATAGGTCGCGGATGGCCTCTCAGTCCATAGCGGGCCGAAAGCCATCCACTGCTCTGGGTGCTTGCTTATCTCCTGCTCCAACATGGCGATGATGCCGCGCTGCAGGGTGTCTTCCGCACCATAGTACTCTTGCGCAAACGGCAGGAAGTGGCCGTGAATTGTTCCACCGGGTCCGTACCAACTAAAGGCCCCCAACAGGGTAGCGCCCGTTCGTTGCGCCAGGTGTGCTACGCCAACAGGCATATGTGCAGGTGCGCCGAAGAAGGGCAGTTCCTTGCTCTGTCCCTCGATAGTGCGATCAGCGGTCAGCAGGACGATCTTGTTAGCGCGCAACCCCTGAAGTAGCATCCGCATCGGCGCGCTGCCGCCCAGAGGCAGGATATGCAGCCCATTTCTGCCACGCAGCTTCGTTATCAGGTCCAGCACACGCTGGTCTTTCAGATGTTCCACCGGGATAGTAGTATCGTAACCCTTGATTGCCATCCATTGCACAATATAATCGAATGGCCCCATGTGTGCGGAGAAGATCACTACGCCTTTACCACGCGCCAGTGCCGCCTTGAGGTGCTCAACACCAGCGACGATGATGCTATCGACAATCTGTTCCGGCTTGCGCGCTGGCAGCGAAAACAGCGTCAGGTAGTTCATCATATTGTAACGGAACTTTGCCTGCACGCTGCGTTGCAGCCTTCTGCGTCCGGCGCTACTGCTCAAAATCTGAGGGCCAGGTATGTAGAGCATATTCTGGATTGCCTGCTCCCTCGCCTTCGTTGCTACGAGCCAGGCAACCCACCCGGCAATATACGCGATCAGCCAGGAGAGCCACCTGGGGAGCCGGGGCGCAATGATAACGGCGATACGAAACAGATAATACATGGTCCTCGTTTCTGCTATCTTACCATTAGAATGCAGTTGTGAACGCTGCTGGGCCGCAGCTAGTGAAAGCGCCACATCTCTACCATGGAAACCGGATGCTATGGCTGGGTTGCGATGAGCATCCCAGGCGCTTTCACTCACACAACTGAATAGCATGACCTTACGCGGCGGGCCAGAATGGGCGAAACATATACCACTGGCTCGGCCACTCGCGCACCATCTCTTCTAGAGCATTATACATGCGCTGTGTCAGGCGCTGCACCTCCGCATCGCGCTCCGTTGCTCCTTTGCACGCGCGCGGAAAGACCGGCTCGAAGGCGCGCAGGTAGAATTGATGGTGATGCCCATACCAGACATAGCCCGGCATGATCGCGGCCCCGCTCTTGACCGCTAGCGCAGCCGGACCACTGGGAACGTAGGTGGTACGCCCAAAGAACTCGATGGGCGTTCCCTCGCCCACCGGCAGGGGCCGGTCGATTACCAACGCAACCGGACGATTTTCCTGCAAGGCGCGCAGAATGCGGCGCGCAGAGCTCTCCAGCGGAATTATCGAGATGCCCTTATCCTGCCGCCGCTTCTGTAGCATGGCGTTGAGTCGTGGATCACTAAAGGTCTCGGCGACCGCTGCAAGGGGATAACGACGACCAACCAGGGCGCCGGCCAGGTCCCAACTGCCGAAATGGGCCGTCGAGAAGATCAGACCCTTTCCAGGCTGCAAGGACTGCTCCACGTACTGCCGCCACGTCCCGCCCTGGCTCAGGTCTCGTATGGTCGCGTCGATGCCGCCGATATCCATATGGGGGAAATACATGAAATCCGCTGCATAGCGCCCATAATTACTCCATGAGGCAAACGCCAGTCTCTTTACATAAGGATCACTCGGCGAACGTCCCGTGACCTGCGCCATATTCTGTATCGTTACCAGCCGTTTCGCGCGCCAGCCAATATAACTGCCGGCGCCGATCAGGGACCCTAGCGCGTGCCGGACCGGGCGCGGAGTCCACTTCGCGAGTGAGCTTCCCCCTCGCGCAAACCAATAAACTGATGACACAAATCCTCCCAGCCGCTCTCCCCCAGCGCGTACGCTGGCGAGAGAACGTCCTCTCTTTGCGCACCATATCGCTACAGCAGCGCTCGCTTATACAGTATGTTGTCGCCAGCAGTGATGTCAAGGGCATAGCTCACTAATAATAAAAGAGCAATCGAAGCCTGACACCCGTTTTTGCATGGTTTTTCCGTTAAGGAACTGGTATAATATTTATCTGTATCCTTTGCGATGGTCTCCTCGTTAAGTAATCGATATAACTATCTATTGTGTCCATTGCAGACGCGAAGAGTCTATATTTTTTTGTACCGATTTCAACTGAGGGAGGCCTCGAATGCCTGCAATAAATTTGCGCTTTATCAGAATAGTTGGCATGCTCATTGTCTGCACCTATGCGCTAGCAATAGCATTGCTTTTGAATAGCCAGACCGCACAGGCCGCGCAGGTGTGCACAAATGGTCAAAAGATTCCCATCGGCAAGTACTACCTCTTTAGCAATTTATGGGGAGCAAGCACCGGCACGGGAAAGCAATGCATCTGGGATGTCTCCAGCAACAACTCCAACATTGCCTGGGCCACCAGCTGGAACTGGAGCGGGCCGATTACAGTCAAGTCGTACAATAGCGCCGTGCTGGGCTGGCACTGGCAGAAGCAAACCGCTGACAATCTCACCGGCCTTCCCTTACAATTATCCAGCCGCCAGCCGGTGAAAACAGCGTGGACGTATAGCTTCGCCCATAACGATCCACAGAGTGTATTCAATGTTGCCTATGATCTCTGGCTGCATACGATCTCTAATCCTGGCACGGACAATCCTTCAGACGAGGTCATGCTCTGGCTTTATAAACAGGGCAACGTCCATCCTGTTGGCTCAGCAGTGGCAACGGTGAGCCTGGACGGAGCCACGTGGACGTTGTGGGAAGGGGCCCGTAGTGGCTGGCAGGTGCACACATTTGTACGGAACACGAACGCCACCGGCGCACAAGCGCTCAGCTTGAGTGACTTTTTGCATTACCTTGTCTCGAATAGAGGATTGAGCAGCGCTAAGTACCTTACAGGCGTGGAGGCCGGGTCGGAGGCGTGGATCGGCAATGTAGAACTGGATTCGAGCTCCTACTCTACCGATGCCGGGTCTGTGGTCGGCGTATTATTACCTACACCGACGCCCACTCCCTCGCCGACACCCTCCCCTACTCCTTCGCCGACGCCATCACCGACACCTTCGCCCACTCCTCCACCGACGCCCACACCCACAGCGGCGGCGATCATCAACCAGAGCGGCAGTTCTGGTCCACCTCCATCTGCGGGGAACGACTGGCTCCTTGTCTTTCTCTTCCTCTCTCTAGGCGTCGCAGCCGCCGGGACAGGCGCGGTCATATGGAGGCGGTCACGCATGGTCAGGGGAGGAAGCGATCCCTTGCGTCGCACGAGGCAATGATGCCTCAAAAGAACGGAAGATAACCAACGCTCAGAAGTGTTACAATAAATGAAAGAACCGATCATCCGTAGGGGCCTGCCTTGCGCGGGCCCTGCTCGCCCTGGTGCACGGCCTGGGCGATGGGGTCCCAGGGCCCGCGCAAGGCAGGCCCCTACGGGTGAGAAATGCATTAAGGGAGACTTTTGGGCATGGCTGTCGATTATAAGGATTATTATAAAATTCTGGGCGTGAGTGAAAACGCCGAGCAGAAAGAGATTCGGCAGGCCTATCGCAAGCTGGCGCGGCAGTATCACCCGGACGTAAATCCTGGGGATACGACCGCTGAAGATAGATTCAAAGAGATCAACGAAGCGAACGAGGTTCTGTCCGATCCTGAGAAACGCAAAAAATATGATGAGATGCGCGCCTACTACCAGCGCTATGGGCGGTGGCCCGGCGAGGGGGCAGGTGCAGGTACCGGCGGCAATGATTTCGCGGGCGGCAACTACCAGTACCGCACGATGTCGGAGGAGGACCTGGAAGATCTCTTCGGAGGTCAATCGCCCTTCTCGGACTTCTTCGAGACCTTCTTCCATTCGAATCCCCAGGCGGGCGGCTTTACGTCACGCGCGCGCCAGCGGACGACCGGGGAGGATGTCGAGGCGATCGTGGAGGTCACGCTCACCGAGGCATACCAGGGCGTGACGCGCACGTTTGAGCTGTCGGAGCCGGATGGTAGTACACGTCGCCTGGAGGTCAAAATCCCAGCGGGTGTCACCGATGGCGCACGTATCCGCGTCGCGGGCCAGGGCGCCCAGGGCAGCACGGGACGTGGCGATCTCTACCTGCACATAACTATCGTCCCCGATCCGAGATTTACGCGCGAGGGGACAACGCTGCGCACCCACGTCGAGGTTCCGCTGCCTACCGCCGTCCTCGGTGGCGAGGCTCCGGTAACTACTCCCGATGGACGCCGCCTGCTCCTGCGCATTCCGGCAGGCACACAGAACGGACGCTCGTTCCGCCTGCGCGGACAGGGGATGCCACACATGAAAGAACCAGAGAAACGCGGCGATCTCTACGCCGAAGTTATCGTCCAGTTGCCCACCCATCTCACTCATGAGCAGCGCCAGCTTTTCGAAGCCTTTGCTCGCTCCATCGGCTACACTGACACAGATGCGACTGGAAAGGGGGACAAGCAATGAGCGAGCAGCGCTTTACACGCATCACGATCCACAGTTCTAGATCCTACCGCAGCGAACAGGAAGCCGCCGAGTATAGCCACGTGGAGGTGCAGTTCCTGCGCCGATTGTCCGAAACTGGCGTGCTCCCAGGCGTACAGATGATTGGTGACGAGGTGCACTACAGCGACGATGATCTCGCCATCCTGCGCCGCGTACGCAGACTACACGAAGACCTGGACGTGAACCTGGAGGGCGTCGAGATCATTCTGCGCCTCCACGCTCGCTTAGAAGCTCTACAGCGCGAGTTGGACCGCTACAAACCACAATAACCATAGACCTCGCTGTGGAGAAGGCCATGCCCCAACAACATACAGAGAGCAGCGACTGGTATGAGACCGTGCGCGACTATACACTGCGCCTGGTCGCTATACGCAGCGTGAGTCCGGGCACGGGCGAGGTCCAGGTGGCGCACGAAATACTCCACATGCTGCACGAGGATGGCCTGGAGGCTCGCTACACGGCCAGCGGACTCGATGTCCTCGCGGGAGATCCCCATGAACGCCTGAATGCGTACGCCTTCCTGCGCGGCCAGTCAGCCGAGACGCTGGTGCTGCTGGGACACGTCGATACCGTCGATACCGCCGACTACGGTCATCTGGAACCCTGGGCGCTCGATCCCACAGGGCTTGCGACACGGCTGGATACATTGGCAGGCATCGATAGCCGGGAGGATCATAGCGATTGGATGTTCGGGCGCGGCGTCGCCGATATGAAGAGCGGCATCGCCATCAACATCGCCCTGATGCGTCGACTGGCGCGGGAGGAACGCTTCCCGCTCTCCCTGGTCCTGCTGGCAACGCCCGACGAGGAGAACGAATCGGCGGGCATCCTGCAAGGGGTGCAGCTCTTGTTACGTCTACGCGAGCAGTACGGACTGCGCTATATCGGAGCTATCAACACCGATTATACGACCGCCGCGTATCCGGGCGACCCGCAGCGCTACATCTATACTGGAACCATCGGCAAACTGCTCCCCAGCTTCCTCTGCATCGGGCGCGAGTCGCACGCGGGCGCCCCCTTTCAAGGACTGGACGCAAATCTGCTCGCCGCCGAACTGATACGTGACCTCAGCATGAACGACGAGCTCTGCGACAGCATCCGGGGCCAGATCACCGCGCCTCCCGTGACGTTGCACGCCAGCGACCTGAAGGACCACTACGACGTGCAACTCCCCTTCGCCGCTTCCTTCTATCTCAACGTGCTCACGTTCACGACGGACCCGACGACGCTGCTGCAACGTCTGCGTACACGCGCAGAGAACGTCCTGGCGCACCTGCTGCGCCGCTTAGATGAGACCGAACGACGCTGGTTGCAGGCAGCCAATGAGCAGAGATTGCAGAAACCTCTCCCGCCACGCTCTGGCACGGTCCTGACATACGCCGATCTCTACGCTGAGACGGCGCATAAATATGGCGAGGAATATGTCAATAACGAGCTGACGACACGGTGGGGATCAGTCACGTTGGATAAGCGCGAGCGCAGTCTGCACCTCGTGCGACGCCTGTGGAAGCTGAGCGGCAGGCAGGGTCCGGCAATCATCATCTCTTATGCACCGCCGTACTATCCTCATGTCAGCGCAACGCCTGGAACATTACACGCAGCGGTCGAGGCCGTTGCGCACGCCCATCCAGAGCAACGGCTCGCCATATGCGAGTATTTTCCGCTGCTCTCCGATATGAGCTACCTGCGCCTCGAAGCGGGCCTGGACCTGGGTGCGCTGAAAGCCAATATGCCACTCTGGCGTGATCCCGGTCCGACCTTTCTAGCCGGAGCGTACAATCTTCCACTCGCGGCAATCGAGCTGCTCGATATGCCGATCATCAACTGGGGTCCATATGGACACGGAGCGCATCACCGCCACGAGAGCGTCTTGATGTCGTACTCGTTCGGGACGCTCCCAAAACTGCTTTACGCAACAATTCAGCAACTGGCGCACTCCTGCCAGTGAGGTCAATGCGTCCTCATCAGGTGTCACGTCCTGTCTGCACACAGGACACCGACCACTTCCAGCGCCGCGACCAGCCTCTGTATCTTGCGCTCAGGCTGGAAATAAAATATTGCACGCGAACGAGAAAACGATAGAATTCCCCTATTCTGCAAAATATATCCGCCGATAATAGTAACCACAGGGAGCGGGAAGTGATCAAACATCTCTCCCATGAAGGAGAATCCCTCCGCCACTCAACACATGTATAACCATATATACCTGCCTCACAAAGGCGCAAAAAGAAAAAAGGAAACATATGTTAAGAAAATCTCTTCTAACTCTACCCTTTATCGCTCTCTTATTGCTCACTGCACTGGCCAACGCGACGCCAACATTCGCCGCCTCAAAATCTGAAAGCACAACTAAGCTTGCCCAGTATAAGCAGGTCCAGGCCTGTGCGCAGGCGGCGAAAGGGTTTGCGCGCTGTCTGGCAATCGAACTTAAACCGACAGGTATTGGCCCTCACCCTGTCCCCCACACCCCGAATGGCCTGACCCCGAATAATTTACAGAATGCGTATAAACTACCATCAGCGACAGCGGGCAAGGGGCTGACGGTCGCGATCGTCGATGCCTACGACGACCCAAAGGCTGAGTCGGATCTGGCGACCTATCGTTCAACCTTCGGTCTTCCCGCCTGCACAACGGCCAACGGCTGCTTCAAGAAGGTCGATCAGCAGGGCGGCACACGCTATCCTCAAGCCGATAGCGGCTGGGCCGGTGAGATCTCGCTCGACCTGGATATGGTGAGCGCCATCTGCCCCAACTGCCACATCCTGCTCGTCGAGGCCAATAGCTCTTCTTTCAACGACCTGGGCACCTCTGTCAATACCGCCGTACGCCTTGGTGCGGTAGCGGTAAGCAATAGCTACGGTGGCCAGGAAGATAGCCAGAGCGCTAAGTCTGTCGCTCCCTACTACAATCATAGCGGCGTCGTCATCACCGCCAGCTCGGGCGACAGCGGCTACGGCGTCCAGCTCCCGGCAGCCTTTAACACCGTCATCGCCGTTGGTGGCACCTCGTTGAGGCCGGCCAATACCAGCCGTGGCTGGACCGAGGCCGCCTGGAACGGCTCTGGCAGCGGATGCAGCCGCTACATCAGCAAGCCATCATGGCAGAAAGACAGTGGCTGCCGCAACCGAACGGTCGCCGATGTAGCAGCGGTCGCAGATCCCAATACGGGCGTCGCGGTCTACTCCACGTACGGCGATAGTGGTTGGGACGTTTACGGAGGCACAAGCGCATCTTCACCCATCATCGCTAGCATCTTCGCCATGGCGGGCAATGCCACCCGGATCACTGGCTCCTACCTGTACAGTCATAGTTCTTACCTGAACGACGTTACCAGTGGCAACAACGGTAGGTGCAATACGTCTTACCTCTGCACAGCGAAGCCTGGCTACGACGGCCCCACGGGCCTCGGTACGCCAAACGGTCTGGGCGCATTCTAAAACCATTCCCCTTCCCCTCAAAGGAGGGTCCGGCTATAAATGCCGGGCCCTCTTTGTTATGTTCACGCGCCGCGAATCAGCGTTCGGCTGACACGCTAAATTCCAGATGTGGAAAGATCTCGCTCAGGCGCAGTTCACGCACACTGATGCCTTTAATCTCGTTCTCCTGCGTGAGGAGCGTGATGACCTGCGGCAGAATATGCCTGTTATCCTGGAGCACTACATGGAGGTGCAACCCATTCTGTTGCACCGACTGTATACCCGGCATGACGCGCAGTTTATAAAGAGAAGTGTAGGGATGCGCCATCTCCAGCTCGACCACGATATCACCATAGCTCCGCTTGATCTGTTCGGGCGTCTCCAGTGTGATCAGCCTCCCACGATCGAGCACGGCGATATGATCACAGAGTTCCAGCGCCTCCTCAAGAGCGTTCGTCGCCACTACCGTCGTCTTACCCAAAATACGTAGGGCGAGAATGTAATCCCAGATGTCGCGGCGCGACCGTATGTCGACCCCCGCTGTGGGCTCATCCAGGCAGACGAGCCGGGGATTATGCAGGAGTACGCGTCCAAGAACCAGACGCCGCTTCATGCCGTAAGAGAATGTTTTTACCAGGGCGTCTCTGTGCTCCGATAGTTGCACCAACATCATGATACTATTGATACGCTGCTCTTTCTCCTTGCGTGCTATCCCCAGTAGATTGGCATGAAAATCGAGGTTGTCCCAGACGCTCAGCTCTTCGTAAAACATGTTCTGCTGCGGCACGAAGCCCACCAGTCTACGCACCTGGCGTATATCGCGCGGTACCTGGCAGCCCACTACATCTATCTCGCCACTGGTAGGGATACCGAGGCCGCTCATCATTTTTAGCAGCGTCGTCTTCCCGGCGCCATCCGCTCCCAGCAGTCCGAAGATCTCTCCCTGACGCACACGTAGGGAGAGACGATCGACGGCGAGAAAGGTTTTAAAGTACTTGGAGATGTTACGCAGCTCGATAGCTGTAACCTCATGTTCTGACGCCCGTGTAGATGCGCTCAAAGCAGGACGAGGCGCGAGGGCGGCGAGGAGCTCCTCCGCGCTATGTTCTTGGCTCACAACGTGCCTCCGTCGCTGTCCGGTAGGATAACCGTTGTGTCGTCATTTCCTGAGCGTGGCAGTGGCAATGTAGGGGTGTTGCGCACATTTCTTGTATATGGAGGCAATGGCGAGAGATATTGCCCGTTCAACTCCTGAATCAACGGATCTAACAACGTCCCGTTACGCAAAGCATGAATGCATTGATTGGATTGCCGAGCATCCTGTATGATGAGCTTCAGCAGCCTCACTTCTTCCCTCACGCGCTGTAGCTCGTACTCGGCCAGCTTCCCTTTCTGGAAGCGCGGCAACATCTGCAAAAACTCCTGTTCGATCTGCTGGAGACGCTGTATCCTGCTCAATAGATTATTCAATGCAATCGCGAGCGGCCAGAGCAGGGCACCCTCCTTCAAAGGCACACGCGCCTTGAAATCGCCATTGGCTACCTGGACAAGCGTCTGCATGATCTGCTCGATACTCGCGTCCAGCAGGTGCTTCTGCCGCGCGGTTACATGCTCCTGCATGGCTATCATATACTGGTGCGTGGCGATCAGTTCGGCCTGTTCAGCGCGCTTCATGGCTCGCGTAGCGCTACAGATCCAGAGCCAGAGCACCCCGGCAACGATAAAGTATAAGGCTACCGGGCGCAACGCAATCATATAAGCGCTCGCCCGCATGGCAGAGGCCAGACCTGGCGTCTCCGGCATGACTATCAGGGCCGCGATCACAAAACTACTATTGAGAAATGCCACCAGGATGACCCACCTTACTGGCAATAAGGAAGCAACAAATAATTCAGAAAATACCAGGAGGTCAAATAAAGATAGCGTATCTACCCCTAAGCCGCCAGAACTCGTCAGTATCACGCTACACACGCCCATGCCCAGACCGGTCGCGATGAGCAAACCAGCTATATGCGGCTTCCCGGCACGATTGAACCCGACCGCGATCAGGGCAACTACCAACAGTAGACCGGCAACCAGAATGGCAGGAAGATCGATCGTGAAGATGCTCAATGGTAACACCAGCGCCAACAAGGCCAGCAGAAAGAAGAAAAGAAGGGCGCTGGCAAGTCGCTCACGCCAGAGCAACATGCCCTGTGAAAAACCACTCCCCTTCGAAAAACCACTCCCCTTCGCCATTCCGGTAGGCACCGTCAGACGGTACCACCAGCGCACTATCCGCGTTCGGACCGCTGGCTCTTGCATCCCAAAATATTGCTGCATCAATTCACCAGCTACGAATGTCTCTTTTGCAGGTGCTTCCACAGGAAATTTTCCTTCCATAGTACTCTACCTTTTCGTGCTCCTACCTTCCGCTCAATGTTGCGAAAGACACATATTCAACAATTTCATTCTTGAGTAACGGCATACGCAATTATCTCATGATCACAACTAAGATACATTATATCAAAACAGCATAGACTATAAAAATACAGGCGCGTAAATTCAATGAAATTACAACTATCGAATTATCACTATATATTTATATTTACCTGTTCATCATCCTTGCACACAACTCTCTTTTTTTGTATACTATCTGGTAGTTTGCGCTACCAATTTTAGTACAGGGGAGGCTATGACAAGACGGAGCTACGATCAGTATTGCACGCTGGCAAAGGCGCTTCGTGGCCGGTGAACGCTGGACACTCCTCATTCTCCGTGAGCTGTTTGCGGGGCCGCAGCGTTTCAGCGATCTTCTGCAAACACCACCGGGTATAAGGAGTGTGTTTGATGACACAGGCATTCTGGATACCAGAAGGGAACGATATATTTCGCGCCACAATTCATACACAGGGACCCTGGAACCCACAGTTTCAGCACGGTGGTCCTCCCGGCGCGTTGCTCGTTCGCCAGATAGAACGCTGTTCACCACGGCCCGATATGCTTCTTGGGCGCATTTCAATTGACATCCTCGGTCCCATTCCCATCGCTCCCCTTCACGCCCATGCCCACCTGGTCCGACCAGGCCGTAGCGTCGAACTTCTTGAAGCTTTCCTCGAATACGAAGGCCGTCCAGTCATGCACGCCTCCGCCTGGCGCGTGCGCCTTCCCAGCGAAGCCGTTCCCACAACCGAGGAAGAGGTCGTTCCCGCTCTCCCGCCGCACGAGACCAATTCCACAATTGCGGCTGAGTGGGATTGTGGTTTTCTGGCTGCGACCGAGTGGCGTTTTGTACATGGTCATTATACGCAGGTCGGCGCTGCGACCACCTGGACTCGGCTCCGCTACCCGCTGATCGCCGATGAGGAGACCAGTCCTGCCCAACGCCTGATCGCTGCTGCGGATTCAGTGAATGGGGTCAGCAGTCCTCTCGATATCCGTTCCTGGCAGTTCGTCCCGCCCGAACTTACGGTACATATGGTGCGCGCTCCGCACGGTGAGTGGATCTGCTTAGACGCGAATACCCATTTACAGTCAGGAGGGATCGGACTGGCAACCGCATCCCTCTACGACGAGCGTGGCCTCGTTGGCCGGTCCGACCAGGCGCTGCTTATTTCGCAGCGGATGCAAGATAAACAGGTGAAGAGACCAGAATGATTTCGGCTTTACCTCATCATTCTGGTCTCTTCCTTCTCTCTGCCGGTAACTCTCGTCATTTAAATTCGGCCCACACAGGGAAATGGTCGCTCGCTTCATGGGCCTTCAGGCCCGGCACTTCCGCGACGACGCAGGCCGCTGTGAGGCGCTCCGCCAGTTCGGGGCTGGCAAAGATGAAGTCTATACGCCCGGAGGGAGCGGCAGCCGGACAGGTGAAGCCACGCTCACCTGGATGCAACCGGCGAAAGGTATCGATGTAACCAGCCTGCAAGAGGAGATTGATGCCGCCGCGCGCGTAGATGGGACTTACCCTATCGATGATGAAGCTTCCTGCCCTGCTGCTCACCATCGTACCTGCGGCAGTTCTTATGACATTGCGCTGCAACTTTGTCCACGAGTTCGCATGGAAGTACTGTGCGGCGGGCCGGTTGCTTCTCGCTTTGTGCTCGCGTACAGCGTTGCGCAGGAGGGCGCTGGCCTGCATGGGATCTCCCGGCGCCAATGAGTTGAAATCGCCCATCACCAGATGCGGTGTCCCCTTGCGCGCCTGCATGATCTGAAGCATCTCCTGCACTTCGTCGCGTCGCCTGCGATTGCTCTCCGAGCCTCTATGAAAATCAGAAGTCTGGTGAATCATAAAGACTGTGAGTGGATTGCCGCCTGGCTCCTCGACACTGACTTCTAGAAAGTGCTTGCGTGAAAAGATCGGCCTTGTATGCACGCTCGTACTCAGAATGGGCAGCCGACTGAGTACGGCAAGCTGCCAGTCTCTCGAACTCTTGCCGCGATCGCTTAAACGGAACTGCATGTCTAAGCGCGCCGCCAGCTCCTCCACCACCTTCGGATCGGTCGCCTCGGCCAGCCCGATCACATCGGGCTGCATTGCACACAGTACAGTGGTCAACTGGTCGATGCGCCGTCTTCCACCGCACAGAATATTATACGAGAGGATACGTGTCATTTTTCCGTCTCCGACATTTTCTCCCCTGAAACTGCCAGAAGAGGAAACATCAGCGTCCTTTTGTTATTTTGTAAACCTATTGACCAGCCTCTCGGCGTAGTCGCCGAAGAACGGCAGTTTGAACTTCTTACCAGTATACGCCTGCAACATCAGGAAAAGCCAGACGACCGCCGCTCCAAAAATCAACACGAAGTTCACCATGCCGAGGACGAGGGCAAAGAACCAGCCCAGTAGCGGGATCGCCGTCAGGATGGCGAGCAGCTTCAGCACGCTAAACACGATGCTGACGGAGCCGAAGAAGAGGAACGACTGAGCAGCGTTGAAGCGCACAAAGCGATTCTTCCTCTCCGCTATAAAGAAGAACAGGCCGCCAACCCAGATGAACGCATTGCTGAGCAGCGCCGCCAGCCTGGGATTCATCTGCATGGTCGACGGACCCGAAGGATCGTTACTATTGCTGCTGTAGGCGCTCCTCGGCGGCTGGTAGGTCTGCTGCTGACCCGTGCTATACTGCTGCTGACCTGTGCCGTACTGCTGCTGACTGGCATCATAATATCCGCCGGTCGGCTGCTGACCATACCACTTGCTGTTGTAAGGATCATCCGGGTCCGGCTGCGCGGGCTGGGAAGGTGGCGTTGGTGGCGTCGGCGTGTAGCCTCGATAGCTGCCATAGGGATCTGACTGGTCAGGATTCTGGCCTTGATTAGGATTTATGCTCATAACAGGCTCTCCTCTGTTTTTATAGAGATGACAAGGTAAAATAAATATGTACACTATTTACTACGCTATAGCCAGAGAAAAGTTGGACTGTCTGTATCCTCACGCTTATCCTGATGGCCTGCGACGCGAAATAAAGCCACATATGCTATAATCATAGAACAAATAAGGGTGCGCTATAATGGCCCGACGATGGACAAAACGGAGGAGACGTCTGAATGAGCGGTGACGAAGAGACCATTGCGATCCGGACAGGTGAGGCTTTCGCCTTCCCAAAAGTGGAGCGCTATATACGCGAGCACATCGGGGAGTGCCGGGATGCGAAGGGTACGCTGCAGGTGCGGCAGTTCCCGGCGGGGGCCTCGAATCTGACGTATCTGCTGCGGCTCGGCGACTGGGAGGGCGTGCTGCGCCGTCCACCGTTTGGTCCGGTCCCACCAAAGGCGCACGATATGCAGCGCGAGGCGAGCCTGCTAGAACACATTTCGCCTCTCTTTCCGCTTGCTCCCAGACCATACATCTTCTGCGCAGATCTCTCGATTATGGGCGTCCCCTTCTATGTGATGGAGCGGCGCCGGGGCGCGGTTGTAGATGACAGCTTCCCGCCGGGCGTCACGCCGACGCCCGAGCTCTGCCGCCAGTTATCATTGATGGTCGTCGACACGCTGGTACAGATCCACGCCCTCGATTGGCAGGGCGGTGGGCTGAGCGTGTTCGGACATCCCGACGGCTTTCTCCCGCGCCAGGTGAAGGGCTGGGTCGAGCGTTACTTCCGCTCACAGACCGACGATATCCCCCAGGTCGGACCGCTCACCCGCTGGCTGTCGGAGCATGTTCCTGCCAGTCCTCCTGCCACGCTGATCCATAACGATTTCAAGCTGAACAATATGTTGCTAGACGCACACGATCTGACGAAGCCCGTGGCGGTGCTAGATTGGGAGATGGCGACTATCGGCGATCCGCTCTTCGACCTGGCGATCACGCTCTCATATTGGGCCTCGACCGACGATCCCGCGTCTCTCCAGAATGTGCTTCCCACCGTTACGCCGCTGCCCGGCTTTATCAAGCGCCAGCAATTCATGGACCTCTACGCGCAGAAGTCCGGGCGCGATCTCTCGTCTATGGATTTCTATATGGCCTTCGCCTATTTCAAGCTGGCGGTGATCGTGCAGCAGATCTACTCTCGCTGGCAGCGCGGCCAGACACAGGATGAGCGCTTCGCCTCCTTCAGTAATCATATCCAGGCCCTGATCACCCACGCAACATCCATCACGGAGGGCGGGAAACTGTAAGGACGCAACTTCTCAGGACCGGCGGTCCGCGCCACATCGTAGCCCAGCAAGCAAACTGAGCCACTGCGACCTTAAAGATGAGCAGGGGAACCTACAAGTTCACCAGCTTTGCGCTCTGCTCCCACAATTGTCGCTGGAGCGACTCATCATAGGAGATTGAGGCTGACCGCCTGGGAATGCTCTTCACAAAGTATTTGCCGGTGACGCCCTCCACATCGGGCGAGGAGGCCAGGTAGATCGATGTTTTCGCCCCTTCTTGCGGACTCGTGCCAAAGCTCCCGATCAACTTCACGAGAAGGCGAACAGCGGGCCCTACATCCCTCTGCCCGATATGCGTCGCCACGAAGCCAGGGTGCAGGCAGTTGGCCGTCACCCCTGTTCCCTGCAGCTTGCGTACCAGTTCATAGGTGAACAGCACAACAGCAAGCTTCGATTGCTCGTAGGCACGCATGGACCTGTGGTGTTCCGCCTGCAAATCATCCAGCTTAATATAGCCCGCTTCATGCGAATTAGAACTGACATTGACAATCCGTGCTGGCGCGCTGGCTTTGAGCACATCGAGCAGCAGATTTGTCAGCAGGAAAGGTGCCAGATAGTTCACGGCGAACGTCATCTCCAATCCATCCACGGTTTCTCGCCGCCCAGTGAAGGCCGCTCCCGCATTATTGATCAGCACATGCAGTTGCGTATAGTGGTGCTGAAAGTTCTCGACGAGTTGTCGTATGGACTGTTGCGATGACAGGTCTGCTTGCAGGAGATCAACCGCGTTATTCCTGCTTTTCGTGGTGATCTCGCTCCTGGCTTCCTCGCCTCTGGCACGGTCCCGGCAGACCATGACGACGGTTGCACCCATCTGTGCCAGCTCCAGCGCGGTTGCCTTCCCGATACCGGAATTGGCGCCGGTCACCATGCAGATCTTCCCTTGCATACTGATATTCACTGTTGGCATGATGCGATCCTTTCATAGCTCTCTTTCGTCCGCACCACTGGTTACGTGCTGGCCTGCTCTGCCATGATCTCCATCCGAGGTGATCTTCGCCTTCCTGGTCGCCTGGCTGGCTCGGCGAGGGCTTGAACCTGGTCCAGATCATCGGGGCGGCCATCGTGCTCGTGGGCATCATCCTGAACCAGACGGCCCGCGCCAATAAGGTCATTGACGCGGGCCTTGCATTCCGGGCTTAGCCGCTAACGCGCGCGACGCGCATTCTCTCACTGGCGGTCAAGTTGAATCCCCTCGCGAAAAGCCAGATCGGCAGGAGGAATTCGAACAGGCCTCCGGGAACGAGCCCGACCAGTCCCAGGCCAGCCACCGTGTCGACGATGCCGAGCATGTGTCCTCCTTCTTCATGCGTTTGGGTGAGGTGGTATTTGTTTTCGTCGTTCAATTTTATGCCACCGTGATGACCACTTTTCCTTGGGCGTGTCCTTTTTCAAGATACCGGATAGCTTCAGCAGTCTCACGTAACGGGTAACGTCTATCGATCACAGGAACGACTTTTCCGGCTTCAAGAAGCTCTTTCATGAAAACCAAATCCTTCTGGTTTGGTTTCGCCACCCCCATGGAACCCATTTTCTGTCTCCCAGTCATTGAAATCAATGGCCCCAGGAGCATGGCTTGGAATAAATGAGCATTGGAACCTCC
>DAOTTD010000189.1:0-69950 GCA_034438015.1 Ktedonobacteraceae bacterium | reverse complement strand
CAAGGCCGACCTGCTAGTGCAGATCCCCGACCTTGCCGATGGGCGTCGTCTCCTCGTCTGGGAGCAGCAGAAGCCCTGTCCGGCGCAATTTCCACGCGCCGGAACTGTGATGGCGAAGAAACCATTGGAGTGAAAGCGAAACGTCGTAAAGAGGCGGTAGTGAGCGCATATATACCGCCATCGCAAGCGCTATCTCATCGCATTTCTGGGATAGCGCGTATCGTATTCAGGCATGTTCAATATATCCCTCACCTGAATCGTCTTGCCGCGCTGTGGGCTGACCGAGATCATTGCAAGAGGCGTCTCCAGCAGCTCTTCCAGGCGTTTCAGGTATGCCTTCGCGGCGGCTGGTAGTTCGTCGTAGTGGGAGATCCCGGAGGTGCAGCTCTGCCAGCCCTCCACCTCTTCGTAGATTGGCTCGCACGCCGCGAGATCGTTGAGGGTCGCCGGCAGGCTGTGGATAATATTGCCATGCAGGCTATACGCGGTGCAGATCTTGATCGTCGGGAAGGTATCGAGCACATCGAGCTTGGTGATGACGGCCATGTCCAGCCCATTAAGCTGAGCAACGTAACGCCCGGCCACGGCGTCGAACCAGCCGCAGCGCCGCTCGCGTCCCGTATTGGTGCCGTACTCGTGGCCGCGGTCGCGCATCTCTATGCCGATTGCATCGAACAGTCCGGTCGGCATGGGACCGCTGCCCACGCGCGTAGTATACGCTTTATAGACACCGAGCACGCGGTCGATCGAGCGCAGGGGCAGCCCGGCGCCAACGGCAGCGTTGCCCGCCAGCGTCGATGAGGATGTAACGAAGGGATAGGTGCCAAAGTCGATATCGAGCAGCGCACCCTGGGCTCCTTCCAACAGAATCGTCTTGCGGTCGAAGAGCGCATCATGCAGCATCTTCTGCGTATCTGCGATATGCGAACGCAGCTGCAGTCCGTAGCCAAAATACTCACCATGAATCTCTTCGAGCGATAACGGGGGTTGATTATAAATTTGCGTGATCATACGATTTTTTTGTTGTAGGATAGTGGAAAGCTTGGCTCGAAATGCATCTACGTCCAGCAGGTCCGCCATACGAACACCTGAGCGCGCGTGTTTATCGACATACGCGGGCCCGATGCCCCTCTGCGTGCTATCGATCTTATCGGTCCCCCGCGCCTCTTCCTCAAGGCGATCAAGTAAAAAATGATAGGGCATCACGACATGCGCGCGCTCGCTGATGTACAGGCGCGAGACATCGACACCCTTGCTCTGTAGTTCTTCCATCTCGGCGATCAGACCTTTGGGGTCGACGACGACGCCGTTGCCGATAATACAGGTCGTGTTAGGATAAAGAATGCCCGATGGGACGAGCCGAAACGAGAACTCGCTTTTTTCATGTACGACGCGATGTCCCGCATTGCTGCCGCCCTGATAACGCACAACGAAATCCGCTTGCATCGAGAGTTCGTCGATGATCTTCCCCTTCCCCTCGTCTCCCCACTGTGCTCCAATAACTGCAACTACCACCATGATATGTTCCTCTTTGCTTTCTAGGTTCTTCTTGCCGTGGTACCGTAACAACGTACGCCCGTGTCACATTACCCCAAAAATTTGGAGCGTGTCAATAGCTACTGCTGCTGAATGTAATTCAACAAGAGCTGGTCGGTAATCTGTTCGATAGGCGCCCGGTCGTCTGTAAAGACGATGCCGCCATCCGCGTGACCCACCGTAACGACAGGCGACACTTCACTGGCTACCTGTCCCATGACAGAGTTTGGGTCGAACTGGGCGAGATTTTTGCGAAACGTCTCTATCGAGGTCGGCTGTATCGTTGCCATAATCTCCGTGTTAAATGTTCCAGGAACGTTGAACAGATACACACTGGGGAAGACCTGCTTCATCGTGTTCACGAACGCCTGCACCAGGCGATAATCGTGGGTAGTGTGTGCCGTGTTAAGCACAACGACTCCCATGGGTGACAGGTGAGAACGAATTTCGCTAAAGAACTCGCGCGTGGTGAGCTGAAATGGAATGTACGGCTGTTGAAAGGCATCGATGGCGACAACATCATAATGTTCATGCGTCGTGGCGATAAATGCGCGTCCGTCCTGGACGTAGACATGTAGATTCGGCTCGTTCATGCCGAAATACTTACGCCCTACATTGACGATTGCTGGATCTATCTCTACACCATCTATGGGGACCGGGCCGTACACCTGTGTGAACTGATGTGCGATGGTCCCGCCTGCCAGGCCAATGATGCCAACACGGTGCAATTGCTGCGGCGTGAAGCCTGGATTGAAATATGGCGCGGCCAGGAAATAGTCCCAATACCAGCCGGTGAGCACTCTGCTGGAGTCTGGATAGTAGATGGAGTGGATGGCCTCTCCTTCATTCAGAATGAGCTGCCGTGTTCCGTCGGGGAGCTGTGTCACCTGGATATAGTTATAGAGCGATTCCTGATCATACTTTAAATAGGGGATATCTTTGAGCGGGCCCAGTGGTACTATCAGGGCGAGCGCTACGAAGACGAAGGCGGGTCGCCAGCGCCAGCGCATGCCCCAGAGGGATGCGGCGAAGAGCAGAACGCCGAGGATAAGAAAGGTGCGGCGCACTCCAAAGGTTGGGATCAGCCACAGCACCGGCAGAAAGGCACCCAGGATGCTGCCAGCAGTAGAGATGGCGTAGAGAGATCCGCTGGTACGCCCGCTCTTCCCCACGTCCTTCGTCATAATGCGAATGGCGAACGGCGAGACCAGCCCCAACAGCGTCACCGGAATGGCGAAGAGCAGCACCGTCCCGAGCAACGAACTGAGGAAGGCGCTCACTGATACCTGCGAAATCGCCTGGACCGACCAGGAGAGCACGCCCTGGCTGACGAAAGGGATCAGCGAGGTCGTAAGCGCGGCCATCGCTGTTATCGCACAGAGCATCTGCGCCGAAGGGTAGCGATCGGCGAGACGGCCACCGAGAAAATAGCCGATAGTGAGATAGATCAGAATCAGGCCGATCAGCACCGCCCAGATATACAGAGAGGTTCCAAAGTAGGCCGCCAGCAGGCGCGATGCGCACATTTCGAGCGCCAGGCTGGTCATTCCACTGATAAATACCAGCACGATCAGAAAATATTTCACTCGTCCTCCGTATTACTGAGCCGTCGGCAGAAACTGGTATTTGACGAGCATGTTGACGAAGTACTGTTGTTTCACCGAGTCAAACTGATTGCTTCCGTCGGGTGCCTGCAGCTCGATAATATACGCCTTGCCCTGGTAGACCGTTGCATACACCTCGACGTGTACCGGCTGATTCTGATCGTCATTGAAGCTGGTCGCGACCGCGTACCACGGCGCTCCCCCTATTGTAGCATTTGCAGCGGGCGGAGGGGTAGGTTGCGCATACCCTGGTTTGGCGGCGAAGTTGGTTTGCAGATCGTTCATAAGCACATCGGTTGCGCTGGCGTTCGTCGCCCCTGACGCCTTGAACGCGGCGTCTATCTCTGGCATCGTTGGGTTAGTGAACTGAACGCCTGAGCTGTTCGCAGCGGGCGTGCCCTGCCAGTCCGCCGGGAACTCCGTCATAAAGCCGTACTGGCTACAATTGGTGCCGCACCAGGCGAAGCCGGCGTCCGGGGCTGGCGTTGGCACAGCGGTAGGCGAGGGCGTTGGCGACGGCGCGACAGTGGGCGAGGGCGTCGGCGATGGTGCGACGGTGGGTGAGGGCCTGGGAACGGCGGTGGGCGTTACCGTTGCCTGATTCGCAGCCGATCGATTCATCAATACAACCGTTGTGATAGCGACTGTGCTGATCAGCAAGACGACCAGCGTGATGCAGACGATCAGGATGACCGGGTTGGCGGGCTGCTTCTGTGGTGGCGTAGGTAGTTCTCTGCCCTGCATCCCATAAGTATTGTGGTTATAACCCGTTGTGGGGGGATAGTTTTGTGTCGGTGCGGGACCGTTGTAGTTGCCGGTCTGAGACGGGTACGTCTGCGGGCCTACCTGCGAACCGAACTGTCCAGGCGTTGGATAATGGGTGAGAGGCTGCGCATCTGGAAATGCCTGCTGAAGATAGCCTGAATGTGGTGCCTGGCCCCAGGCATTCTGCTGGACCGGTGGGATCGCCTCGGTTGCATCGTGATAGAAACCTGTCTGCTGATGGGGACCAGGAAGGGGCGAAGGTGCCGGAGCGGACGGATCGCTGGTGGGCATACGTGTGTTCAGTGCTTGCGAAGGAGGTCCCGGATAATAACTATTTGATCCATCTGGCGTATATGGCGTGTGGTACGTGCGCAGCAACCCACTGCGAGGTGAAGGCATGCCTTCCATCTCTACAGGCTGCGACGGAGGCGGCGTCGAAAGCGGATTGCCGCACCGCCCGCAAAATGCCTCACCTGGCCTTACCTCATTGCCACACTTTGGACATTTCATCAAAAAATCCTCGCTCCTGGTTTGCTCTGGCGTCTTTTGCTCACGCCATGCCGCACCATTATAGCGTAAAACCCCTCGCGTGGCTAGTAGGGGCCCAGCCTTGCGCGGGCCCATTGGTGCCAGGCAGGCTCCCAGGGTCCGCGCAAGGCTGGGCCCTTACGGTAAACTTTCGAACTGAATGGAGACAGTGTGCAGGCCGTTGTGCGCATAGTGATGATAGGCGATCATCGGTGCCGATGCGATGCGCTCATCGACTGATTGTTCTTGCTTGAAGGGGCCGCTCACAATCAGCCAGACCCAGGGGATCTCTTGCTCTTGATTGACGCGCCGCATATTCTCGCGATCGGTGCTGCTTGCCCGTGGAAAGCCAGTCGGGTGACTGTGATAGGCACCGATGATCCGTCCTGGATACGCAAGTTCGATCCCTAAAAGCTCTTCCGGGTCGAACTCGAAGTAGACGGGCGAGGCAAAAGTGTTGCGGAGCGAATGGGCCTGCTCCACGTGCCAGTTGCCTTCTTCATCGATCGTGCCCAGGAGAACTCCGCATGCCTCGATGGTCGCCCGCCGGTAGATATCCGCGAGTAGCGTCTGCCTGGCTTCACTGCTGATAGTTATCTGTGCGTTTGCTCGTTTTGTCATCCACATATAAAGGCGACTCTGTGTCGCGCGCCCCCAGCTTTCGCAAAGAATGGTTTTATCTCCGTTCGGTCATCGGTACTATTCGCGGTGTTCTTTCTCATCACGATGTTCCTTGACCATTTCGATCACGACCGCCAGACAAATGATGAAGGGAGCATCGACGCCAGGGGCTACATCGACGGCGTAGCTATCGCGGAAGATCGAGAATTGGCGCCCGATCTGCGCCAGGAGATTGCCGTAATCGTCGCTGACGGTAAAGTTCCAGCGCCAGATATCGCCCTGAACGTGGAACGTCATGCCGTTGTCGCCCTGCACCTTGAAGCGCTCGCCGAAGATGCGCAATTGCTCGTGGACACTGGCCCAGTGCTCGCCGTTGCGGTAGATCTCGTAGTGCGGTAAGAGCGAAAGCACACGCTGCTTGATCTGAGCCAGCTCCTGCCCACTATAGCGATCGTACATCACCAGGTTATCGCCGATATGAAAAAACTTGCCGCGTATCTCGAAGACCGGGTTGCCTGCATCATCGCGCACAACAAACGCCTCAGTCAGGCTCCAGGCGCGTTCTCTCAGGTGAAAGCGCATAATAGAAACACTCCTTACAGCTTTGCTATCTCTTTTTGACTTGCAGAAATTGTTCCGCGCTGTAGTTTCGAAGGTCGCCAATATGTAATACGGTCAGGTCGGGAGCAAAGTTGTCCGGCTTGTCGCCCAGCGCGTATTTCCCCTGCATAACGAAGACGGCAGTCACGAGATCGCCCAATGCCGCCTTGACATCGGCCAGGATATCCGGCTTGTCATCAATGATCACATAATGATCGCCCGGATAAGCCTTCATGATCTCGTCCAGGTGCTCCTGCTTGTGGATGTAGAGGAGCACGCGGCCCTGTACGGCCTCCGCCAGCTCGCTATTAACTATCTTCTCGGCCTGGAAGAACTGATCGCCGTCCGAAACGATGACCGCCGTCCCCAGCGTACTTAGATAGCGCAACGTCTCCAGAGCGTCTGGATATAGCTTGCGGAAAAACGGATAGTTATCGAAGAGTGAATGTACGTGGCGATAGGTCTGTTCGTCCATCTCCGAGAGCGGCGTCTGCTCGCGCAAGCGGGCCAGCGCGAGAGGAATATCGACGACGCCCGTTTCGTGGCGCGCCTGTTCGTAGAGGTCCCAGAAGCGTTGTGCCAGCCTGGGGCCTAATTCCACCTGGATATGTTCGGCCAGGTCCGCTTTAATATCATCGTTGGCCAGCAAGGTATTGTCAACATCGATCCAGAAAACAAGTGTTGGCATATGCATCTCTCTTATGCTGTTAATTATGAGCCCCAGAGTATCCCCTGTGCTCAATCAATAGTTATTGTGTATCCTATCACAATTATCTAAAAACGAAAGCCCTTGACAAATAAACTCTACATTCCATAGCACATGATCGTCGAGAAGGTGTCAAGATTAAGAGGAGGAGAGGGTGTAAACTTGTGCTTTACACCCTCTCCTCCTCTTATTTTACCGGTCAACGTCGAATGGTTTTACCACTCAACTACCCGGCCTCCATCATCAACCACTTCTACCATTTCTTGTGTTTTCCATGATATGGAGCGTTCGCTGGTGTCGTCTGACCCGCAGAAGCAGGCGGTGTCATCTGGTTGGCTGCGGGAGTCGCGGTGGCCTGAGTCGAACCAGTGGTGGTACAAGTCGTAGCAGCCGGGGCCGTAGCGGCAGCATTGCCAGTTGCTGGCGTCGTGGTTGTAGCAGCAGCGGCAGGTGTGCCGGTGGTGCAGGCCGTGGTGCCCGTAGTAGCTGTGGCCGTGTTCACAGTGCCCAATGTGGCCGTGGCCGTTGTGCCGTTACTCGTGACGCTGCCACATCCAACGACTGCATTGTTCTGCGCTGGATCTTCTACGACGAAGAACCAGGTGGCAGGGATCGCCGTTGCATTCACATTCTGGACTGTCAGGTTAAACGCAGCCATGCTGCCGTTATCCAGGACGGTCGTGTTGCTGGTCAGGACTGTGCCAGTGCAACTACCGGAGACGATCGCCTCTGTGACCTGCGTATTGGGATGGTTGGCGTAGGTAACATTTGTTTGCACGGCGGCATTGACCCCATTGTTGTCCAGTTGGAAACTCGCGTTGCCCGTGGCGAGTTGCTGAACGCCACCCGCGCCCGTGCCAGCACCCGCGCCCGTGCCAGCCGCTGCACCGGCCCCGTTAATGGTCGCGGCAATCACGACGCCATTGCCATCCATTTGCACCGTCACAGGGTTGGGCTTGTTGAGCAAAGCCTGGCAGTTAAGGTTGGTATAGGACTGCATGAAGCGATTGGTCAGGAATGTAAAGAGCGAGTTCGCGGCGTCGGCGGCAGGCGTGGTCGCGTTTATCGTGAGCGGCATATCCAGTTGTATACGTGGCAGACCGGTATTCACCAGGTTTTGACAATACGTTGTGCCGCTGGCCTGCTGCGCGTTCGCTGCGGGCGCCTGATCGGAGCCTCGGCGATAGAGGTTCGTTTTGGTCAGGCTCGGGTTGTTATTGTTCAGGGTCATCGGGTCGGTCAGAGGGACCAGGGCAATTGGAGCCTTCTGGTCCATCGCCGCCTGTATTTCGTCCAGCGGGAGGGCGGAGACCATGTTATTGTTGTCGGCGAGATTGGGCGCCTGCCATGGCTGACATCCCAGCGCCGGATCGATAAAGGTGGTCAGCAATGCGTTATCGCTAGGGTTGCCTAATTTGGTGGCGTTGGCGGGATTGGCCGTATTCGCTGCCGTCAACTGCGCGGTCTGGCCGTTCGCGTTTGCAAGATATTGGGTCTGTACGTTATCGCTCTGGTCCTGGTCGACGACGCTGAAATCGCGCGTGGTCGGACAGGTCTGTCCGTCTTTTGCGGTTGCCAGAGCCGGCACCTGAACCAGGCCAGCGGCGATTCCCTGCCTGGCGGCAGCAAAGAAGGCCGTTGCATTGCAATATGCGAACTGGCCGAAGATTGATTGTCTGAGACCATTGACACAACGCGCCTGGCCCAGCGTGGTGCCCTGAGCGCCTTGCAGCGTCAGGTTGTTCCCGTTGAAACCGAACCAGAGGCCAACGACGGCGTTTGCCGGTAGCGTTGGAGCGACTGGGGTAACGGCTGGCTGTGTGCCCTGATCGATGACCAATGGGCTATAGACGCTGAACTTGCCTGTCGCAGGATCATAAATGACGCCCTGGACGAACGCGCCCTGATTGGCGTTAGCTTCGTTACAGAGACCATTGGCCGCATTTGTTGCCGATAACTGATAGGGCGTAGCGAGCCCCTGTGCTGATAATGGATTCGCCGGTACTAGCAAGGTACAATCCATGTTGACCGCGGCGGCTGCATGGGACTGTCGCCATGGCGAGGCTATCAGGATACCGCCGGCGATGAGGGCTAGCAGCACCGGAACGCTGATGCCGATGATCATCAGTGGCGATACTCTGCGACGATGCCTGTGTGTATACAGAGAAGTAGGTGATACCTTCGAGAGATCTCGTGGTTTAGTAAGCATCTCTTTCCTAAAACCCTTTCAAGTATGGCAAATAGTTGCCTTATTTCATAGGACATGCATGCCTCACGGGTGCTACAAAAGTGAAGCACGATGTCTTCTGACATGTTTTGCGCGTTCGTTATTCTGACACGGATACTACCATAGGTTTTTACTACCGTCTGAATCTCATTGATCTACTAGCTGAAAAGTCACATAATCAGGTAGAGGAAAATTAACCGGGAAATACATCTTTTAACCAATAGTACTGGCAAAGGCCCATTCTGTAAAAAGCGGGGGGGCAGGACGTGGTAAGCTTGCAAAATATGCACGCGGCGCTTGCCTTCTTGTACTTTCTGGCATTCATAGGATATGCTGGTGTAGTAATGACATACACGCGAAGAAAGACACAGGATTTAGTATATGAAAGTCATCTTCCGTAGTAGAGATTTTGCGAGCGTCACTGGCTCCGGTCTGGGCTTTAACAACAGGCGTCCCATGGCGTCTTCCTGGCATTATCAAGGGCGCGTCCAGCATCCTGACTGGCAAGGAAGCTATGAGTGCTACTGGGAGGGGATGGACGACGCCTCAAAGCGCACTCCGACGGAACTGGTGTGGACCGTGCGCGGCGATGCTCGTCTGTTTGGATTGGCAGCCGCGTTGAAATCGCGGGGATTTGTGGTGGATGTGAAGCAGGGAGATTGAAGCGGTAAAAAATTTGCCTGTCGATAGCTATTTGGGCATATACTTACTTAAAGAATAACGATATCACCCTACCGTGTTAAGGAGACGTCATGGCTCTGTCCGATCTGAACTATCTACGTGGTGTTGCCTCCAGGCATATGGAAGCCGTAGCTGAGCTGGCTGCTCGCATCTGTGCGGTTCCTGCGCCAACAGGGAGTGAGCAGCGACGTGCGGAATTTGTGGCCTCACTGTTGCGCGAGCGCGGGTATGCGCCCGAGATTGACGCAGTTGGTAATGTCTATGTGCGGCGTGGCAAGAGAGGGATAGGACCTGTGTTGCTGCTGCTGGCCCATACAGATACCGTCTTCCCCATCGATACCCCACTCGACATCCGGCGCTCGGGCGATATGCTCTATGGGCCGGGTATCGGCGATAATAGCGTGCATGTCGCTGCACTAATCGGCGTCCTGGACATGCTCAATAGCATGGAGCAAGAGACGGCTGTGGATCTGGTCGCGGTCGCCAATGTAGGCGAGGAGGGGCTGGGGAACCTGCGCGGGGCGCGCGCCGCCTTTGAGCGTTACGCGGGCGAGGTCGGAGCGGTCTTCGCGCTCGACGGGAGCCTGGGCCGCATTACCAATGTGGCGGTGGGTTCGAAACGCTGGCGTATCATCGTATCGGGTCCGGGCGGTCACTCCTTTGCATCATTCGGGACCCCCAGTGCTATTCATGGTCTGGCAAAAATTATCGCGACCATCGCTGGCATTGAGGTTCCGCGTGAGCCCAAAACGACGTTCAACGTCGGCATGATCGAGGGAGGCACCTCGGTAAACACTATTGCACCTGCGGCTTCGGCCCTGCTCGACATGCGTTCAACGGATGTGGCGGCACTGGATCGGCTCGCCAACGAGGTAAGAGATATCATCCAGAGTCGTGCGGGCGAGGGGCTGCAAACGGAGATAGAGGTGCTGGGAGAGCGGCCTGCCGGTGGTCGTAGCCCAAACGATCCATTCGTACAACTGGCGGCGCAGACGCTCACCACGCTCGGCATCGAGCCGAAGTTGGTCGCCGCCAGCACAGATGCCAATATTCCAATCAGCCTCAACATCCCGTCGCTCTGTATCGGCGTCACCTATGTAAAGCGGGCGCACACGCTTGAGGAGCACATGGCTATTCCTCCCATTGGCGATGGCCTGGCGCAGATCGCTCGTCTGTGTATCGAAGGGAGCGCACTGATTGCCCAGCAAAATACATCTACTAAAGCTTGACGAGAGCAAGCGATTTACTTTTAAAGCGCACCTGTGATATAGTGGCACTACTATATCGGATCAGGCTTTGCTTCATATATCAGAGCCGATATATGACAACAAATGCTGCAATGGATGAACAAGACCTGTATCACCAGCAGAAATACGCATAGATCGAGCAACTACTATGACGACTGAGGCAAGAAAACGCATTTTACTATTGATGTCTCCCGCAACGTACCGGGCCGGCGCTTTTCTGAGCGCGGCGCAACGGCTCAATCTGGAGGTTGTTGTTGGGATTGATCTCCCTGAGACGCTGGCCGACTACTGGCACGTCCCCCTGGGCATAGATTTCGCCGATAGGGAGAGATCGCTGCGGACGATTGTGGAGTTCGCACAACAGCATCCATTGACGGCGGTTCTTTCGGTGGATGACGCGGCCTGCGAACTGGCGGCCTATGCCAGCGCGGCCCTGGGACTCTCGCACAATTCACCCCAGGCTGCCGAGGCGGCGCGCGACAAACTCTTGATGCGCACGCTAATGTCGGAGGGTGGCGCACCGTGTCCCATCTTTCGCAAGTTTTTACTGAGCCAGGACCCGCACTTGATCGCCGAACAGGTCTCCTATCCCTGCGTTCTAAAGCCCCTGCGTCTCTCTGGCAGCCGGGGTGTGATACGCGCGAATACTACAGATGAGTTCGTGCAGGCCTTTGCACGTTTAAAACGTTTGTTGCTGCAAGAGGGATATGCAGAGCGCGAAACCGCTTTCCTGGTGGAGGACTTTATTCCCGGTTTCGAGGTGGCGCTGGAAGGTATTCTCACGCACGGCCAGCTAAAAGTACTGACGCTCTTCGACAAGCCCGATCCGCTGGATGGACCGTTCTTCGAGGAGACGATCTACGTGACGCCTTCGCGGCTGCCTGCCTCGACGCAGCAGGATATAGCGCACAGTGTAGCGCTTGCCGCCGCCTCGCTTGGGTTGCGTGAAGGACCAGTGCACGCTGAACTGCGCGTCAATGAGCGCGGCCCATGGATGTTAGAGATCGCCGGACGTTCAATTGGTGGATTATGTTCAACCGTGCTGGAGTTCGGTTCCGGCATCTGCCTGGAAGAACTCATTCTGCGTCACGCGGTTGGTGAGGAGATCAGTGCTATCGAGCGCGATGCACATGCCGCCGGCGTGATGATGATACCTATTCCGGCGGCAGGCATACTGAAGGCCATCCGCGGCGTAGAGGAGGCCGAGGCGGTCCCGCTGATAACAGGCGTAGAGATCACTGCCAAGCTACATCATACACTGACTCCATTGCCGGAGGGGGCAAGCTATCTCGGCTTTATCTTTGCCCGTGGCGATACTCCCGTAGAGGTGGAAGCAGCCATCCGGCGCGCGCATGGGCAGTTGCGTTTTGACATCAGACGTGAGATAGTTCTAAAAACCAGAGCGTTTTGTAGCGAAATATAGCGTTCTATTGATCGCTTGCTTTCGCTACCGAACGTTTGTCCTTTAGCTTCGTGAGGGGAACGACAACCTCACCGGGTGGACTACCAGAGATGCAAGCATCTCTTTACCATCCTCTACCGCCCTTAGCCCGAAGGCATCAGGGGCTACTTTTCTGATCGTGTTTCCTGCACCGTTAATGTCGGCATTGATCAAGCGTCCGTCTGATGCGCGGTAGAGTCCACGCTTGATGCGCTTGCCGCTAAACGTGTGCTTCTCACCACCATTGTTCGGGTCACGAACTGGTAACGGGTTCAGGTCCAGTAACGAAGCCTTTGACGTGTAAGACTCTTCCGTGACCTTGACGCGAATGCCTACCAGTTCCGCCTTGTAGGTTAACATGGCGATAAAACGTGCATGAGGGATTTGCACAAAGTTTTGATTATTGCGCTTACCCATATTCGCCTCTTGCTTCCAGGCGTCGTTCTTGCCTATGCACAACACGCCTATCCCCTCTTTCACCAGTAAATCGATAATCCGCTTGCTGGCAGTGTGCATGTAGTGATCAATGCGTCGGTTCCGCTTGTTGGTCATACGTTCCATGCGCTTCGTTGTGCCGGTGTGACCGAGCTGCTTTTGTAGTTCTGCTTTACGCTTATTGTAGAATTGATTCACGCTTTTCACTGGACGCCCGTTAACTAGTACTGACCGAAAGCCAGATTTGTTTGATGTTAGCACAACCAGGTTATTCATGCCAATATCTATGCCAGCGTAGTACGCAGGATTGACGGGAGCTTGCTTTACTTCTTTTTCATAGACCACTTCGACGATGTAGAAGCCCGAACGCGGCACGATTCGAACTTGATCGATGTCCTTTTGTCTCGTTTGTACCTCGATAGGAAGCATGGAGGGTTGAACAAGTCCACGTTTCAAGCCTCTTTTACTGATAGCCTGGGTCGTGTAGACCAGGATGTTCCGGCCTTCCGTCTTGTGTTTGTACTTTGGTGGCTTAGGCCGTCCGAGAAACTTTGACTGGTCCTCGTAGTACGCTTCTAACCCCTCTCGAAAGCCCTTCCAGTTTCGGTCAAGCACCATCAGGATTTGTTGACTGACCTTTGCTGGTAGTGCCTTGTACGCTTCATGGGACTGCATGCGTTTCTGTACCTCGTTGTAGTTAAGGTAAACCCCCTGGTGAATGAAGGCTTGCCGGTACTCATAGTTCGCTGCATTGTACAGGTTTTTGGAGGCAAACGCCGCTGCATCGATGACGCTGTAGCGTGGATCGTTCCTGTCAATCACGTGTTGCTCAACGAGTTGCATGAGTGCTGCCTCCTTTCTGCCTGTATCATAACGTCTTCTTTTCTCTATTCTCTCCCATACTATACAATGCGGTTGTGCTTCTTTTCTGAAACTGAAAGCGCTTAACGCCCTGTAAGTTTCACTTTCATCTACTTGAGTTACCGTTACAGGACGTAACGCTTTCAGGATAGTGCCAGCGGTTACATGTGAACAGCCTACACGCTTTCCCGCTTCGGTTGCTGTAATGTTCGGGTACTTTAAGAGAAGCTGTTTAATCGGCTCCTCGTAAGCACTTCCCTTTCTTACAGCCTTACTTTCAGTTTTCGCCCTTGTACCTCCTACTGCTTTCAAACGCGGTTCTGTCACCTTTACACCTGCAAGTTGTTGTAAGGTAGTGACTGTAACTTGTAAGTTCTCACGGTGCATCTCCTGCATCGCGTGTAAGTTCGCTTCTTGCATCGCCTGAAACCCTTGCATCATTTCGCGTTGTAAGTCTGCAAGGGACACTTGATTTTCACTTACACTTGCAGGTTGTAAATCTGTGATGCTTTCGGCTTTCGTGGTTTCAGGTTGTAAGTGTGAGTGCTCATCGTTACGAGAGCTATCAAACATTAAAGTGTAAGCAATGTTCAAGATCGGGAACGCGCTTACAATGTAAGGGTTTAAATCGCCCCACGTTTTAATGTAAGGCATGAAAGGAATGCTTACACTTACACTTTCAGCAAGGGAAAGCATGTCGCTATGAAACTCACGAGCATGCTGTAAGTTAGCTGCCCAACTGAAACCGGAAATGATCAGGATGAAAGGCCAATACTTTAAAATCGTCACGAACGTAGGGATGATCTTTTGTAGAAGAGGTAACCCCCGTGTAGCATTGCGTAACTCCCGCGCAAACTTAATGGAGAGCAGAAATTCAGTAATGTTGATGGCACCTGCTATCAGATAGGCCACGAACCACCACCAATCGGAAACGGAACCGTCTGATTGTTGTGGTTCAAAGCTCGCAAAGAAGTACGCCACGTGGGGGAGGGACGCAATCAGGAATACCAGGAACGCTAGGGATGTCACCACCAGGAACGTTCCATCTACCGCTTTATCTACCCAGGTCAGTTGCTGTGCTTTCTTGACCGGCTTTTGCTCACCTGGCTTCATCTTTTCCGCAACCCAGGTAACACGCGCCCAGGCTGTACCTGCTATCTTGCGCCCACGCTGCATAAGTGATGGTTGTGCAGGTGACGATGGCTGTACAGATTGCGCGTCAGCCTCAGACTGTGCATCCGGTACAAGCTGCTGATAACGCTGTTTCGCTTCCTCACGAGATGCGAACATGATGTACTACTCCTCTTCCTGAAGGATTGACGATAATACACGACGGTTATCTTGACTGGTTGCTTTTCCGATCGCCTTCAAGCACTGATCTTTGTTACGAAGATTTTTGTAGATGAGGGTGGCAAGCTCTACATCTTTCTCTGTCCATCCAGCCGGTAATGTCGCGTTACGCGTTACGCGTACGTTGCTGGAATGCTCAAAATCATCAGAAAGTGCCTCCGCTACGCCCGTAGCGTTACGCGTTACGGGCGTATATGGTTCCAGCGGATCGTCATCGACGAGATCGGTGTCAGCATTGATGTAGTTCTCAGCCAGCGGATCGTCCTCCTGTGCTCTCCCCTTTGATGCTGCTACTGGCTGCCTGCTTACAGTCTTTGCCGGTGCAATCCATTCTTCGATCTGAAATGGTGGCAGTCCAAAGTATGCAAAAAGCGCCTCGTTTGTGATCAGGGGGGCACGCACGAACGCTTGATCAGAGAACCCATCTGCGAGCAGAAGGGTGAGTCCTGCACCATTGGTCTGAAGCGTCTTCTCATCCTCTTTTGCAATGGACCCTTTCATCACACGATCAGAAGAGGTTTTATCGCCGCCGCCATAGATGCGCGTTTTAAATTGCGCCTGGCTAGCAGTGCTCAAGCCGATATCTTTTACTTGCGCGGTTTGACTGGCAACCCAACAGAACACACAAAATTGCCGCCCGGTGCGTCCGATTTTATCAAGCAGCTCAACGGCTTGTGGGCAACGTGCGAACACTTCAGGCAGTTCGTCGATGAACACGAAGAGAGGACGCTCTCTCCATGAGAAATCGCCGGTACTTTCCAGGGTATTCCTGCTTTCAATCTCGACTACCAGCGCAGTCATCAGACGCAAGATGTCAGGGCCGTCTTTGACCGGCTTTTTGTTCGCCAGTCGATCGAAGATCGGTTTCCAGACTTCAATTTTGCGGGCGTCATCGACGGCCTTCACGTTGTTTGCCAGCGGATTGATAAAGTAGGTTTCACACATTTCCACGGTTTGCATCATTGCCGGTCTGAAGCGGTTGGACTTGCCTTTGCCACTTGAGGCAACATCGAGGACGTGATACATCGTCCTGATTGGGATAACCACCTGACGTGTCGCCGTCTGACCAAAGTACACAAACCGCTTGCTATTGATGTCCTGGATAGCTTCCAACGTATGACGCGCAAGCCTGAACTGAGCGGGGATGGTTGACCGTGCTTGCGCACGTGCGGTCGTATCCCGCTCCGACGCGCTCTCGGAAACACCCGTTTCCGGTTCGGCTTCTCTTGGTTCGGCCTGACCAGTCTCTTCTTGCGCCTGCTCATCCTGCTCAGGGTATACACCAAGTGCACGATCCCAAAAGCTCCTGCCCTGTTTCGCGCTCGCTGGCTGCTCTACTTCCCCCTGACCGCCCGACTCAAGGGCAGGCAAGAAGGTGAGCGTGTCGCGTGCCATGTCGTAGAGCTCAGGTCCGTGCTTCCACGCCACATAGGAGGCGAGCCCGCCGACCAGCAGGCCGGTTGGCCCAAGATGAGCCAACACCTCGAAGGGCAGTGCCGCCAGCAGGGTCGTCCCCGCGAACGTTGCCGAGACCTGGGCCGGATATTTTTTCTCTTCAGTTGGTTGTTGACTCATCTTTCCTGCCTGCTTTCTTAATGGGTCAGTTCAAGAACCGAGCTGAACACCATGTTGATGCCGACAACTCCGAAAAAGGCGACGATAAAGGCCGTGATGGTCGCAAAGGCAAGCTGCCCCCCGAAGCCACTGCCCATCGTGCCATACTGAAAGTCGGTCCAGAAGTCGAAGGCGACCAGCAGGAAGGCCCCCGTCTTGAACCAGCCATTGAGCCGCCCGTGGACGGCGACTTCCCCGACGACACAGATCAGGTAGACCAGTTCAATGCCCCACCCCCACATCACGGCCTTCGCCATCTCGATGGGGAGCTGACCATGGAACAGTTCGAAGGGTTGCTTTAAGATGCCCCAATTGGCTGCCAGCGTTGTCGGCCCACCGTTGAGGATAAAGGCTTCACTGGTCTGGATCTGCAACATCAGGGTCAGGAGCCAGAACCCAATGAGCGCCAGTCCTAGCGCTATCCGCAGGAGGGGAACGTCGCCGCGATTGGCCGCAACAGTGCGAGCCGTCCGTGCAAAACCATTTCTAGCCATCGTTACACCTCCTGATGGCGCGGTCACGCTCGCGGCGCTCTTCTGCCTGTGCTAATCGTATCTCGCGGTCTTTCTCCTCGCGGATCGCCTGAACACAACGCTTCAGTGCTCCACTGTTATCGAGCGCCTCTATGAGCGCTATCCAGTCCCTGGCTCTCTGATTGTCCATGGTGTGAGTCCTTTCTCATTCCTTGCAGTCCTTCGATGGAACTGGTTGACTCGTCCGTTACATCGAAGGACCCTCATGCTTGCTACTGCACTATGGAGACGGTAAAGACTTCGCCGGTCGGTGCCTTGATGGATGGCAGTTGCGGCCCGTGCCAATGCTGAATGATCTGCTGGATCTGCTCGCGATCATCTGGCAGATTGGGATAACGCTCCACCTGTGGCGCGACATAGAGCACCACTGGCACGCCTACGACCAGCAGGACAACCGCAGGGACAAAACGGGCATCTCCACGCTCAAACAAAAACTTGCACTCAAAACACAACTCATGGTTCCACTCTTCAGGCAAAGGAATGATTGCACTCATCTGTGTATCCTTTTCTAAAAGAGGGCTTGCTGCTGTGGGAGCGCGGCCTGCTTGTTCCACGCTTGAACAGGGTCAGTCCAGGGCCGTTCATGGATGGCATTCACCCACTGCCCCTGCACACGGCGCTCTGCCGCGTGACAGTGCTGGCGTTTGCAGAGCCGGTACTGGTCGCTGGTGGTCGCCTGCCAGTCGTGGCCGATATCGCAACACAGGGTATTGCCGAAGTAGTCGTGCCGTTGCTGCTTTTTCGTCATGATGGGTTCCCCTTCTCAGCGCGTGCCGAACATCGAGAGGTAGGCTCTCAAATCGGCCTGTGTGCGAAAGCCGATACAGAGGTTGAGATGAGCGGTATCTTTAACCGCAAGCATCGGCGGCTCTCCTACGGCGCCAAGGATCACCAGCCAGGGCGTATGCTCTTGGATGTGGGCTTGCAACGCTTGCAGATCGTTGGGTGTTGATGTGGGAGAAGTGCTTTGTTCACTCATGGTTTGCCTGCCTTCTGGTTACATGACCATCGTCAATGGCGCTACCGTGTTTCGCGCTACGACACGCACGTGCGAGAACTGCTCTACATCTGATAAGCGGTACAAGGCGTTCTTTCTTCCTGGCAGGTGATATGCCTGCAAACGCGGTAAGATGTTGTTGTAACAGGTGCCCCGCGAGATGCTGAGCCGTCGGGCTATCTCGGTTGCCGTAAGGTACTGTTTCCCTTCGTAATCGATCAAATCAACTCTCCTTCTGTAACAAGACTCAAAACTCTTTTTGCCAAAGATCACAAATCAATTATAAAGCATCAGAAATCAGTTTGTCAATAGAGCTCAGAATGTCAACAAGACTCAAAAGTCAGATAAGACTCAGTACCACTAGACAAAATGAGGCTAAAGACTTACAATATCAATAACTCTCCAAAGCAGATATCAAAAATCAACGAGAGGAAACACAGAGAAGAAAACAATGGAAAAAGAGTATTACAAACCAGAAGAAGTTATGAAGCTTCTTGGTATATCCAAAGCAACACTAAATAGAAGGGCAGAAGATGGAACTATCCCGAGTGAACTGGAAGAAGGAAGAAAAAGAGGAAGAAAATATCCTAAAGAAGCAATAGATGCGCACGTAAAGCTTTTGAAACGCAAAGAAGATAGCGCAAAACTAACATTTGGTCCGGCAACAAACAGCGAGCTATGGGCAAGCTACCAGAATCACTTCAGGTCATATGAACCAGAAGATATTGTCACATACGACAGGCTACTAGAATGGCGTGAAGCAAACAACGATATCTTCATGTCTGCGAGAGAAGGCGGGAAAAGAATAGCAGGGGTAACAATGATGCCCCTAGAAGAAGATGTAATTAAACCCCTAATAAACGAGGAGATGAGAGAGCAGAACATACAACCGGAGGCAATAAAAGAATGGACAGATAAAAATCTAACGGTTTATATACCAAGCATATCGATACATCATACAGGAGATGTCCAAAAAGACAGAGATAGAGGGCGTTTCATAATTAGGAGTGCCATAAGATGGGCAATCTCGCTAGACAGGCAGTACGATATAAAAAAGTGGTATGCTGTAGCTGCAACACCTGAAGGTAAGAAACTAGTCGAACATCTAGGCTTTGAGAAGATAGCAGGAAAAAGAGATGCTTACCTGCTAACAGATTTGAGAAAGGCAACAAAACCTATCAAGACATTTATCGATAGGTTAGAAGAAGAGAGTGAGCCTCTTGTGCCATCGCCAAAACAAAAGTAAGGGCTAACAGCAAGAAAGGCCGTCCAAGTGGTGAAAGCTACAAGGATGGTTCTTTCAGGTTCAAAACCCTGTCAATAAAACGCTATATTTTCAAACACTAACGTGAGATACCAGTCCTATCCCTGAGTTAAAATGCGCTGTTCGTTCGTTCTACCATAAAGGCAGTGTTAAGAGCGCCTATATATTTGTGCTCCCGGATATATTATCGACGAGCCTGAAACTGGATTTTCAGCTAGACGCGTGAGATATTCACCGTATCTGGTTATCTTTTGGAGGTTGTTCTATGTCCTCAGCTTACCCACCTTTCGGAGGTATGCAAACTCTCCCCTGCCAGCGTTGTAGGGCACCGCTTCCTATCAATGATCCCTACTGCAGAAATTGTGGTTACACGAATGCTCCATTCCCTGTTCAAAACAGTTTCCCTGCTCCCTCACCTGCAGGCAATACGAATTACAATGGAGAGCAACCTGCTGCCCCCGCCGCGTTTGCTCCTCAACCGGGAGCGCCGTCGACGGGACCGATGGGACAAACGCCATTTGGAATGTTTCCCTATAACACTCCCCTGGCGAGGCCGATGGATCAACCTCCTTCATCGTTGTCAGCGTTACCAGGACAAAGAGCGTATCCGCCCTTTGGGGCTCCATCAACCGGACCAATGGCGCCGCAACCCTTCGCAGCCTCTGCATCTGGCGCGCTCCCTCAGCAGGCTTATGGCGCCCCATCGACAGGACCGATGGGACAATTCGCATTTAACCCCTCTCCCGCAATACCCGGTCAGCCAGGTATGTCTCTACCGGGCATTCCAGCCGGGCCGAGCGGGCTGGATTTCAAAGAATCGTCGTCGCGCAGACCGAGGCTATGGCTGATTGCTCTTGCGGTTTTGCTCTTGCTCATCATTATCGGGGGAAGCTTCGCGGGTTATGCGTTCCTGAACAGGCACAATGCTACGAAGGTGACGCCGACACAGGTCGCTACCGTCGTTCAGCCCAAAGGTCCATCTTTGTTTGCGGATACGTTTAAGAATAATAGCAAGGGGTGGAACCTGCAATCTTACCCCGGTAAGTTCTCTATTGGGCTTGCCGTTGGCTCTCTCACGCTGGAGGACGATAACAACGAGCTTCTGTGGGAACTGGTGCCCGGCAACAAGACGTTCAGCAATTTCACGCTCACGGTCGATAGCACGCTCTCGAAGGGCGATCAGAACAATGGCTATGGCATCTATATCCGTGGTTCCTCTATGCAAAATACCGATCTCGCGACATATTATCGCTTTGAACTCTACGGCGATGGTTCGTACGCGGTCTTTAAGGGAACAGTGGACGCGAAAGGCAATACGAACAGCACCAAACTCGTCGATTACACGCTTGTGCCTGCCATTCAGAAGCAGGGCGGACTCAATCATGTCATGATCACGGCGAAGGGACCATCGATGTCATTGACGGTAAACGGACAGCATCTGACGACGGTGACGGACAATAACTACAGTAGCGGCTCCATCGCCTTTTTTGTCTCCAACCTGCAAAACACAAAACCGGGCGCGCAGGCGAAATTTTCTAATCTGCATATCTATGGTGCGTGATCCTGGAAAAGAGAGGAGGCATCCAGGTATATGTCTCCTCTCGCATTGGTCATTCGTCCTCGGTGAGGATCTGAGCATAAACGGCTGGATCGACGTTCCCACCGCTCACAATGCAGCAGACGCGCTTGCCGTAGAAGCGCTCCGGCGCGGCGAATAGAGCCCCGATCGCCAGGGCGCCCGTTGGCTCTACTTTGAGGTTGAGGTAGCGGAAACTGTGACGCAGCGCTCGCCTGGTTAGCTCGTCGGGGACTTCAATGATATCGGTCAGTCCACGCTGCAATATCTCCCAGTTGAGCTTGCCCAGGCTCAGCGTTCTCGCTCCGTCGGCGATCGTCGCGGGCTCATGCTCGTTGCGCACCAATTGTCCGCTGCGCAGGGACCGGGCCGCGTCATTGCCCGGCAGCGGCTCGGCTCCGATGACCTCCGTAGAGGCGTGCAGATAATCGCGCGCGATCACGATGCCTGAACTCAGTCCGCCACCGCCGACGGGGACCACAAGCACGTCAAAAGCGGCGGTGGAAAAAATCTCTTTGCCAAGCGTCGAATTGCCCGCAACGACCCGGTAGTCATCGTACGCCTGGGCCTGAAATGCGTCTTCCCGCGTCGCCAGCAACTGCGCTACACGTTCGGCGCGGCTGACCTCGCGCACATTTATCAGATCGACGATGCCTCCGTATGCCTTGATCGCCGCGATCTTCACCTGCGCCGATGTGTCCGGCATGACGATGGTGCAGGTTTTTCCCAATAGCTTGCTTGCATACGCGATCGCCTGTCCAAAGTTGCCCGAGGAGGCGGCGATGACATGTTGCTGTGGGACGCTGGAGAGGAGATTATAGGCCGCGCGAAACTTGAAACTACCCGTGTACTGAAACGTCTCACTGGCGATCGTCATCTCGCACTGCAGGCGCTCCGAGAGCTCCGGGCAGGGAGCTGGCAGCAGTAATGTTGGGCGCAGACATTGAGGAAGGGTCTGCCAGACAGTGGTGATATAGTCGGTCGTGAGCTCCGGGGCGGCGACGTAGTGTGGCATAGGTGCAACTCCATCTAGCTTGTTTTGATAGTGTAAACAATATCTTTATTGTATGATACTGACGGCGCGATAGGAGCGTTGCGGCTCAGGGATGCTTCCCTTCGCCTGTAGAAACTGTGGCCAGAGCTTGCTCCAAGTCAGCGAGCAGGTCTTGCGTATTCTCGCAACCGGCGCTCAGGCGAATGAAGCCGTCGGAGATGGCGTCGCCTCCCCAGCGTGCGCGTCGTTCTGCCGTAGTGTGAACGCCTCCGAAGCTGGTGGCCTGCAAGATGAGGTGGCACGCGGCCAGAAAACGCTCAGCCTGTGCCTGTCCCTCAAGCACAAAGCTGACGATCTGGCCGTACCTCTTCATCTGTCGAGAGGCTATGGCATAAGCGGGGTCTTGTGGAAGGCCGGGATAACGTACCTGCCAGACCTCTGGCTGTGTTGCGAGGAAGTGGGCGATCGCTAAGGCATTTTTACACTGGCGTTCCAGGCGAACATCCAGCGTCGCCAGTGAACGATGCGCCAGCCAGACCTCCATCGGACCCGGTATTGCTCCTTGTTGAGAGCGGAAGGCATGCAATCGTTCTGCCCACACGGATTCTCGCGTTGCCACGTGGCCGAGAATGAGGTCGCTATGACCTGTCAGAATCTTGGTATCGCTGGAAATAGAGAAATCCGCGCCCAGTTGTAGTGGTTGTTGACCCAGGACAGTGGCCGTTGTATTGTCAACTGCGACTAAAATGTTGCGCTGGTGTGCGGTAGCGATGAGCTCGGCGAGATCACAGACGTCGAGCCCTGGATTGCTCGGTGTCTCCAACCATAACAACGTCGCTCCCTCCAACAACTCGCCCTGCACATTTCCGGCAGTTGGAGCCTGACGGACCTCAATGCCGCGTGCAACAAGGGACCCTTCAGCGAGCATGCGCGCGGTGTAGTAGCCATCCGATGGCATCACGAGCACATTGCCGGGCCGTAGCGCAACGCCAAACACCGCAGTTATAGCGGCCATGCCCGACGCAAAGACAGTGGCCGGTCCGCCTTCAAGTTCGCTGAGTGCCTGCTCAAAATGCATCCACGTCGGGTTGTGGTAGCGGCCATATGTATAGGCGGAAGTGGATGGGTCTCCTGCGAAATGATACGCACCCGCGAAGGTTGGTCCTGGAAGAAATGGCGCGCCCTGGGCTATCTCAGGTAAGCCGGCTCGGACGACACGTGTTCCGTCATGCACGATAAATCCTCCTTTGTGAAATGTTGATAGAAGGCATGGTACCTGACATCATAGCAAGATACACAGGCCAATACAATGGGAGGAAAAAGTCATTATACCGGGGGCAGGATAGCAATGTTGCTGGTCAGGAAGAATCGGAGTATAGCATAACTGTCGTTTGGCACATAGATACGCTGAACATTCCCTCACCCTTTAGAAGCCAATTGAGGCTTAGCATATGTTTACTGTGTTTGATATGGTGACTCCGAATTTACAGGATAAACTTAAAAGTGATAGAGTTTCCATATGGTGAACAGGAAATGCCAGAGAGGAAAAACGCGATGTCACAGCAAAAGGAAACCGAACGCGTGCGCGAGATTTTTAATGCGTCAGCCGCACACTATGACCGAGCAATAGCCTTCAGCGAAAAGCTCTTCTTCGGTGATGGCCGCGCCTGGGCCTGTTCCCAGGCGCGAGGGCAGGTGTTGGAGATCGCCATCGGCACCGGACGCAACCTGCCCTTCTATCCAGCCGATGTGGAGATTACAGGGGTCGAGATCAGCCCAGCCATGCTGGAGATCGCCTACCAGCGCGTACAAAGCCTGGGTCGACAGGTCGAGCTGGTCGTTGGGGACGCGCAGGCTCTTCCCTTCCCCGATCAGCGCTTCGATACTGTTGTGTGCACGATTTCGCTTTGCAGTATTCCCGACGAACGACAGGCAATCGCAGAAGTGCGGCGCGTTCTGCGTCCAGGCGGTTGCTTCGTTGCCCTCGAACACGTGCGCAGTCCAAACTCCATCATACGGGGGGACTTGAGCGCCTGCTCGAACCCCTCGCGGTGCGTACTCAGGCAGATCACCTGTTACGTGAGCCAGCAGAAACCGTGCAGACGGCAGGTTCCCACATCGAATATCTCAAATGGCTGAAGCTGGGCATCGTAGAGCGCCTGATTGCGCGAAAGGCTTCACAATAAACGTATGCAAGGAGATCACTTAAATGCTATCTTCTCTTCTCGTTGGTCATCTACTCCACCATCTCGGATGCAAACGCACGCAAGATGGCGTTATGCTCTTGACGAGGGGTTCCATGCAGTGCAGTGATCAGCTCACGCAATCGCGGGGTCATGATAATGAGATACCGCGTCGGACCTGCGGCTCATAATACGTATGCGCTACTCCTGCTGGCACAAACACAGTTGTCCCTGCGGGGGCCTCGATAGTTCTGTCGCGAAACCGGAACGTCAGGGTCCCCTCCAAGATGTGCCACTCCGATTAATCGGGTATATTTAGACCCTCAACGTCGCTGATCTCGATCTTTCGGCCTAGTCTTTGACTGAGCACACTCAACACTTTTCTTACTGATAAACGCGAGGTCGGATGACCATTGACCATACGAGATACTGTGCCAACAGACAGTTTAGCTTCATCGGCTACCTCTGTGTTTGTCATCAGTGCCTCTTCAATTAACTCAGCTAATGTCATAGCTGTACCCCTTACGAAACGATAATTTAGGAAATAAGGAATGAGAACTCTTGTGACTCATATTAGCACTGACCTTTGTGCTTTGTCAAACATAAACGCAGCAGTACAGTTAGACGCACAAAAACGCATGCAAAAGCATTGAAAATTGCGTAGTTTCATGCTACCATTATGTTATGGACTATGAGGTTTATGAGGTTACTGTAGTGAAAGCGGAAAGGAAAAGGCAATGGCTAGACACCAGAGAGAAGCTAAGGTCTACTTTGCTGTAGACGGTGAAGAAGGATATTATGTTAGTTCAACAGAACGTCCAGAGGACCGTTGGCGTGAACATAAGCGTTGTGGCAAACGCATCATAGAAGAGTTTCCCTCAACACATGAGACTCGTTACGATGATGAATATGAGTTGATAGAATTTGCTGAGGGAATGGGTATTCCTCTCACAAATACATATCGGAAACATTATGGTAACTTTAAAGAAATAAAACGTAGATCTGACAGGTAGGAAAAGCGATCTCCCCACTTTTCCTGAAATCCATGTTATAATCTATAGTCTATTCAAGGTTATAACACGGATTTTTTTTTATAGTATGTGAAGGCTAGAACAGATATGAAAGTGCCTGGCATCCTGTTGAGGTTGAAGCTATTAGACTAAAGGCTAAAGAGATGAGAAGCTATAGCATATGTTCAGGATAGAAAGGATAGAGTGATGACTGAAAGAACCGAGTATACCTCAAAGCTGCGTGTCAGGCTGAGTGCCCATGATGCGCACTACGGCGGGCAACTGGTGAACGGTGCCCATCTACTCTCGCTGTTTGGGGATGTAGCGACGGAACTGGCGGTTCTCTGCGACGGGGACGAGGGGTTGCTCGCTGGCTACGAGCGGATCGAGTTCCTGGCCCCGATCTTCGCCGGCGATTTCATCGAGGTGACGGGTCGCATCAGCAAGGTTGGGCGCACCTCGCGCCGCCTGGAGTTCGAGGCATATAAAGTGATCACGCCGCGCCGCGACATCAGCGAATCGGCTGCCGATATCTTAGATCCGCCCGTGCTGGTCGGGCGCGCGGTCGGTACGACGGTGGTGAAGACCGAGCTGCAGCGCAGGGTGCGTACGGCTTGAAATACCGCGATTGAGGGCAAAAGCCAGACGGGAGTTATGCTCCCTGTCTGGCTTTTGAAGTTCATAGACATATAGCAAGATGGATGATCGCTCCCTGATGATTCGGGTCCAGTTGCAGTACGTGCGAAAATTGCGTTTGCGCCCTGTCGAACTCTTGCAGTCCGAGGCAGCCGAGACCGAGCATGTAGCGGCAGTGTATCTCGTTGCGCCTGTTCAAATCTTCCTCGAAGACAAGGAAGTCGGGGAGCGAAACAGCGAAGTAGTCGATCTTTGGCGTATCAAAGAGGTGCTGCTCCCCATAATTGATCAGTTTATTGAAGCGGCGTCGGGCCTCACTTTCGTTCGCAAGTTTGAGCCATGCCAGACCCTGATAAAAGATCATATCCGGTGGCTGGTCGTTGTAGAACAGCGGGCTGGCCGGTTCTTCGAGTCCTTGCGCGGCGACCTGGAAATGGGCGTTGGCCTGTTTATCTAGATGCTCGTAAGCGCAGCCGAGATAGTAGTGCACATTGTTTTCTTGCGTGCCCGTCAGTTTCCCTTCGCCGAGGTTATCAGGATAGACGAGCGCCTGCTCAAACATCGCGGCTGCCTCTGTGTATTGCTGCGCGGAGAGAAACTGTTTTCCCAGTTCCACGCAGGCTAAGACGTATTGACCTGTTACCTTGCCTTCGCCGCCTTCCCAGGGATGGAAGAGGTGCTTCGTGAGCAATGTAAGCGCCCTGGCGTGCTGCCTTACGGTGTTGAGCAGAGTGATGTATTCAAGGTAGAGATCGTCTCGCGCCTCTATCAATTCCGGGTGATCTTCAAGGTGCGCCAATCTTTTTTCAGGGGCACGGCCTGTTTTTTTGTAAAGCTGATCCAGTTCGTACAGGACGCGGGCGTCGGAGGGGTTGCAGGCGAACGCCTTTTCGAGCGAAGTGAGCGCCTGCACGCGGTCGTGTTGACTATTGTAGTAAGCGAGGGCCAGGTTGCGATGCACGGTTGCAAACGTGTCATCAATTGCCCTTGCAGCCTCCCAGTGCTGGATTGCATCGCTGTGACGTTTCTTGTCGTACAGGAGATTGCCGAGATAATAATGCGCCTTAGCATCATCTGGATGGGCATGTATGGCGCTCTCCAACACAAGCAGATCGTCCAGGCTGTTGGGGAAACAGTAGTCGGTTGCTGCAATATTGGCCGCCTGCTCGTGCGTCTGAGCAAGATCCAGGTGCCCCGCTTTTCTATATAGATAGCCCAGGTAGTAATGCACCATTGGATAGGTATTGGGCGCTGTATGCGCAGCCAGACGCTGTAAGATAGCTGTGCCCTCCTCGTACAGCCCGCAGTGGACATAGTCGCAGGCCATGGCGATGACGTTATGCGCGTCGTTGCGCAGCAAGCGCTCTAGCTCGTGGAGGGCCGCCTGACTCGTTTCGCCCTGGACAAGGGAAAGCAGGTAGCGTTCGTTGTGGGCTCCGAAATCAATGCTATCGAGCCGCAACGTTTCTTCTACGCACTGTCCGGCGTCCTGCAGGCGTCCCAGTTTGCGCAGGAGGATGGCCTTGAGATGACGTGCCTTATAATTGTGACTGTTGCGTGTGAGCGACCTTTCAACCAGCTCCAGGGCGTCTGGATATGCCTGCTTTGCGCAGGCGATCTGCGCGAGAGAAAAGTATCCACTATCCTGCCAGGCTGCCGACCAGGTTGCCTTATAGAAGGCGGGGAAAGCCTCGTCAAGACGCCCTTGTAGCTTCAATGTGACACCCAACTGGTAATACGCCTCGCTCTCGTAGGGATTGGAATTGTGGCGCGTCAGGGTCGCAATCGCGGCCCGGAAGTGCTCTTCGTCTGCTCGGAACAGGCCCCGTCGTAGCAACAGTGTGCCATAGGCGATATTGATGCGGATATCGCCTGGGTCGCGTCGTAATCCTTCTTGATAGTAAGGATCGGGCTCGAACGTCGCATGGCGATACTGTTCCAGGTGCAAGCCTGCCAGGTAGAGCTCCTCGTTGTTTCGCATCTCTTCCGGCTGTGAGAGCGGCCTTGCCGGCTCTGGCAGCTTTTCGATTTGCGTCTGCTGAGGCTGGTAGGTAATCAACACATTGCCATCTGCATCTTTTATCGTCGCGCGCAGATCGTGAGCCTGGTCCTCTTCCTCCAATCGCGCCTTTGTAGCAAACGTCTGGACTGGCGAGAGCGTCACGATAGCATTGATATACGTGCGGGAACGGCCCTTGAGTTCAACCGTGGCATCGGCAAAGACAGAGGTTGCGTACACCTGTAACGATGCAGTCCGATCGTCGATGTCGAGAGTAATGGCGGCGTCAATCGAGGCGTTTTTCACCTGTCCGACGTTTTTGTAGGGCAAGAAGTATTGTTTGAACGCTTTTTCCTCGTAGGGTTGTAGCCAGGAGAAATCTGGCTGATTATCGGTGTAGACGCCGGCCATAAGTTCGATGTAGGGTCCGTCCTCATCGGTCAGGTTGCGCTCCCAGGCTTTACCGAACGCTCCATTCCCCCACGTCCACTGCTTTTTCCCAGGCGAGACGTGGTGATCGGCGATATGCAGGATGCCAGCCTGGGCTGCGTGGTCGTAGCCGCCGAGGAAGTTGTAGTTCGAGCGATAGGCCATATAGGATGTCGGCACCGGAATATTCTTGTAGCGAGATATGTCTACGCCGGAAGAGTAGTCCATCTTATAATACGTGCCGGTCGCGATGGGAAAGCGGGAGACATCGCGCCTGCCATGATCGAAGACGGCGTGCACATCGGGCGGGAAAATGGATTGCGTATAGCCATTGGCTACAACGGCGGGATTGGCCCACCAGAGGACCGTCTGCGGCTCGGAGGTGCGATTGTACAACCTGACGGAGATCTCCAGGTACGCTTTATCGGGATAGAGGGTAAAACCTGCTGTCATCTTTGTGCCATACATGCGATCAATCTCGCTGACGCACACGGTCTTGCTACCACCGGGCTGGTGTTGGATGGTGTATTCGACCGGTCCAAAGGTATTCGGGCGGTGGTGTTGCGGCCAGTTGAACTCGATGCCGCCGGAGATCCACGGTCCCGCGAGTCCGACCAGAGCCGGCTTGATAACACGATTGTAGTACACGAAATCGTAGTTGTTGGTTTTGTCGAGGGCACGATAGATGCGCCCACCGAGCTGCGGCATAATCTCGATATGGAGATAGTCGTTTTCGAGAAAGACGAAATGATAGGGTCGCTCATGCTTCTCATCCAGGATCTTCTCGATAACGGGATAGGGGTATACCCTGCCCGAACTGCCCTGGTAGACGCGTTTCTCCAGGAACAGCGGGTTTTTCTCTGCTTCTCCGGTGCCATAGGTCGGGATGGCGACATCGTCTTCCCATACGCGAACCTGGGCCATTGGCGCATCCTTTCGTACTGATGAGACTCTTCCCTAGAGACAGACATAAAGCATTATATAGCATCAAACGCCTATGGAAACCAGATGCTTATGTGCAGATTCCAACTTGAGTTTGCCGTCCTCCTCAAGTACACTTTTCTTGTTATCCCCGGCATCAATTGCCGCATAAGTAGCAAAGGGGATCGCTTTTGCTGTCGCAAGTCGCCCCGTTGAGTAGTGGGTTGAAAGAAAAGCAGGACGCAGATGGATATGTACAGGGAAAGAGAGGTTTCATGTCAGACCGTTTCACGTTAGGAATCGAGCAGGAGTTTCAGTTGGTAGATCGTCAAACGGGAGACTTGCGATCAAGCATCGATGCTATTTTGGCACGGGGAGAGCCATTGTTGGGGGAAAAGATCAAAGCGGAGTCGAAACAGGCGGCGGTGGAGCTGGTCACGGGCATCTGTCCCACGATTGCAGCGGCGCGTAAGGAGATACCCAGGTTGAAGGCATTGCTCAAACACGTCGTGGAGCAGGAGCACGTGGCGTTGATCAGCGCGGGTACGCACCCGAGCGCGCGCTGGCAGGAGCAGGAGGCCACGCAGGACGAGCATTATCTGAAGCTGGAAGATGAGCTGCAGGATGTCGAACGGATGCTGGTTATCTATGGTTTACATATTCACGTCGGCGTGGACAATAAAGAGCAGGCCATTACGTTCATGAACCAGTTGCGCACATGGCTGCCACACCTGTTAGCGCTCTCCTCAAATTCGCCCTTCTGGCAGGGGCGCTACACGGGCCTCAAGTCGTATCGCACGGCGCTCTGGAAGCCGATCCCACACAGTGGAATACCCGGCAGTATTGCGTCCTGGAGCCATTTTGAACACTACGTCGATGATCTGGTCAGCACAGGTTGTATTGAGAGCGCGAAGGATATCTGCTGGGACATTCGACCTCACTCATTGTTCGATACCGTCGAGTTTCGGATCTTCGATATGCCCGGAACGACCCAGGATATACTCGCGCTTGCTGCCCTCTGCCAGGCACTGGTCATGAAGCTTACCTGGTTGCACGAACACCGTATGCAGGTCTACGTACCGCCGCGCGACTATGTGGAAGAGAACAAGTGGGCCGCGATGCGTCATGGACTCGACGCCGAGGTCGTCGATTTTGTCAAGCGGCGTCGCATGCCTATGCGCGACTCCATTTATGAACTGTTGGATTTTGTGGAGGACGTTGTGCCGGAACTGGGGAGCCAGCGCGAGATGCGCTATCTGCGCGCACTGCTGACCGATCCGGGCGGCACGGGGGCCGATCGCCAGATCGCTGTATATGAACAGACCGGTGATATTCGAGAAGTGACGCGCTTCTTGATGAAGCAAACAATGGAAGACACATAATGTAGCCGGGCATCTATGTGCGCCAGATCAGCATTCCTAATAGTGTTAAGAGCCAGGGAGTTGATCTGGCGCGGCGGTGATCTGGATGCTGCTGAAGATTGCTGTCACGCCCTGCGAAGTCGTCCCATTCGTCACAAAAAGAGCGATCTGCCCCTTTGTGTAGTCCGGGTCGCTGATCGTATTCACAACCTTGCCATTGACGAGCAACTGCAGTGTCGGACCATCCATGATAACGGTCACTATATTTGGAGCGCCTAGAGGTTTGAGCTGTGGAAGATGTGTAGGGGGTACGAGATAGAGGGATTGGGGCGCGTTGTTGGAATCGAGATACTCCTTACTGATAGCATAAGTATTATTGCCAAAAATATTAATGCGGTAGTCATGATCGAGATTACTGTCCCCGCGCAGATACACTCCTACGCTATCGTTTTTGTCACCCTGCTCCAGCGTCAGGGTAGTCGTAAGAGAGAAATCGTCAAAGCTATGCGTCGTCGGCAGGCTCTCGATAAGCGACTTGTGGTTGGTGTCGGTGAGTTCCAGTCCGCTCACCAGAAGCATCCGCGTATAGCCGGCGACATTGCTGATATACCATCCCTTACTATTGTTAATGAAATCGTCTGAAAAGAGCGGGGTAGGAGTAGGTGTGAGCTCGTAGGTTGCGGTGCCGGTTGCAGTGTTGGTTGCTATCGTAGTGGCTGTGGCTGTCGGAGAGGGTGTGCTGGTAGGGGTAACAGGGCTATGGGTGGGTGCGCTCCTGGTCGCTAGCGCGGTACTTCTCTCACTATTTGCGCCGTGCAGAATCAGAAAGATGCCACTGCCTGCAAGAAGGAGTAGCAGGCAGATAACTCCTATTAGTAATCTTAATGGAATAGAGTGAGGCTTCTTATCATCGCTCATAGGTAAAGATGCTCCTTGCTTAAATCACATATTATTACGAAGCTGCTTAGAATGGGTTACTCTTTAGCCCAAAGGATATTGAAAGGGCCCATTTTGAGAAGATTTTACTGGTTGTGTGAGCTGAGGAGCAGGCCCTGTGTGATCATGTGGCTATAGATATCGATTACTTGCTGGACTGTAAGGCGCTCGCCCTGGCGGAACCATGTCGCGACCTCGGTGCACATGGCGATGATCGCGTACGAAGCCACCTTGACATCGCTCTGACGAAAGACGCCGCGCTCCATCCCATCCCGAATAAGCTCCTGGATCAGGTGCTCGTATTTCTTACGTAAAGAGATGATGTAGGGGCGGTTCTCGCCTTCGAGCGCGCGAATCTCGGTATCGAGAATGAAAAACTCGTTTTTATAGCTGGTATGCAGGCGGATATGGCTGGCGATTGCTTCATCCAGGCGTTGTAGTGGGTCGTCACAGGTACGCAGAATGTGTTCCAACGCCCCGATCAGGCGCTGCATATGTGTCTCCATGATCTCCACCAACAGTGACTGCTTGTTGGGGTAGTGATGATAGATGCTCGCGGCCTGGATGCCTGCGATGCGCGCGATATCGCGTAGAGGTGCGGCATGGTAGCCATATTCGGCAAATAATAGTACTGCGGCTGCGAGAATGCTCTCGCGCATAGGACGGCCTTCGGGCCGCATATTTATGTCCTCGTTTCTCTGTCAGAATGGTATCATTGTAGCAGAAAAATTGCGGCTTGAATATCCTGTACTGGAAGAGTTGCCCTGTTCGTCCGCATCTTGCTTTTACTGTGTTAAAAAGACTATGAGCTCAAACAATATTGTTGGCCTTACTTCTACCTCCCTGGCAACAAAGGATTAAGCTCTGGGTATCGCCTGGTTGCCAAGATCCTCTCTTTTGTAAGAATTGCGCTAAGAAGAATGCCTCTTATCATTCACGCTCTGCTCAAGTTGTGCTATATAGTCTTCAACTTCTTTCGTTGAGTGAAGTCTTACAATGCGTTTAGACTCGTAGTTGCTTAATACTTGCTCTATCGTTTTCCGTCCATGAAATGGAAAAGTTAGCGTCTTCCACATACGCCGTAAGGTAAGCCTGTCCGTACATTTTTTAGGGATATCATAACGAGAAGGGCATTTATAATATTCATGATGGCGCTTTATTAGATGCCAGAAACATACGAAAGGAGAAAAATCCAAAAAGACAATAATATCAGCAGTATCCAAATGAATTTGGGAAGAACGGAGATAGTTTCCCTCGATAATCCATTGCTTCTCCCCAAAAGCTAGCTTTTCCAGAAGCTCCATTCTCTCATACTCAGTTTTTCCTTTCCAATCACAGTGCCAGAGTAATCGATCCAGATGGAAAACTTTTACACCGAGTAAAGGACCTAACTTTCTCGCAAGGGTGGATTTACCTGCACCTGATGATCCAAGAATGACAATCTTCTCCATTAGTAACCCTCACATTACGTGCTAAACTACCATACGACTACATAACATGACGACCGAACAGTGATATAGCTGGTATAACATGACTTGGATGAAATCTCTTGTACCATGTACATTCTTTCCACCGTTTAATCGAGTTCGATCTATTTTTAATTGGATATTCGCATATATGAATTTATAAAAAAGCGCTAGCTCTTTAAAAAGTTGATAAGAGGTTATGCCAACATATATAGCTTATCTTGAGTTTATACATGAAGCAGCTTTAAAAGCAATTGGGCGACTATGATTTATTATAAGTAATGACGTTATCTCTGCGAAGATTACAAAATGTCAGGAGTCAAGTCAAGCAACAAACCACGACAGGAATGACTTCTGCAATGAACCTGTTACAATTAAGTAACACGCATAGGTTGCTTGTAATACTGATTCTTATTCCATACTGTGCTCGTCCATTTTATATTCTACTGAGTATCGACTCAACAATGTTGTTGTTCTCGCGCTTTTTCTGGCAAGAAAGTAATAAATCGTGAGTATTAGTCTGATTGCCAGGTTACGTTCTCTTCTAACCGTAACTACATGGGAGGAGTTTCTCTTAATATCTACGTCCTGCTCAAGTTGTGCTAAAAAATCTTTCACTTCTTTCTTTGAACGAAGCGTGATAATGTGTTTATGGCTGTAGTTGCACAGCGTTTGCCTTACTTTTCTCCTCCCGCGAAGTGGAAAAATTAGCACTTTCAAAAGATGCCAGAAGGTAAATCTATCAATACATCTCTCATACCAATCTGCGTTCAGTGGTACCAATCTTATACGACCGATTCTGGTCTGTGACCGACTTTTCATCTTTGAGATTTGTCTATCAGACCGCAGGTTGGTATCAGGGATGTCACGACGAGAGAATCTAGGATATTCGTAATGGCGTCTTATTATCCGCCAGAGGCATACGAGAGGAGGGAACTCTAAAAGAATAATTGTATCAGCCTCCATCAGGCCAGGCTCCAGTGACTCGAGATAACTGCCCTCGATAATCCACTGCTTGTTTGCAAGAGCGAGGCGTTCCAGAAGTTCCATTCTATCGTAGCGATTTCTGCGTTCCCAGTTACGCTTCCAAAAGAAGCGATCCAGGTGAAAAACTTTTATCTCGAGTTTGGCATTCAAATCTCTTGCAAGCGTGGTTTTACCCGCACCTGATGGTCCAACGATAACAATTCTTTCCATCAAATAATTCTCGCATTAAACGTACTGACTACTACATGACTATACAAGATGACGTAATGATACAAACAGCCATTGTAACTATAATTGCGCTTGCGATCTTATGATTTTCAATAGTGATCTACTTTGATCGGATTGTACGGATACGCACCTCAAGTTCATCTGCCTCACTCTCTTTTTTCAGCATTCTTAGCACTCTAGCATACTGTTCTAGGGTGCTAACAACAACGACATGGTCATGTCCGAAAGTGCGCTCACGGATCAAAAGTGCTTTGTGGTAGAATGCCTCTGCATCTTCGTAGCGTCCTAGTACGGAATAGAGTCGTGCAAGATCATCGTATGTAGAGGCAGTACGTGGATGATCAAGACCCAGGCGTTGCTCGCGAACGACCAGTGCTTTCTTGTAGAATGACTCGGCTTGAATATAATCCCCCTGCAAGAAGAAATTCTCCGCCTGGTTGCTGAAGCTATACGCTATATAGGGATGCTCCAGGCCAAGTAATTTTTTATGAATTTCGAGTGACCTGGAAATCAGCGGTTCAGCTTCTTGGTATTTTCCTTCAGCATGGTAGATCTCAATCAAGCTATTGACGATGGTCGCCACGTGAGGATGATCCTCACCTGAGAAGCTCTCACGAATCCTTAAAGCGCGCCAATTCATTTTCTCTGCCAGGTCAAGTTTATGCTGTCCCTGGTAGATCTTCGCTAACACATTCAGCGTGGAAGCAAGCATAGGATGGTTCTCTCCCAGACTCTGTTTTCGAATACGCAAGGATTGCTCACAAAAACTTTCAGCGTGATAATACTTTCCTTGTGAAAGGTATAGTCTCGCCAAGCCATAATAGCATTGTCCTACAAGGGGAGAATCAGCTCCCAAATTTACCTCTCGAATATGTAAAGACCGCAAAAAAAGTGGTTCAGCATTCACATAGTCTCCTAGTGTGCGGTATAAACTTGCCAGGTTATACAGAGTTTGAGCCACATCAGGATGGCCTTCCCCCAACACTTGTTGGCGAACAGCCAGTGCGTCCTGTAGGAGAGGCTTTGCCTGCTTATATTTGCCTGAGTTGAGGTAGAGCAAGCCCAGGTCGTTCAGTGTGCGAGCTATATCAGGATGATGAGCTTCTAATACCTTTTGACGAATCTCCAGGGTTCTGAGCAACAGAAATTCTGCCTGTTTGTATCTGGCATGAGCTCCCAGATAGGAAGCCGCCTCGTTGAACAATCGAGCAGCCTCGGAAAAGGCAAGCTCATATTCTTCACTCGATGTTATACATCTCAGAACATGTGGAAGACAACGCTGGCATCTCTCCAAGGTTTGAGGTTGCCAGATTTGCAATTGCCAGGCTTGAGGCTCAACCTCGGGAAAAGCGCGGTTCACTGCTCGTATTGTCCGCTCTGCCCATAGCCGCTGCGTATCCCCGTCCATGCCATCTCTGAGAACTTCTTGCACAAGGTGATGGATGCTCAAGAGCTTCTTTTCGGAGGCGCGTCGAATAAGCGAGTAGCGTAGCAGCAGCGCAATGATGGCATCAGCCTGTAGAGGATCGTTCGCAACTGCTCCAAGTGTCGGTCCGAGTTCAATTGCTCCCATGGTAATAATTTCTTCAGGGATAGCTTCTGGATCGAGGAAAGCAAGCAAGCGTAGGAGCTCAGCAGCAGCAGGACTTTCCTGTTCCACCTGTTGAAAAGAGAGCGACCAGGTGGAGGCGACAGAATCGGGATGGTCAATCGGAAATCTCCCCCGTCGCAGGAGGAGTTCCTTGCGACGGGTGGCATAGAGATGGAAATACTGAGGCAGTCCACAACTTGTCTCTTCAATATACGCACCGGCCTGGTCAAGGGCAAGAGGCAATCCATCCAGAGCGGTAACAATATCCATTGCTTGCGCCTGACTCTCTTCCATTGCTTGATCCAGGAGTATACCAGGAGCAATTACTTTGGTGCGACGCAAGAGAAACATCACGCCCTCATCCAGCCCCATTTTTTCAACTCCAATACGTTGGGCGACTGTTCCCAGAGCCTGCAGCCGCGTCGTAAGTAGCACCTCTCCCGCGCCATGTGCTGGTAAGAAGTCAACGACCATCTCCAGATTATCAACGTCATCTAGAATAAGCAGCCAATCGTTATGAGCGTCAAACCAACGCCTGACCGCTCGGACGACAGTGTCCTGATCTTGCTCATGCTGTTCGGGCAAACCTAGCGAAGTTGCCAACATCACAAAGTCGGCAACGAGTGCCGCATGAGAGGAAGCTGTTACCCATAAGATTGCTTGGTAGCGATCTCGATAGCGATAGGCATATTCCACAGCTATTTGTGTCTTACCAATGCCTCCCAATCCGCTGATTGCCCGTATCTGTGTCTGTGATGTAACTTTATTGCTACTAAATACAGTATACAAAGCGTTCAAAGAGGAGAGAATTTCTTCCCGACCGGTAAAGAGAGGATTGCGCCGGTAGGGTATATTCCAGAAAGGCTGCTGACTAGAGGGAGGAAGAGGAGCAGGAGGAATGGAATACTCTTTTCCTTGCTCCTCGGCATTCAGGACCAGGCCAAGCTCTTCGAGGCTTTTTCCAAAAAGCTCCCCTAACTTTTGGCGATAGTACAGACCAGGAAGATCCCCATTCTCCCAACGGCTTACATTGGCCTGGGTGGTACCGAGGCGCTCTGCTACGTGACTTTGTGTCCAACCACGACGCTCTCGCTCCTGCTTTAAGCGAGAAATGTTTGCACTAGAAATTCTTCGGGCTGCAGGTCTTTCTTTGGAACTCATCTTGTGACCCTAACATTCCTTACTTTTATAGGCAGACGTGGTAGAGAAATCAGCGCTTGTAAGCAATCAGACTATCTTTTCTCACAATGTCAAAGGATCGCTTACCATATGTGATCAAAATAATATACGTATGATATAAGTTTAATATGCATTCGTCAAGCCATGTAGCGTCATATTGAAGAGGAGAAAATCTATGGAGTCATTCAAGTCTAGAATGAATAGTGGTAAAGAAACCTTGCTTTACAGCGTCTTTTATGAGAGATAGAAGCATATCTGAGATCCCTTATGAGAAAAGCTAAGAATGCACAACCGTGTCTCAGAGGAAGCTGCGAGTGCTCATGGGGAGTTTGACCACCTTTTCTCACAATGTCAAAGAGGCGTTTATCATATATGATTAAAAATAATATGTATATAATATAAATTCGATATTCATCCGTCAAGATATGTAGCGTCAAATTAACCAGGAAGAAAACATCCACGAAATAATTCAAGTCCGGTAGTGTTCCTCACCTTCTCGTAGTTTGTAGTACATAAGAGAAAACAGAGGTACTTCATAATGGAAAGAAAGATGATTGAAATTGTGTCTGAAGCGAACCTGGATCTTCTCAAAGATCTTCCACATGTTTTGCCCAGGCTGATTAATTTGTTGATGGATGAGTGGGAACCCACTCCATTGCAGCAAGAAGAGTTGCTTACCCATCTTGCTGAATGTCTCTATTGCCAGATTGCCCTGAGAATGTTTATTGAGAAGGGACTTGACTACGATAAATCTGCGGGCCTTTCTGAAGAACCTGGGCACCAGCTACTTTCACGGTTAACGGAGATCATCCACGCGACAACCGTTCGAGATGATATCGGAGCATACATCGAAATAGCAGATGCGCAAAGCATTGGAGAAGCAGACAAGCGATTTCCTCTGCTTGCAGAACACTTGATGGTATGCAAGGCCTGCCGACGCGATGTAGAGGGAACACTGGACCTGCTCCAGCGAGCAGAGCGGGCAGGTTTTTTTAGATCACAGGAAGTGAACACAGATGAGCAATAACACGGTATGCAGGAAATTGTCGCCCTCTGACTCCTTGTGTCCCTCAACATGCAGTAGTCTGGCATGATAGCATATTCGGAAGAGTGGCGTAGATGCTGTCATGGATGATATGTACACCTTCTCTCTCGATGGCGATGAAAAACTCATGGCTGCAGTACAATCAAAGGTGTTAAAGTCCGAAAGTATACAAAGCGACAGTTAAATAATTGGCTCAGGCGGAGGTGATTCTTGATTCGTTCTTTCACGGAGGTAACGCTGAACGGAACGCACAACATAGCGCACGACGGGAACCGGCACACCGAGTTCTTCCGCTGCTTCCTGAGAGCTATATTGTGCCAACATAACTCTTTGCAAGATTTGACGGTTTCTCTCCGGGTTGGCGTGATCACCAAGGTATTCGAGTACTCCTGAATAAGCTTCACGAACGGCTTCACGCATGAGGCACTCATCTTCTGTAGTAAATGATGCGCTGATTTTCGCTAGCTCATTCTCGTCTTCCTCATCATCAGAAAAATTGTTCGTTGGAGAGATGTTCCGTTTAAGGCGTGCCTGTCTTCGATACATATCTATTTTACGGCTATTTGCAATCCTGGCAAGCCAAATCTGCAATCTGCATTCATAGCGGAAGCTGGGTAAATACTTAATTACTGAAAGCATAGCGTCCTGAACGACATCGTCTTTGTCAGATTCTGGAAGGTCACTTACTTGTATAAGACGTTCAAAGAAGTGGTTACACTCCTTCCAGTGAGGAGAGGAGGGATCAGCAAGCATTTCGGTCACTACTAACTTATCATCTGGACCCGGCCAACTATTGTTAGCGCTTCCTTTCATCTCTACACTCTCCTTTTAATTGTTTCCAGTGCTTTCGGCGACACAGTTGCGTTACCTTGGGAGAGTGTCGTTCTCCTGGTATTCCCTGTAATTATTGCGATTAGCGATGGTTACGTTACATACTCACGAAACTTCTTTCTACGATAATGCCTGCTTATCAGTAATTGTGTGACTTAGTAAAGGTTTTAATAAAATATAGACGATTTTTTCCTATCTTTGCAAAATCTTTACTCATCAAACAACCGGTTATGCTTCTCCAGAGCATTGTTTCCAATTTAGTCCATCTTACTAAATTTGACGTTTAACACAAGATAAAAATAGAAGTGGTTGACCGTATCAGAACAATCCATGTTTCCTATCCCGGTTGCAGCCACAAATACAACAGCGTATAGTGTCCTCATGTCTATCGTCTATATAATATGTAAGCGTAAAAGAGGATAGAGAGCATGAGTATTTCATCTGATGCGAGGATTGTGATTATTACTCGTGCTCTACGTACTTTTGGCTACGGTTTCACCAGCGTATTGTTAGGACTTATGCTGATAGATGCGGGCACGTCTCCCTTGCAGATAGGGATCTTGCTCGCGGTCGCTGCGCTGGGCTCAATCGTTTGTAGCCTGGTGATGGGCATGTACGCGGACCGCGTGGGGCGCAAGCGCTTGTTGATACTCTCCGCGCTGCTCATGATGGTGACCGGCTATATCTTTGCGCTTACACAGTGGTATCCTCTACTGGTACTGGCTTCCTTCTTCGGCACGATCTCCCCTTCGACGAACGATAATTCACCGTTCAGTGGGATCGAGCAGGCGATCCTTGCCCAGTCCGTCGAAACAGAGCAGTATACCCGGCTCTTCTCTTACTACAATCTGATCGCGCAGCTCGCCGAAGCCGCTGGAGGGTTGATGGTGGGACTGCCGCAATTGCTGGAGCGTGCCGGTGTGAACGCGAATATGAGTGTGCATTTGCTCTTCTATGGGATATGGGCTGATCGCGGGCTGCACCGCTCTTCTCTTCCTCTGCCTCTCCCCTTCGGCTGAACTACAAAAGATGTCTTCAGAGAAGAAGCGGACAAACGCTTCTGCACCGAATAGAGCGAAAACGGGCCTGTCTCGTTTTGCTTTGCAGCTACCGGCGGAGACGCGCGTGCTAAAACTTTCTGGTTTGTTTGCAATCGACGTCTTTGCGGGCGGATTGACTTCGCAGACTGTGCTTGCGCTCTGGTACTGGCGACACTTTGGCGCTTCGCTGGGGACATTGGGACTGCTCTTCTTCGCCATGAATCTCCTGGCGGCGCCTGCGTTCTTGCCATCGGTGCGGCTGGAGGAGCGTCTGGGGCTGCTGAAGACGATGGTGATTCCACATAGCATCTCCAATGTCTGCCTGCTCCTGGCACCTTTGATGCCAACGTTGCCTCTGGCGGCTGCGCTAGTATTGCTGCGCCAGTCGCTCTGCAAATTAGATATTTCAGCAAGACAGGCGTACACCGCCGCGCTCGTCGCTCCCGAGGAGCGCACCATCGCAGCCAGCTTTACGACGATCGTGCGTAGCGCTGCCCTGTTCCTCAGCCCGCTCTCCACGGGACTGATACTCAGCGTTTTCTATGTCGGGCGTGGCCTGCCGCTCATTTTCTCCGCCTGTCTCGGTCTTGGCTACGACGTGACCCTGTGGGGTATTTTTAAGAAGATCTCATTGCGTCTGGCAGACGAAAGAAAATCTTCTACCCAGTTTTTACCACTCCATTTTCCGAGCCGATCGTTGCCGATTAACTATCCTGTCAGCCTCGATGATAACAACCTGTGGGGAGTACTGACCGATATGCCTCTATACTCGTCCGACCAGGCTGAGGGGGTCTCCGGTCAATTTAAATCGCTGCACTTTCCTCGTTCGTAACCCTCCCTTCTGCGGATAACCGCTTTCGGTAGACGCAATTGGAACAGGTGAGTAGCCCCACTGCTCATGCTGAACGGCCATTCACGCATATAGTGGTGGAGATGGGAAAAGCGGATACCTTGACGCAGAGGTGTCCGCTTTTTATCGCGCATGGAGTGCTTCTCTGGCTGGCGACAATAACTCAGCACTTCTACGGATAATAGTGCTTCCAGCAGTAATAGTAAAGAGATATTCTCGTTTGCGGATATAATTAATCCCTGCTATAATGAGCTAGATAAATATGTGAGTGTACTGAGAAGTGACGAGGTTTTTTTCATGCGCAAGACATTGGTCGTGGTGCTGTCTCTACTACTGCTTTGTTGGGGTGTATTTCTTTTTGCTTTTGCCAACAGGTTACCTGTCCAGGCGACGCAAAAAACGGTCAGGCAAGTAAGATCGATAGTATTAAAAATACCACCAAAGTCTGTCCGAGCGACTCCTTCACCGGTTGCACATATATCCGCAAAGGCCACTCCGCCGACCATAAAAGGTGATAATGTCAACGCGACGGTCCCTGCAAGCATACGAGAAAACATCTTTTTTAATGGTAACACTTCTCTACACGAGATCGCTCTAACCTTTGATGATGGTCCTCATCCGATCTACACGCTGCAGGTGCTGCATATTCTGCAGGAGTACGGGGTCAAGGCGACATTTTTCTGTATCGGGAGGCAGATACCGGCCTACGCGAGTATTGTGCGGCAGGTCAGTCGCGCGGGGAACCTGATTGCCGACCATACGTGGGACCACTTCGATATGACACGACTCTCCATCGCCAGTATGCAATGGGAATTGTCAAGGACCGCCGACGTGATTCAGCAGGTAACGGGTGTGCGGCCCATATTGTTTCGTCCTCCCTATGGATCTATCAATACGACCGTGAAGAACGTATCGACGCAGCTCGGACTGACTCCTATCATGTGGAATGTCGATCCCAACGATTGGCGACTGCCTGGAGCCGGCATTATCGTTCAGAGAGTGCTTGCCAATACAGGGAATGGCAGCGTGATCCTGCTGCATGATGGCGGCGGAAACCGCTCGCAGACGGTGCAGGCGCTGCCACAGATCATTACAGTGCTGCGAGCACGTGGCTACCGGTTTGTGACTGTGGGACAACTCCTCGCCGATAGTGTGCGCGGCTAGCAGCAGGCGATGTATCTTGTAGCTATAGACCACACCGAATGGAAGATGGGCATACTATGTAGTACAATTGCAACCTATACAGAAGGACATCGGTGAGAAGAACGCTACAGAAGAGAGGTCCTTGTACATGCCTATCCTTGTTGACCTGATCGCCACCTACATCAACCAGTTGCAGGCAAACGTATGCCGCAGCGTAGCGGAAGCGCAGGGACTGCTGGTAGGGAAAACAGGTGAAAAACGGCCTTCTCACTTGTTTTCAAATGCTTCTCTTCCTCCTTATGAATGAAATGGAATACTCTTCAACTCTAAATAGTGTTCGCAGTAGTCGGTATCTCCTTGCCCACTATGGAGAGTCGTTTATCATGTTTGATTAGCACGATCCTTTTCCCACTGGAACCAACTTCATCCCGACGAGACGAATACATTTGTTAATGTTTATGCTCTATTTACGCAGGGATAGGTCTCGTTTATGCGTCGTTTATGTCCAATTGAGTATACTCCCATCATAGGCCCACAAAAATCTACTAGCCCGGTGATCGCCGGATCTGGAATTCGTACATTCAACCTGTCTTATTTGTAGATACTTGTTGTGCGTATGGCATGGTACCAGACGACCATAAGAGAAAGGAGTGCGGTCATCTCCGCTTTATCGATGAAAAACTTATCAGCCATGACCCAAAATGTAACGAGCCAGGGTACGTCCGCCATAGAATTGAGGGACGTCACCAAACGCTTTTTGACGCCAAAAGGCCAGGCCTACACCGCGATACGCAACGTCACCTTCAGCGTCGCACCTGGTGAGTTCGTCGCCGTGGTTGGCCCGACTGGCTGCGGCAAATCCACTACGCTGGGACTTATTTCTGGCCTTGAGCGACCAAGCGTTGGCGAGGTAGAGGTAATGGGCAAACCTGTGCAGGGCATCGACCCGCGCATTGGCTATGTCTTCCAGGCTGACGCAGTCTTCCCCTGGAAGAATGTGCTCAGCAATGTTGTCACCGGCCCGCTCTTCCGTGGAAAGCCAAAAGCCGAGGCGCGCGAGCGCGCTCACGATTGGATCGCGCGTGTCGGACTTACTGGGTTCGAGGACCGCTACCCGCACCAACTCTCGGGCGGCATGCGCAAGCGCATGGCCCTGGCTCAGACCTTTATCAACGGGCCGCAGATCCTGTTGATGGACGAGCCGTTCAGTGCTCTCGACGTGCAGACACGGACCTTGATGGAAGACGAACTGCTCCAGATGTGGTCCACCCTCTCGGCCTCCGTGGTCTTCGTCACCCACGACCTGGAGGAGGCCATCGCCCTGGCCGACCGGGTGTGCGTCCTCACCTCTGGGCCGGCCACCGTCAAAGGCATCTATACCATCGACTTGCCCCGTCCACGCAAGGTGGAGGAAATCCGCTTCGAGCCACGTTTCGTCCAACTGTATCACGAAATCTGGGAAGATCTTCGCGAGGAGGTATTGATTAGCTATGAGCGTAATAAGCAACGAGTCTAAAGAAACCAGCACCACCGCCGAGAGCACAGGAGTGCCAGCGGCCATCGCTGCCCGCCGCCGCCGCCGCATCATGGTCAACACGCTGCGCGTCCTGCTGCTGGTCGTGCTCATCGGGGGCTGGGAACTCACCACTCGTGTCGGCATCGTCGACCCCTTCTTCTGGGGCCGACCCTCTGGTATCTTGGCACAACTCGTCACCTGGGTCACGCAGGGGACGGCGCAGGGCCCCTTATGGGAGCAAATTCTCGTCACCTTAGAAGAGACCGTCCTGGGCTTCGTGATCGGCGTCGTGCTCGGGGTCGTCTTTGGAGTGGTGCTGGGACGCAATCAGTCCCTGGCCGATATCCTGAGCCCTTACATCAAGGTAGCCAATGCGATTCCGCGTATCGTGCTCGGCTCTATCTTCGTCATCGCGCTGGGCCTGGGGATGCAATCCAAGGTGGCACTGGCGGCTGTGATGGTGTTCTTTATCGTCTTTTACAACGCTTTTCAGGGGGTGCGCGAGGTCGACCGCAACCTGCTGGCCAACGCACGCATTCTGGGGGCGAGCCAGCGCCAACTCTCCACAGCGGTGATCATCCCGTCAGCCCTGACGTGGATCATTGCCAGCCTGCATACCAGCTTTAGCTTTGCTCTGGTCGGCGCGGTAGTCGGTGAGTACCTGGGTGCGACCCAGGGCATCGGCCTGATGATTCAGACCGCGCAGGGCACCTTTAACGCGAACGGTGTCTTCGCGGCGATGGCGATGCTGGCAGCGCTCGCCTTGCTTGCGGAGCTCCTGATCACCGCGCTGGAAAACCGTCTGATCGGCTGGCGCCCCAATATCATCAGTGATGTAGCTATTTAGATGAACTCAGAATTCCGAGGAACAACGCCGCATGCGCGGCTACGGCTTCGCCGTCAGTTCCTCGGATCAGAAGACAAGGAGGAATGAGAAAAGAAGCGAACGAAAAGCAAATGCGCTCGTCAGTGTAGCCAGCACATCGTTACCAATAGAACCAGGGGCGAGAACGGCTGGTTACACATAGAATCATCGAAGACCGAACAGGAGGAAGCACATGAACTCATGGAGCCGAAGGATTAGTCTGGTAGGCAGTTTCATTTTAGTTCTTATCCTTAGCGCGTGCGGCAGTAGCAGTAGTGGCGGCAGCGGTAGCAGTAGTAGCAGTGGTGGTAAGACGCATCTCTCGATCATGGTGGGTGGACTCAGCAAGCAGATCTATTTGCCGAACATGCTCACCAAGCAGCTAGGGTACTTCGATCAGCAGGGTCTGGACGTAACACTGATTGACGAGGCATCTGGACAATCCTCTGAGAACGAAGTGCTGGCAGGCCAGGTCGATGCAGGCTCGGGGTCCTATAACCACACCATCGAGCTGCAAGCGGCTGGCAAGCAGATGGAGGCCGTAGTTCTGTTGAACGTTGCCCCTGGTGAAGCCGAGATCGTTTCTGCTAAAGTGGCCAGCCAGATCCACTCGATCAAAGACCTCAAAGGCAGGAATCTGGGCGTCACTGAACTGGGCTCAGGGACGCAGACTCTCACCACCGCGCTGCTGCATAATGCCGGGATAGCGCCAGACCAGGTGCATTTCGTGCCGGTGGGCGCAGGCGATACCTTTATCGCGGCGTTGCAGCAGGGCAGAATCGATGCAGGCATGACGACCGAGCCGACGATCTCGCGTATCCTGGCAACAGGTGTCGGGAAGGTCCTGGTCGATCTGCGCTCGCCGCAGTCCACGCAGGCGGCCCTGGGCGGACCCTACCCGTTCATCAGCCTGTTTATGAATAACAGTTATGTCAGTAGTCACAAGGATACCGTTCAGAAGCTGGCGAACGCCTATGTCCAGACGCTGAAGTGGATGCACACGCACACGGCGGAGCAGATCGCGGATAAAATGCCGGCTGATTACTACGCAGGCAATAAAGCTCTCTATGTAACGGCGTTGCAAAACCAGATGGCCATCTTCAGTCCAGATGGATTAATGCCTGCTGGCGCGCCTCAATCGGTGCTCAACACTGAGTATCAGAGCAATCTGGTCCCGAAGGGCAAGCAGATTGATCTCAGCGCCACATTCACCAACGAGTTTGTCAACAAAGCGCTCGGCTAAGCGTCCCTCTCGTATCAAAGCTCGGGTATCTGTTTCGGAACAGGTGCCCGAGTCGCTTTCGTATCAAAGTGATATTCAGGGAACCGAAATGATATAATAAGGAAACCTCATTCACATTTTAGTTGTATTGATGAGCGCGTCAGAGCCGAAGTGTCGAAAGATCGCACAGGGGTTGGTTTTGCACAACGAGATCGTGCGAAAGAACTCATCGAGGTGTGTATTGGCCATGCTGCATATCGTGCGTCGATCTCTCCTGATTCAGATGCTGAGCGTCTACCTGCTTTTTGTCGTCGTCGTGCTGGTTGGGGGAGTGGGAGTCAACGCAGTCGTCGAACAGCAATTGCGCAACGACGCCCAGGCATCCAACCAGGCGCTGGCGCAGGAGATCGCCCTGAATACCAGCCTGCAACTGCGGGATGCCGAGACTTCGCTCGTTGCTCTGAGCAAGCTTGTAGCACAGAATCATACTCCGGACGCAATAGCGAGGACCTTCCGGGCCTATCAGGCTGCTCGCAGCGACGTGGATCACATCTCCTGGCTCGGACCGCTAGGTGATCTGCGCGTTACCTGGCCGCCGGGTGAGGTCGGGTTAGGAGCGGAGTTCTCGCCCTCCGACATCATAGGACGCGCCCGAGCCGCCACCGCCCCGATCTTTGAGGTAGGTATCGCCGTCGAAACGACCTTCAGCGCAGGCGTCATCATTGCTCAACCTGTGCGCGCCAGCGGTCAACTGATAGGCATCGTCGCAGCGAATATCTCGCTCGTCGAACTCAGTGAACCTCTGACGCCCGTCGTCCAGGCACAGCAACGCCAGGGACGGCAGCTCATGATCAGCATCATCGACGATAAGGGCGAGCTTATCGCCACGCCTCAGCACGAGCGCATCATGCAGACCGTGCTGGATGAATTGCCGGGGGCCGACCAGGCGTTGCGCGGTCATGCAACCTCAAGTCTGGGTCCGGGAACCGACGGCCAGGACTGGCTTTTCAGTGCCGTACCCGTGCCGTACCTCGGCTGGGCTGTCGTCGTGCAGCGACCTGCCAGCGAGGCGCTGGCCGTAGTCGCACAGTTCCATCTCTGGCTATTGACCGCTGCACTTCTCTTCGCCATCGGTGGTCTGCTGTTCTGGCTCATGCTGCTGAGCCGGGTCATTCGCCCCCTCCATACGCTTGCTCTCCAGCACCAGGTGCTGCCTACCTCCGAGCAATCGATTCCTGAGCATGCCACTGTGCTTGCTGAACGAGAGGACGAGGTAGGGGATCTTGCGCGTTCACTCGTACGTCTCGAGTACGATGGAGTGGAGAAGCTCGGAAAACTGCGAACGCTGCTGGAGACGTCGAACGCCGTGGTCAAATCTCTGGAACCGTATACGGTCGTAGGCAAGATTATTCGCGAGGCGCGGCGATTGGTGGATGTGCAGGCAGCGGCGGTACTCCTGCCCGATGAGCAGGGAGTACTACGCGTGCTTGCCAGCGCTGGGCATAGCGAACGTTACGACCGCGTGCTCTCCCTGTCGCCCGAGAACGTGAGTTCAGCAGCCGTGTTGGCGTTGCGGGATGGTAAGCCCGTGCAGAAACTACTCAATGCCAACTCGCCTTCGTTCTCCTACGATGAGGGTTTCCGCTGCGTTTTGGCGATCCCGATCATCAGCCGTCATGCCGGTAGCGTCGTCCTGCTGGTACACCGTATTGAGGCTCATCCCTTTAACCAGAACGAGATCGACCTGCTGCTGACATTTGCCAACTATGCCACACTCGCGTGGGAACATGCCGTGCTCTACGAACGCAGCGATGAGCGGCTGCGCGAAGTGGCACGGGAGAACGAACTCCTGTATCAGCAGGCATCGGAGGAGAAGCAGAAGCTAGAGGCAATTATGGGCAGCATGAGCGATGGGCTGGTGCTGACAGGCATAGATGGGACAATTCTGTACGCCAACTTCGGCGCAAGCGCCATTATGGGACTGCCCATCGAGTCTCTGGAGCACCAGCCGATCAGCACACTCTACAACGCACTGCGCTCAAATGCGGTACATCCACAAGAATGCGAGCGGGCGCTGAAACGGGTTGCGTGCGCCGAAGCGACGGAGCTGGTGGTCGAGATCACACAAACCGATCAGCGGCAGGCCATTCATCTACGGCTGTTCGATGTGAACGATGAGTCGGGACGCACTATAGGACGTGGCCTGCTGCTGCGTGACGTGACCCGCGAGCGAGAACTTGACGAGTTCAAAACGACCTTGCTGGCGGCTGTTGGCCATGAGCTGCGCACGCCATTGGCAGCTATTAAAGGGAACGCCTCTACATTGCTGCAACAGGATATAACATGGCCTCTTGCAGATCAGCGTCATTTCTTGAAGATGATCAGCGGTGAAGCGGATCGTCTGGCTCAACTTGTAAGTAACCTGCTCGATCTTTCGCGGCAGGAGGCGGGACTACTCTTCCTCAATCGTGCGCCTGCCAGGATACAGGATCTCGTAGCGAAGATCGTCGAGCGGGTGAGTCATCCGGGAGTCACACTCACTTCGCATATCCCTGCCACTTTGCCACCGGTCAACATAGACAGCGCGCGTATAGAGGTCGTGCTTCACAACCTGGTCGCCAATGCGCTGACGTACGGTGAGGGCGAGGTGCGCATCACCGCCGAGGTACAAGACAATGGGGTTGTCGTATCTGTTGCCGATAATGGGCCTGGCATCGCCTCTAACGAACTGCCGCACGTATTTGAGCGGTTCTACCGGGCGCAGCACGGTCGCCAGCAGCATTCTGGCGGGACCGGCCTGGGACTGGCTATCTGCAAGGCATTCATCGAAGCTCACGGCAGCACGATCTGGGCGAAGAGTACAATGGAGGGTACGACGATATCGTTCTCGCTGCCGCTTGCTTCGGTGGTGTCCACAGATATGGTAGCAACGGAGCTTTCTCCCTTACAGCCAGAAACGGAGTTTTCAACAGAGGAAAGGAGGCGTATATGACGAGGGCGAAGCGTATTCTGCTCGCAGAAGATGAAGTGGCCCTGCGCGATTTCGTCAGTCGGAACCTGCACGCGCGCGGCTTCGAGGTACTGGAAGCGAGCAACGGGCTGGAAGCGGTAGCCGTATGGGAGCGAGAAAATCCCGACCTGTTGATACTCGACATCATGATGCCACGCATGGATGGCCTCGAAGTCTGTCGGCGTGTGCGCGAGTACTCTTCGGTCCCCATCATTGTGTTGACCGCGCTGGATGCCGAAAGCGACAAGGTCACGGCGCTCGATCTTGGGGCTGACGATTATCTAAGCAAACCTTTTGGGGTGGAGGAACTGCTGGCTCGCATGCGCGCCGTATTGCGTCGTACCCAGGGGGAGACGCCGCCACGTGGAAGCGGTGTAAAGCGGTTTGGCGATCTTGAGATTGACCTGGCGGGACACGTCGTACGGTTGCGTGGTGCCGAGGTGCGGCTATCGCCAACGGAGTTCGCCCTCTTGAAGCAGCTTATCACCAACGTGGGCAAGGTGGTCACGCACCGCATGCTGCTACAGAGCGTCTGGGGGGCGGAGTACGGCGGTGAGGCCGAGTACCTGCGCGTTTATATGAACCGCCTGCGCCACAAACTGGAGCTCGACCCTGCCAATCCCCGCTACCTGCTCACTGAACCGGGCGTTGGATATCGTTTTGTTGCACCCTGAAACAAGGGCATAGGTAAACGTCTTGAGGCCAGATATGAGCATCACTCTACCGCGATATTTTCCCTCTGAAAGTGCGTCGTGAGGATAATGCTGGTAAGAACGCGCTCCACACCAGGCATCTGCCGGATATGGTTGAGCAGTGCTTCCAGTGCCGAGGGCGAGGTCGTATGCACCTTGATGAGCATGCTCTCCTCGCCGGCGGAACTAAAACACTCCACGACCTCGGGGAAGGCTTGTAGGGCGCGCGCCAGCTCTTCACAGGGGACACGGCTGATGTGAATGCGTACGAAGGCGCGCAGGGTCAGGCCGAGCTTCTCGGGATCTATCTCGATCGTATACCGGTTGATCGTGCCGGCTCGTTCCAGCTTTTTCACCCGCTCGTGCACGGCTGGTGGCGACAGGTGGACGGCCTCGCCCAGTTCGCTATATTTGCGCTTCGCGTCCTGTTTGAGTAAAGCTAATAACATTCGGTCCGTCTGGTCTAACACAGGCTCCTCTCCTCTTTTCTGCTGAATAGGGTTTGCTCTTTAATGCTATTCGCCAATTTGACTTGATTTTTTAATGGTATATGGGTATCTTAACATTATGCTGAATAAAATAAAAGCTCATTGAGTGCTGATTTCTCAGCGGAGAGGAACGTATATGGACAATAATACGATTGCGGGCTTCCATCATCTCACGGCCATCGTGGGAGATCCGCAGCAAAACATCGACTTTTATACACACGTCCTGGGTCAACGGCTGGTCAAACAGACGGTCAATTTCGATGATCCAGGCACCTACCACCTCTACTATGGCGATGGGGTTGGAACGCCGGGTACGATTGTGACCTTCTTTCCCTGGCCCGGTGCGCCGCAAGGAAGCAGGGGAGCGGGCCAGATCGTTGACATTTCCTTCTCTATTCCGGCGGCGGCCCTTGACTACTGGACCAACCGCTTGACGAAGCACGGCGTGGCCTATACCGGGCCGACCGCGCGCTTCGACGATCAGGTCATCGCTTTCTTAGATCCGCATGGGCTCTCGCTGGAACTGGTTGCCCATCAGCAGCCGGACGCGCGCAGTGGTTGGAAACAGGGCCCGATCCCTGAAGCCTATGCCATTCGTGGATTTTACAGCGTCACGCTGGCCGAGAACAATCAAGAGCGCACCGCCGCGATGCTCACCGGAGTGCTCGGCTTCCGTCTGCTCAAACAAGAGGGCAACCGTTTCAGATACGAGGTAGGCGAGGGCGGACCCGGAGCCACCGTCGATGTCTTGAGCCTGCCCAATCAGCCGCGTGGTAGAATAGCGGTGGGCACGGTCCATCACGTCGCCTGGCGCACTGAAGACGATGTGCACCAACTCGCCTGGCGTCAACGCCTGCTCGATCAGGGGAGCAACGTCACGCCGGTCAAGGATCGCCAGTACTTCCACTCGATCTACTTCAACGAGCCGGGCGGTGTCCTCTTCGAGATCGCGACCGATCCGCCGGGATTCGCCACCGACGAGACGGTGGAGGAGTTAGGGACGCATCTCAAGCTTCCCCCCTGGTTGGAGCCGCAGCGAGCGCAGATCGAGGAGGTCCTGCTCCCAATCCATGTACCGGAGGAGAATGTCGGCGCGGCGGGTCGCTAGCGGGCAGTCTGGAGATTTTTCAATGCGTGAACGTATGGATAAGATAACAGGACCACATCAGGGGCAGCCTGTGCTGATGGCTGGCGAGCCGCTTGAGAGCGCCAGAGCCGCTATGATTATGATCCACGGGCGCGGGGCGACGGCGGAAGACATCTTGAGCCTCACAGGCGAGGTGGACCAGCCCGGTTTTGCCTACCTCGCACCGCAGGCGGCTGGCTACACGTGGTATCCCAACAGCTTCCTCGCGTCCATTGCGAGCAACGAGCCCGGTCTCTCTTCGGGGCTGGCCGTCATTGCCTCGCTCCTGGAGCGCCTGGGAGAAGCTGGCATCTCAGCCGAGCGCACTATTCTGCTCGGCTTCTCGCAGGGGGCATGTCTCTCGCTTGAGTTCGCGGTCCGCAACGCGCGTCGCTACGGTGGAGTCGCCGGCCTGAGCGGCGGCCTGATCGGACCCGACGGCACACCGCGCGACTATCCCGGTTCGCTGGCTGGCACGCCCGTCTTTCTCGGCTGCAGCGATGTTGATTTCCACATTCCAGCGGAGCGCGTCCTCTTCTGCGCCGAGGTCTTGCGACGACTCGGCGCAGAGGTCACGGCGAAGCTCTACCCGCGTATGGGGCATACCGTGAATCAGGATGAGCTTGATGCTGTCAGCAAGATGATGCAGGCGATTAATCGACCAGGCTAAAACACCTATAGAAGTTTATCCATCGTGATAGGAAGATCGCGAATGCGTCGGCCTGTTGCATGATAGATGGCATTGCCAATCGCGGGGGCAATGCCAACGATGGAGATTTCTCCTACACCCTTCACTCCAAGCGGATTCAGGTGTGTGTCCGATTGATCAATGAAGATCACATCGATGGAGGGGGTATCTGCCTGTACCGTAACCATATAGTCCGCGAGATTGGCGTTGACAATTCGCCCTGTATTCGCGTCCATGCTGGTTTGCTCAAGAAGGGCCATCCCGATGCCGCCGACAGCGCCTCCAATCATCTGACTCCGCGCCGTCTTCTCGTTGAGGATGTGTCCTGCTGCGACGACTGAGAGCACGCGCGCGACCCGTATTCTGCCCAGATCAGCATCGACATGCACTTCGGCAAACTTGGCGGAAAAGACGCCGGTTCCGAACTGTTGTGTCTCATCGCCCGGTGCCGCTCTACCCAGAGCCTCGATCACTTTCAAACCATGACGCGACAGGATCTCCGCATATCTCTCGTGCCGTGATGGATCACTTTTGAGCGCGATGCGGCTATCACGAACGGCGATCATATCGATGTTTGCACCTCGCAGTGGTGAAGCCTCGTCATCACGAATGAGCGCGAGTATCTGTTCAAGTACTGCTCGGGCCGCTGTTTGCACTGCTGATCCCACGCTGGCAGCAAGCATCGACCCGCCCTGCGGTGGTGTCACTGGGAGCGAACTATCTCCTAATTCACAACGGACATGCTCAGGAGGAAGGCCAAGCGCGTCCGCCGCGATCTGTGTCATGATAGTATAGGTGCCAGTGCCAATATCTGTGGCACCAGTCTGCACTATCGCACTTCCATCGGTGAGCAGTTGCACGCGGGCCGAAGCTGCTTGACGATTGTAGGGATAGAGCCCACTTGCTACTCCCCAACCGATCAGGTCATTGCCATCGCGCATCGAGCGAGGTGCGCGGGTGCGACGTTTCCAGCCAAAGCGCTCTGCCCCCTTCTGATAGCATTCACGTAACCCTCTGCTCGACCATGGTAGTCCACTTCCTGGATGGACGAGAGCGTCATTACGTAAACGCAATTCGATAGGATCAATATCCAGAGCATACGCCAGTTCATCCATGGCCGTTTCAAGGGCAAAGACCCCCGGCGACTCACCGGGACCACGCATCCATGTCGGGGTGCCGACGTTGAGACGTACCTGCTGGAATCTTGCGCGCAGATTGGGACAGGCGTAGAGTGACTGTGTTGCACGGACGAGGCCCTCGCGATAATCATCGGCCATGGCCGTCGGCTCCGTGCCCTCATGGATCGTCGCCACAAGTTGACCGTCACGTGTCGCACCGAGTGCTACGCGTTGGACGGTCTGTGGACGGTAGCCAATAGACGTAAACATTTGCTCACGCGTCAGGACCAGTTTGACCGGACGGCCTACGTGTCGCGCTGCAATCGCCGCGAGGGCAACATGTGGCCAGCAGCGTAGACCGCTGCCAAATGCGCCGCCGATGAAAGGTGCGATGATGTGCACCTGGGAAAGCTCAAGGCCAAGCATCGCAGCAACAACGGTGCGTGAGTTATCGACCCCTTGCGTCGTGTCGTATAGCGTCAATGCATCGCCATCCCAGTGTGCCGTGGTGGCGAAAAGAGCCATCGGGTTGTTGTGCTGCGTTGGTGTCGTATACGTTTCCTCGACACGCACAGCAGCCGTAGCGAATGACGTATCTGGATCGCCACGTACCACATCGGGAAAGGCCGTTGCGAACGGTTGGGCATGCTGATCGTCGAGTAAAACGAGAGGGGTCTCCTTCTCATAGTCTATGGAGATCAATGTGGCGGCAAAGGTGGCTTGTTCAAATGTCTCTGCGACGACGATGGCAACATGTTGGCCGTTGTAGTAGATGTGATCGTCTTGCAAGGGTGGTGGGGGAGCCGACCCCAGGAAGTTGGCAGGACCTCTATTGAGCTGAGGCGCGTTGCGATGGGTGAGTACTGCACGGACGCCGGGCGCTGCTTCTGCCGCGCTCGTGTCGATATGCCTGATCCGGCCACTCGCGATTGTGCCTTGCACGAGGACGGCATGTGTCAGGTTATCCAGAGGAAACTCTGCTGGATAGCGAGCCTGGCCTGTCACCTTGAGCCGCCCGTCCACGCGGTCAAGCGCTTGACCCAGCACTTTCTTCTCACTCGTACTCATGCCATACCTCCTACGGTAGTCAGTGCACGCACCAGCGTTCGCCTGGCAAGCTCGACTTTAAACGCGTTATCCCGTTGGGGGACCGCTCCGACCAGCGCTGCTTCCGCTGCTGCGGCAAACACTCTCGTATCGAGAGTTGCCCCCTGGAGCTGCGTTTCGGCGGCGTGCACGCGCCACGGGATCGTTCCTACGCCACCCAGCGCGAGTCGCGCGGCCCGGATGGTTGTACCGTCCAGCTCCAATGCGACGGCGGCTGAGGTCAATGCAAACTCATAGGAGGCCCGATCCCGGACCTTGAGATAGGTTGAGCGGGTTGCATCAAATGTTGAGGGGATCTCAATGGCGATGATGAGCTCTCCTTGTACGAGGACATGTTCGCGCTCTGGTGTCGTGCCAGGCAGCAGGTAGAAGTCAGTGAGCGGGATGCGACGTTCTCCCTTTGGTCCGCGCACATGCACGATCGCATCCAATGCCACCAGGGCTACAGCAGCGTCAGAGCCGTGTGTCGCGATACAATGATCGCTGGTACCTAAAATGGCATGCATCCGGTTTGGGCCAGAGAGAGCGGCGCACCCGGAGCCAGGAACACGCTTGTTACAGGCGAAAGCTGGATCACGGAAGTAAGAGCAACGCGTACGCTGAAGCAGGTTGCCGCCGATTGTTGCCATATTGCGCAGTTGTTGCGAGGCACTGAGCAGTAGTGCTTGAGAGATCAGAGGATAGCGGTCACGGATAACTGGCTCGTGTGCCATCTCGTTCATCGTCGTTAAAGCACCAATGCGCACACCGCTGTCCGTCACCTCAATGCCTCGCAGGGGGAGCCGTGTGATATCGACAAGAAGGTTGGGTGTGAGGACGTTGTCTTTCATCAGATCAAGCAGTGTCGTGCCACCCGCAATGTACCTGGCCTGGGGGTGAGCAGAAAGGAGTGCAATGGCTGTTTCCATTTCTTCTGCAAGCGTATAGCTAAACGGCTCCATTGGTCTTTCCCTCTAGAACGCTACAGATAGCGGCAACAATGTTCGGATAAGCCCCACAACGACAAATATTACCGCTCATGAACTCGCGAATCTCCTCCTGAGAGATGATATGTTCCTCGCTCAGGAGGCCAACGGCAGACAGAATCTGACCAGGCGTACAATATCCACACTGAAAGCCGTCATGGACAATGAACGCTGCTTGCATAGGGTGAAGTTGATCCCCTCTGGCAAGGCCCTCAATCGTTGTAATCTCTTTTCCCTCACTCATGACTGCAAGCGTGAGACAGGAGAGGAACGGCTTCCCATTGACAAGGATGGTACAGGCGCCACACGCTCCATGATCGCAGCCCTTCTTGGTCCCAGTCAATCCGAGATGTTCGCGCAACGCATCAAGGAGGGTTACGCGTGGGTCGAGCATTAATGCATGCACCGCTCCGTTGATATGCAATGTTACAGCGACAAGCGGCGCATCTGTCGCTCTCTCTGCGGGGATAGTCATCATTTTCTCCTTCGTGAGCCGTGCCTGGCCCAGATATGCAGAGTGAGAAATACACTCCAGGCAAGTTCCTCTTTCAACTGCCTGATTCTTGTGTCTTAACCTTAATATACCATTATAGGTAAGCACAGACAAACACGCTTCGATGGGCAGTATTGTTACAACAAGATGAACTGATTGTCCGGCGAGATCGGCAATGATTGCCACTAATATCCGCTGACATTCGTTACCCATATATGCGTAACACCGTTTTTTAAGTAGACACAACTTTTGTGCCAACTTGCTTATCACAGGAGGTCTTCATGTTGCTTCTCCTATCGGCCCTTGTCCCGTCGGACGGCATCACCATTCATATCGGCGACCACGCCTGGTCGTTTGGCACGAGTTTTATTGTATACCTCATTGTTGCCGCCATCGTTGGCCTGCTGGCAGAATTTATCGTCGGTTGGCGGCTCCCCTTCGGCTTCGTTGGCGCGATTATTGCGGCGCTCATCGGCATCTGGCTCATGACGCAGGTGATCATCATCAGTGGTCTCGGTGACATCAACGTTGCGGGCGTGCCCATCGTGAGGGCGCTCATTGGAGCAATCATCCTGGTTGCGATCTGGCACGCGCTGACCTATCGCTCCTGGTCGCGTCGGCGCCGGTACTACACTCGTCGCTACTAAGCACTGAAAACGATCCTCACAGCAGGGATGGGGCTTGCCCCCATCCGCAGGCCTGTGGAGGGCGTTCATCACGAAGGGGCACCGGATGGGGGCAAGCCCCATTCCTACTGAGAAGCCCTGAAGTGGTGCCCGGCAAACGTTTCGGTCGGTGACATCAGGTGATACAATAGTAGCAATATATCGAATGGAGTGCTAGCTTTCGTTACAACTTTTCTTGAAGGCGCTCTCATAGAGTATGCATGGAAGAAATTGGAGAAACTCTGAGCCGCGCGAGGAGGACTAAAACCTATGAAATGTGAGCGCTGTAAAAAAAATCCCGCCCAGATTCCCGTTGAGCAGATCGTCGATGGTCGCCGGGAACGGCACTACCTGTGCCAACAGTGCGTCGATGAATTGATGAATGCCGCTACGAACCAGGCGACAGGCGAGGGGAATGGTCAGGAGACGCCCTTTGGTTTTACTTTTAATGGCAATCCTGCGACCGTTGGCAGCGTAAATACCGCGACGGCTGAGCGGCAGGGCAAACAGAGCAAGACGCCGACGCTCGATCAGTATGGGCGCGACCTGACCGTCGAGGTGGCCGAGGGCAAGATCGATCCGGCGGCTGGTCGTGAGCGTGAGATTCGGCGCCTGGTGACTATCCTGGGGCGACGTCAGAAGAACAACCCAGTCCTGATCGGCGAACCAGGGGTGGGCAAGACGGCGATCGTGGAGGGGCTTGCCCGCCGCATCCACACCGGCGACGTGCCTGCTCCGTTGCGCAACAAGCGCATTGTCTCCCTCAGTATGGGGAGTATGGTCGCCGGCGCGATGTTCCGGGGGCAGTTCGAGCAGCGCGTCAAATCCATTCTGGACGAGCTGCGGCAGGCGCCAGAAGTGCTCGTCTTCATCGATGAACTTCATACCGTTGTCGGGGCGGGGGCCGCTGAGGGAGCGGTGGGGGCAGCCGACATGTTCAAGCCAGCTCTGGCGCGTGGCGAACTGCGCTGCATCGGTGCCACGACGCCCGACGAGTACCGCAAGCATATCGAGAAGGACGCTGCCCTGGAGCGCCGCTTCCAGCCGGTGAAGGTGCCCGAACCAACTCCAGAAGAGGCGATCGAGATGCTCAAGATCGTGCGCCCCAACTACGAGGCGCATCACACGGTCAACATCTCCGACGAGGCGATCGAAGCCTCCGTCAAGCTCTCCGACCGCTACATCAACGACCGCTTCTTGCCCGATAAAGCCATCGACCTGATGGACGAGGCGTCGTCTGCCCTACGCCTGGATGCGACCGAGAAGGGGATTGTGAGTCCGATTCTGGTCGCCGACCTGGAGAAGGAACTGGCCGATATCCAGGTCAAGAAAGAGGCTGCGGCGAATGCCGAGGACTACGAGCGGGCGGCACGCCTGCGTCAGCACGAACTGGTGACGCTGAACAAACTGAATAAAGCACGCGCGGCGGTGGGTGCGTCGATGACGCTGATCGTTACCCCTGAGCATATCGCGCAGGTCGTGGAGAACTGGACCGGTGTGCCGGTGAGCCAGATGCTGGAGTCCGAGCGGCAGAATCTGCGCCACCTGGAGGAAGATCTGCGCAAACGCGTCGTCGGGCAGGATGAGGCCATTCGTGCCGTTGCGCGCGCCATCCGGCGTTCGCGTGCCGGTCTGAAGGACCCACGGCGTCCCATCGGCTCATTCCTCTTCCTCGGCCCCACGGGCGTCGGCAAAACGGAGCTGGCGAAGGCCCTGGCCGCGGAGCTCTTCGGCGGTGAAGACGCACTGATACGCCTGGACATGTCGGAGTATATGGAGCCGCATACCGTCTCCCGTCTGTTCGGTAGCCCACCTGGCTACGTCGGACACGACGAGGGTGGCCAGTTGACCGAGCAAGTGCGGCGGCGTCCGTACAGCGTCGTTCTGCTGGACGAGGTGGAGAAGGCGCACCCCGAGGTCTTCAACGCCCTGCTGCAGATCATGGACGATGGCCGCCTGACCGATGGGCTGGGGCGTACCGTCGACTTCAAGAATACTGTGGTCATAATGACCAGCAACGCCGGCAGCACGGAGCTGCGCCATGCCGCGCGCATCGGCTTCGTAGCGTTAAAGCCCGAGGATGAAAAGGACGAGCAGTACGAGGCCATGCGCTCGAAGGCGATGGATAACCTGAAGCGGCTGTTCCGTCCCGAGTTTATCAATCGCATCGACCAGATTACGGTTTTCCACGCGCTGGGCAAGCCGGAGCTGTATCAGATCATCGACCTGCTGCTGGCCCAGGTACGCAACCGCCTGCACGAGCAAAAGATCGAGCTCGTTGTAACCGACGAGATCAAAGACTTCTTGCTCCAGGAAGGCTTCGACGAGGAGTATGGCGCGCGTCCGCTGCGCCGTGCTATTCAGACGCATATCGACGATGCCCTGGCCGATGCCGTGCTGGCCGAGGAGCTCGCTCCGGGTCAGATGGCGCGCCTGGTAATGCGCGACGGAAAAGTGTTCGTCGAGCGGGACGAGAGTGAAAGAAATTGCCCTTGAATTTTCCATCAGGTGCGGGTATGCTTTTCTTAGACACCCCGTAAAATAACAATCCTTCATAGTCCAACATATCTGGCTATTTCATTGCTCGCACTTGCGCGCTGTGCTATAATTAGAACAAGTGTTCGCCTACTGAAGGAGGTTGATATGGCCAGTGGCAGCTATGCCAGGAAATCTGAAAACCGCTCTTCGACCCGGCTCCAGCCCGGTATTCCTGCACGCGCTACCCGTCAGCTTCCTGATGAGGTGGTTGAGGATGTATGGCTCTCCGGCGATAGTGCGGTTTCGTTACGTTTTGATGCTTTCGAGGAACCCTTCCAGCGCGCGTTCGATCTCAAACGCTTTATGCTGTGTTTTGTCGCTGTTCTTCTTGCTATCTTGATCATGGTCTCGTTTGTCCTGTCGCAGCGTCCTGGCTCTCCTCAACTGGTGAGCTATTCCGGTGGGCAGGTGTATGATATGCAGGTCGGTGGGGATCGTGCCGCGACGTGGCAGCAAAGCCAGCCGCAACCGTCCAAGATCACCTTGCCCGTCTCCAATGGACCGTACTCGGTGCTGGGCAAACCGACGATCAGCGCCGCTTTTATCAATCACGTCCTGGCGAGTTATAACTCACCCGCCGCCGGCAAAGGGCAAGCTTTATATGATATGGGCGTCAAGTATGGCATCGATCCTGCCTTCGCCCTGGCATTTTTTATGCATGAGAGTTCATTTGGCACGCAGGGCGAGGCGCGTGTCAGCTTCTCACTCGGCAATCTGCGCTGTATCCCCAACTACAAGTGTCAGGATGGCTATGCCTGGTTTTCGAGTTGGGAGGATGGCTTCCAGGCGTGGTACGAGCTTATCCGCAACCTGTATGTCTCGCAGTGGGGGCTGACTACGGTGAACCAGATTATCCCGAAGTACGCGCCAGCCTCTGACAATAACGATGAAGCGGCCTATATCGCGGCCCTCAAGCACGCTATCGATACCTGGCACGCCGGCATACTGACGCCGTAGAGGATGGGCTATGCTCCGTCACGGCAGGGTTCCGAGCAATCAAGGACCCCGCCGTGAGCGCGTGTTACCTGAAGAGATACCCTGATGAGGATAACTGCCCTAAACTTTACGCCCCTTCAACAGAATGGCGTTGCTGGTGATGCTTTCCAGGTGCCCATTTCTCTTCGCTACTTTGTGGTGGATTTTGCATATGCCAACCTGATTCCTTCTATGATGATGTATCCTTCCTTGATTATACTACCTCTTCAACGGGTTGGCCGTTATTTTTTCCAGGCACTTGAATTTTCTGCGTTATCATGATATATTTATAACAATGTAACAAATTGTAAATGTAACATTATTGTTTTGAGTTAGCCAGAAGGAGGAGCGAAGCAAATGAACAAACGTGAAGAGAGCTTGCAAACAGCAGAGGGAAATCTCACTGTCGAGCGTATCCAGATTGGTGCACGCATGGAGAAGCGTATGGTGAAGGTGCTCAAAGGGCTCGCTGAGTACCATGACATGTCCCTGGGAGATCTGCTGGAAGGCATTGTCCTGCATGCCTTTGAAAATAAGACGCCGTTTAGCGAAGATTCGTTGCGAAGGGTTGAGCAACTGAAGGACGTTTATGGTATGGATTACGGTGCAAGTGCCAGCCATCGTTTTATAGAAAAGGGATGATAAATAAAGGTAGGTAGAAACACGTTTCTCTGCACTCGACTGTGCAGTTTGAGTGTGCTAAGATATTTCTATTCTCGTTTCCAACATCGTACCGGCTGGATGGAATAGGATATCATGCCAACGCTTGAGGGTTCCGTCGAAAGTATCGTCTTTCACAACGAAGATAATCATTACACCGTAGCGCGTTTTCGCCCCAATGATACCGGGCGTCTCTTTCGCGACGATCTGATGACCATCGTCGGGACACTGCCCGATATCCATGTGGGCGAACTGCTCACGGTCGAGGGGGAGTGGGGGAATGATCCGCGCTACGGTCGCCAGCTCCACGTCAAAAGCTTCACCGAGCGCCTGCCAGCCTCTACTGAAGGTATCGCGCGCTATCTTGGCTCCGGCCTGATTAAGGGCATCGGGCCGAAGAAGGCGCAGCTCATCGTCGATCACTTCGGGGAGCAGACGCTGGCGATTATCGAGCAGCAGCCAGAGCGCCTGAGCGAGGTGAAGGGGATCAGCGCGAAGGATCGCGACCAGATCATCAAGGTGTGGGCCGAGCACAGCGAAATCAAAGAGCTACACCTCTTCTTACAATCGCACGAGGTCTCCATCAACGTAGCGACGCGCGTGTACAAGCAATACGGCAAGGAATCGATCAAGGTCATTCGCGAGAATCCCTATCAACTGGCGCAGGAGGTACAGGGGATCGGCTTCCGCACCGCCGACGAGATCGCGGTGAAGCTGGGCCTGCCGTTCGATAGCGTGCCGCGCCTGGCGACCGGGCTGAAGTACGTGCTCGCGCAGGCGGCGAACGACGATGGACATTGCTTCTTGCCAGAAAATAACCTGGTACAACTGGCTGCAAATATCCTCAAGGTTCCTGCCGAGGTGTTACTCCCCGCTATGGAGCAGCTGCGCAGCGATAACGATGTTTTTATCGAACCGCCGCTACCCACAGTGGCTCCCGTGGCCGTGTCACAGGAGCTCGATGATGAGGATGGGCCACCGCTCGATTGGGATGAGATCGAGGCGGAGGAGCCTCAGTTGCGTATCTATTTCGCGCCGTTCTGGTATGCCGAGAACGGTTCTGCGCGTCTCCTGCGCCAGCTCTCGCTTGCCCCAAGCTCACTCCCGCCTGTCTCGCAGCAGCTCTGGGATCGGGTGTTCGACCTGCTCAAGCAGCGGCGGAATATGCACCTGACCGACAGACAGCGCGAGGCCGTGCAGATGGCGTATGGCAAGAAGGTGAGCATCCTTACGGGCGGACCTGGCACCGGCAAGTCTACCTCGATCCGCGCGCTTTTGATGGTACTGCGCAATCGTCACATCAACTTCGCCCTGGCCGCGCCGACGGGACGTGCCGCGAAGCGTCTCTCCGAAGCGGCAGGTGTCCAGGGCGAAGGGCAGGCCAGGACGCTCCACCGCCTGCTGGAATACGCGCCGCACGACAATTCTTACCAGCGCAACGAAGACAATCCGCTGCCCTATCAATTTGTCATCGTCGACGAGTTCTCGATGGTCGATATCCTGCTCTTCTATCACCTGCTCAAAGCGCTACCTCGCGAATCGCATCTCCTGCTGGTCGGTGACGCCGATCAGTTGCCCTCAGTCGGACCAGGAAACGTCTTGCGCGACCTGCTGCGCAGCGAAGCGATCCCCACCGTGCGCCTGACGGAGCTCTTTCGCCAGGCACAGCAGAGCAAGATTATCGTCAACGCGCACCGCATCAATGCCGGGCGCCTGCCCTCTACAAAGGTCGAGGCGGGCGGAGACTTCTTCTTCATGCACGAAGAAGATCCTCTACGCGCTCAGCAGCTGATACTCGATCTCGTCCAGCGCCGGCTCCCGGCGCGCTATCACTTCAATCCGCTGAGCGATATCCAGGTGCTCGCGCCGATGTACAAGGGGCCGGTCGGCGTAACTACGCTCAACGAGAAACTACAGGCCCACCTCAATCCCTCTGCCATCGCGCAGGTTGAGTGGGGCGATACTATTCTGCGTGTCGGAGATAAAGTCATGCAGACGCGCAATAACTACGACAAAGGCGTCTTCAACGGCGACGTTGGCTGGATACGCAGCATCAACAAAGACAGCGCCACGCTGAAAGTCGAATTCGTAGAGGAGGCAGGTCCGCTCTTCGTTGGCTACGAGTTCCACGAACTAGACGAATTGGTTCTGGCCTACGCCGTCACCGTCCACAAAAGCCAGGGCAGCGAATATCCCGTCGTGATCATCCCGCTCGTCACCCAGCATCGCATGCTGCTCCAGCGCAATCTGCTCTACACCGCGATCACGCGCGCCAGACGCTTCTGTGTCCTGGTGGGGCAGCCGCACGCGCTCGAGATAGCCGTCAGGAACGATCGCGTCGCGTGGCGCAATACCGGGCTGGCGGAGCGCCTGCTCCAGATGAGTAAGGGACCAACCAGGACTGGCGTCTGAACGCCTGCCTCCACCACCCCACCACCCACGCATCCACTGGATCACTGCTCTACACCCTGCACAGGCGCGATTGGCGCTCGTATCAGCCTTTCCTGAAAAGATGCGCCGAACGGCCTGGGAAGCACAGGCATACCAATACTTTACACAAAATTTACAATTCATTTACAATTTCTTCACAAATTTTCAACGTAGCTGCGATAGTATAGGCTTGTTCGATCGGCCAATGCGAATGGCATGGCTAGAAAAAGAGAATACCAATTATTATCAAGTAGACATCAGAGTCCTCTATTATATCGATGTATTAGTAAATGTAGAATGTATAAGTATTCAATAGCTAAATATGATGATAGTGTGAGAAGTGGGCAACAAAAAATGCTACTAAGGCATAAACACTCTTCCAGGCACATACTCATCATTTATGAGGGGAAAGAGATCCAGCATGCCGAAAAGGGAAGACGGGGCATCCACTTTTGAGGAAAAAGTTACTTCTGATGAAACGACATCCGCACCAGGGCGAAGCAATGATGAAAACACACAGCCGACCGAGCGAATGCAGCCTGTTCAGGCAACGCGTAAAGATATTTCTCACGAAAAGACACAGGCCATACTCAGATCTTCAGTGCCCGAGGACGTATCGAGTGCTGCCACGACACAGATAGTGCCTGTACGTCGGGAAGCAGAGCAAGGTATTGCCGCTTCCAGGCGCAATGAACGACCAGGAAGGACGGCGGGCGCTGCCTCGTCCAATGCCTCCTATCAATCACTGCGTACCACGCGCTGGCGCAATAAGCGTCACCGGGTGCGCAGAAATCTTCATCTCAGCAGTGCGCGCTCGCGGGCCACCGATCGCAGGATGATGAGATGGGCCGTGCTGCCGATCGCGGTCGGAATACCACTGATTATCGCGCTTGTCTTTGCTGGCCTGACCTCGTACAACGCGATCAGAACCGCGACGACCGCACGCTACCAGACGCAGATCACGACGCTGGCGGATATTCTGCCAAAGGATAATCTAAAGATGTATGATGCCAGTGGCCACCTCTTATACCAGGCGATCGACCAGGGCATTCAGACCTCGGAACCATTGAACAAGATCTCGCAGAATCTGCAGAATGCCGAGATCGATATGGAGGATAAGACCTTCTGGAACAACAACGGGTACGATCTCAACGGCATCATACGCGCGGCCATCTCTGATCTTTCCAGCGGCCACGTTGTTGAAGGCGGAAGCACGATCACGCAGCAGCTCATCAAAAATACGATCGTCGGAAACTCGGATACAGCCCTGCGCAAGCTGGAAGAGATCGAACTGGCACCGGATGTGACACGCTACTATACCAAACGGCAAATTCTGGACATGTACCTGAACACGGTGTACTACGCCAATGGTGCATACGGCGTTGAAGCTGCCGCTCAGACATACTTTGGTTTGAAGGATAAGCCCAACAACCCGGCCTCCAATCAACTAGACATTGCCCAGTCTGCTATGCTGGCGGGTATACCCAGCAATCCAGATCAGCGCAACCCGGTATCGTCTCCCAAAAGCAGCCTGATACGCACGCAGCAGGTGCTGCTCCAGATGTATACCCTGAAGACGATCTCTGCGAAGCAGTACAAAGCGGCGCTCACGGAGATTCAGAAACCCGGTTTCGCCTCGTATCACGCGCCTGCCCAGAGCGCCAACGCCGTAGCGCTCTCTAGCTTCACGGTATACGCGTTGACCGAGTTGGCCCGCAATCTGGATATGAAGATCAGCGACCTTTCGCGCTCCGGCCTGACCGTCATCACGACAGTCAACGCGAATCTGCAGACCAGAGTGCTCAAGGAGGCGCAAAACGATATTGCTACCATCAGGGATGCGCACAACATCACGGATTCCTCGGTCGTCATGATCAATCCGCAAACGGGAGCGATAGAGACGTTGATCGGGAATATCGATCCGGCCCATAAGGACTTCAATGTCGCGACACAGGGCTTCCGCCAGGCCGGCTCCACGATGAAAGCGTTCACTTATGTCACGGCCTTCGAGAATGGTGTCAGTCCGGGTCAAAGAACGCTCGATGAGCCACAAACGTTTTATTACGATGGCGTGTCGTTCAGGCCGGATAATTATGATGATATCCATTATGGCATGATTACGTATCGCGAGGCGCTGAACTGGTCGCTCAATATCGACGCGGTGAGGCTGGAACTCTCCTCAAAAGTAGGGGTGATGAACGACTATACTACCGCGGAGAATGCGGGCCTTGGCGCGACGAACGGCTCGGTCAACGAGACGTTTACGCTGGGGGCGATGGGCGTTCACCTGCTCAATGAAACTTCTGCGTATGGAACGTTCGCCAATGGCGGCGTCTACGTGGCGCCCCACGCGATCAAGACGATCACAAACGATCGCGGCAAGGTCATCTACGCAGCTCCGACAAAGGGGAAGCGGGTGATCAGCGCGCAGGCGGCCTATATATTGTCGAACGTCTTATCCGACAATGCGACGCGCGATAAAGAATTCTTCCCCTGCGACGCGTTGGACCTCTACGTCAATAATCAATGTGGCGGAACAGTCATACCAGCCGCCGTCAAGACTGGTACGTCGAACAACTTCGTTGATAACCTGACGATCGGCTATACGCCGAACCTTGTGACGGGTGTATGGTCGGGGAACGACGATAATTCGCCGATGTACAATATCATCGGCATCACCGGCGCTGGCACGATCTGGCATGATGCGATGATGACGGCGCTGCAGGGGCAACCGATTCAGCAGTTCACCAACCCCGGCGGGGTGGTGTACAATCGCTATTACCGCGATCTGTCTCTGACATCTGCACTCTTGCCGGGCGATTCGCTGACCCAGAATCAATACCCATTTAACAATCGATCAGGCAAATAACCAGTCGGCCAGTTGACTGGAAGGGACAGGAGCCAGCCGGTAAGGAAGCACTTTGAGCCCTTCCGGGGGAGGGAGTACGGAGACGAGAGAGACTTGTTTAATTCCAAGCTGCGGAGTAGAATATAAGGCATAGACACGAGGATCTGCTACGAAAGCAAAAGACCTCCCAACCACTTATAGACTCTCTCGCTGTGTGCGTTCTTGAGCATGCAAGCCAGTGAAGAAAATAGAACGTAATTGTCAGGAGGAATTTTAGGACATGGCTGATAATGAAACTGTCTCTGCCGGACAGGACTTGATTGCCGGATATACCAATCCAGAGGTGTTGGTTGACACGCAATGGGTTGCGGACCATCTGAACGACGCGACGGTGCGCCTGATCGAGGCTGACGAGGATGTACTGCTCTATGAGATCGGCCACATTGCCGGAGCTGTAAAGCTCGATTGGCATGTCGATGTGCAAGATCCCCTGGAGCGCGACTTCATCGACCAGCCTGGCTTTGAGGAATTGATGAGCCGCTGGGGCATCTCGAACGATACCACAATTGTACTCTATGGCGATAAAAACAACTGGTATGCCTGCTACTCGTTCTGGCTGTTCACGATGTACGGGCACAAAAAACTGAAGGTGATGAACGGTGGTCGTACGAAGTGGGAAGAAGAGAAACGTCCTGAGGTCAAAGACGTTCCTCACTATGAGGCGGCGATATACCATGCGCAGCCCGCTGATGAGACGATTCGTGCCTTCCGCGAGGAGGTCTCCGCTGGCCTGCGCAATCCTGATCGCCGCCTGATCGACGTGCGCTCACTGCAGGAATACACCGGTGAGCTGCTGCACATGATCAACTATCCGCAGGAAGGTGCGCAGCGCGGTGGGCACATTCCCGGTGCTAAGAGCATTCCCTGGGCCACAGCAGCCAATACAGATGGTACCTTTAAGTCAGCCGAAGAGCTGCGCCAGATCTATGGCAGCAAGGATATCACGCCCGACAAAGAAGTGATCGCCTATTGCCGCATCGGAGAGCGCTCGGCGCACACCTGGTTTGTCCTGACGCAATTGCTCGGCTTCCCACGTGTGCGCAACTATGATGGCTCGTGGACCGAGTGGGGCAGCCTGGTGCGCGCACCCATCGAGAAGTAAGCCGCGCGGGAATGTAATGGGATGCCAGCACGGTTATACCCTATAGTACCTATGTGGAAGGGGCGCATGCCGTGCGCCCCTTTTCTTGTTGAAAGTTGGCAATTGGAGGCGAAAAGAGATGGATCGTCAAGAGGCTATCGATTTCCTGATCGATCATTATGAAAATCCACGCAACCGTGGTCCGTTAGATGGCGCCGACGTGAGCCTGAGTGGCGGCAATCCGGGCTGTGCAGATGTGATTACCATACATGCTCGCTTTGGCGAAGATGGCAAGCTAGAGGTGGTGAACTGGGAGGGCGATGGCTGTACCATCAGCTGCGCGGCGGCCTCATATGTGACCGAGATGGTTCAAGGGATGACGCCGGAAGAGATCGAGCAACTGAGCTTTGAGGATCTCATGGATCAGCTCGGTCGTGAACTGGTGATGACGCGTCCGACCTGCGCGACGCTGGCTCTGGGCACGCTCAAGAAGGGCGTGCACGAGTATCACATGCACCAGAGGGCGAGCGAGCCTTTATAACGCATAGGCCTCTCGCCAGTGCGAGAGAAGCGCCAGTGCGTTATGAAGCAACCGCTGATGTTCAGCAGCGTTGAGCCAGCGGCTCACGCCCGATGGATGCGGGAGGGGCAGCAAAAGCACACCAGCGCGTTCCTGATGCGTACCGATGATCTCCTCTAATTTTCCTTTGCCCAGGAAGGTCTCGATCGCCATCGTGCCGATGAGCAGCACCACCTTCGGGCGCACGATGTGCAGTTCCGCCTCCAGGTGTTGTCTACACAAAGCGACCTCCGCAGGGGACGGGCGACGATCGCCGTCACCGCGTGGATTCTTGCCGGGATCGCAGTGGGTAAGCGAACTGAGATAGATATGCTCGTGCAGGTAGCCGGGAGGAAAGCCAGCCTGCTCAAGCCATTTCTGTAAGATGCGTCCTCCAGGTCCGCTGAATGGAACATCGTTTGCCACAGAGCGATGACCGGGGGCCTGACCAATCACGAAGACACGATCGCTGGCACGTCCACTTGCCAGGGGATGGGCGACAGGGATGTAGCCGTGTTCCTGGCAGAGTCGACAGCTCCGAATTCGTTCATGCAAGACCGCTAATGCAGCGCTACGAATTTGTGTCTGATCGCAGTCCTCAAGCATCTTCGTCTTTGCGTTGCGGTGCGCTAAGGCTTGGTACGCGATAGGTGTCAGCGATACGGCGGTACTGCCCGCGATAATAGGTGAGGGGTTTCTCATTCCTTATCGCCGTATGACCGTTGTGTCCTGATTGATGATAGTTCTCACTATCCTCTTCATTGATGAAGACCACCTTTCCGCCAAAGCCAATGGCCTCAACCTGGCCGAGGAAGATCGCGTGATCGCCGCCGGGATATTCCGCCACGATACGCGCGTCCACGAAGGCCAGCACATCGGTCAGGACGGGAGCGCCCGTTGCGACGGTATAGTTGGGAGCGTGACAGAAGGCGCCGAAGCGGTCTTTGTTGGGCGTCGCGAAGCAGCGTGAGAGCTCTTCCTGCTCCTCCGTGAGCATGTTGACGGCGAATACGCCGCTCTCGCGAAACAAGGGGATCGTGCCGCTATGCAGTTCTACACAGACAAGTACAAGTGGTGGATCGAGCGAGACCGAGCAGAAAGAGTTGACCGTCAATCCTCCCAAGACGCCTTTGCTATTGGTTGTGACGACGGTAACGCCGGTTGCAAAATGGCCCATAACTTGCCGGAAAAAATTTTTTTCGATTGCCATTTCAGGTCCTTATAAAAAAAAATATTGTAGGAACGCTTGCTATTCTTCAGAATGCTATAAATCTGCTCCTGCTTTGCCAATAAAACCTGGAGTTACTTTAAATATCAAGGGGACTACTCCTATACGTAGTATCACCCCCTCGTAGCTTCTTGTCAACTGCACTTTTGGACAGTTCTTTTCCCACGGGATGCGTGTATGATTTCCCTACCTCGTCAGGGGTGCGGTTTCCCCACATCATGTGAGGGGGTGGTCGCTCAGCTCATTCAGGACGGACTTTCCACCTCCCTAAAGCAACTAAGCGCTGTTGAGGAGAAGCTTCGCGCTGCATAAGTTCTAGGGGGAGAGCTACGGAAGCTGTCACCAGCCGCAAAGTAACTGATGAGATAAATAAGGGGCCTTCATTCCGATGAGCTCTCGAACTCGTGAAGCTGTCACTTTGGACAGGGGAGCGGGTGCAGAAGGCGAGTGAGACACCGTCTTATGTGCTCCGTTCACGTCCCAAGCCCGCATCCCGGGCACGCACGATAGCCTGTGCTCGATCTGCCACCTGGAGCTTGCTGAAGATATTAGAGACATGGTTCTGCACCGTCTTGGTGCTCAGCACCAGCTGCCTGGCAATCGCGGCGTTACTCTCACCCTGCGCGATCAAGTGGAGTATCTCGCGCTCACGATCGGTGAGGTCAGGAAAGGCTATGGCCGCTGCCGTCTGAGGGAGCGCGGCGAAGTAGTGAATCATGCGCTGCGCAATCGACGGGCTGAAGATGGCTTCGCCCCGGGAGACCGCTTTGACCGCTCGCACCAGTTCGTCCTGATCTGCATCTTTGAGCAAGTAGCCACGCGCCCCTGCTCGCATGGCGGCGAAGACCGAATCATCGTCTTCAAACATGGTGATGACCAGCACACCCATACGCGGACTGCTGTGCAGAATGCGCCTGGTGGCCTCAATGCCATTGGGACCCGGCATTTTGAGGTCCATGAGGATCACGTCGGGCTGGAGGGTGAGGGCCAGGGCAATCACTTCGTCTCCCGTACCCGCTTCCCCGATCACCTCGGTCTCTGGGACCGAACTCAGCATCGTGCGCACCCCTTCGCGATAAAAAGCGTGGTCGTCGGCGATCAACACGCGGATCGGTTCCATGGGTTACTCCTTCGCTAACGGTAATCTGACCCACACACGCGTTCCGCCCGTGGGTTCAGCGGTGATCTTACAGGCTCCACCCAGTTCTGCTGCGCGTTCACGTATGGAGGTCAGGCCGACTCCCACCGTGGAGTGCGCAGAGAGGCCACGGCCATCATCGGTAATGTCCAGGCACAGTGCTCCTGCCTCGGTCAGGTCCAGTCGCACCAGACAGGTGTGTGCCTGCGCATGACGCTCGACATTGGTCAAGGCTTCCAGGATGATGCGATACGCGGCGACCTCGACCGCGGCGGGCAATGGAGGCATGGCTTCGGGCGCTTCAATCACTATGCGCAGCCCATTGGACTCTTGCGCGTACCCCGTGTGTTCACGCAGTGCCGAGAGGAGGCCAAGTTCATCCAACACCGGTGGGCGCAGCGCATAGACGACACGACGAATTTCGGCAATCGTCGCCTTGACCTGCCCTTTGAGGGTTTCCAGCAGCACAACGGCGGCGTCATGATCGTGTGGCACCAGGCGGCTCGCCGTATCGAGTCGTTGAAACAAGCTGGCGAGGGTCGGGCCAATGCCGTCATGCAGGTCGCGGCGCAAGCGGCGGCGCTCTTCTTCACGTGCGATCACCAGACGCTCGCGTGAGTGCTGCAAATCCACCGTTACACGTTGCAGGTCGGCCGTGAGCTGGACGGCATGCACGGCCACGCCGATCTGATGGGCCAGGTCAGAGAGGAGCCGCTGGTCGGCAGACGTGAAGGTCTCGCCAGCCGCACGCGGGGCAAGCACCAGTTCGCCGACCTGCTCGGTCTGGTAGACCAACGGGAGGCGCAGCAGAGGCGCGTGCGTCTCCTCAGACTGCCCAGAGGCGCTGTAAGCGGTTGCAATGGCGAAGCTCTCCTCCTGTTTCAGGGTAATGGCCGCATAGGGCAACTTGAGTGCCTGCGCCACCGTCTCCACAATCGTGGGCAGCACCGCATCTGCTGCCAGCGTTCCCTCGACCCGCTGTCCCAACCGTGCGATGACTCTGTAGGGATCGTCACGTTCCCCATACATCAGACGGTTCACCGCATGCTGGAGGCGCTGACGC